>NZ_WBMR01000483.1 GCF_008923365.1 Actinomadura montaniterrae
GCGGCGCTCACCGTGCTCACCCTCGCCGCCGCGGTGGCGGTCCCCGCCGCGCTCGTCCGCGACGAGGCCGGCAGCGCGCCGCGCTCCGTCCGCGGCGCCGCCGCCGGCGCGGCCATGCGCACCGCGACCGACCAGATCCGCGCCCGCGAATGGCACCTGACCGTGCTCCGCGCCCAGAAGGCCTGGCACTACTCCAAGGGCGCCAACGTCACGGTCGCCGTCCTCGACACGGGCGTCGACAAGGGCCACCCCGACCTCACCGGCCGTGTCGTCACCGGCCCCGACCTCACCAGCGGCGCGCGCAGCCCCGGCAGCCGCTACTGGGGCCTGCACGGGACGTCCATGGCCAGCATCATCGCTGGTCACGGGCACGGCCCCGGCCTCGCCCAGGGCATGCTCGGCGTCGCGCCGCAGAGCAGGATCCTGTCCGTCCGGGTGACGCTGGAGAACAACGACCCGCTGCGCAAGACCGACACCTCGGCCACCACCGGCGCCCGCGACGCCGTCGCGCAGGGCATCCGGTACGCGGTCGACCACGGCGCCGGCATCATCAACATGTCCCTCGGCGGCGGCCGGCAGTCCTACAACGGCAACCCCGCCCAGGAGAACGCGATCAAGTACGCGCTGAGCAAGGGCGTCGTGCTGATCGCGTCGGCCGGCAACGACGGCTCCGGCGCCGACCGCAAGAACTTCCCCGCCGCCTACCCCGGCGTGATCGCGGTCGGTGCGCTCGACCGCAAGCTGCACCTGTGGAAGGACAGCAACCGCAACTCGCACGCGAGCGTGTGCGCGCCCGGCGTCGACATCGTCAGCGCCGACGCCAGCAACGGCTACGTCGTCGGGACGGGCACCAGCGCCTCGTCCGCGATGGTCGCCGGGGTCGCCGCGCTGATCCGCTCCCGCTACCCCAAGCTCAGCCCGGACGAGGTCCGGCAGGCGCTGGTCGAGGGCTCGCCCGCCCGGCGCGGCCACCCGACCGGCTCGGCGACCTGCGCGGGGTCGGTCGACGCCGTCCGCGCGCTCGTCGCCGCGAACACGCTGAACAAGACGTCGAAGGGGCCGGTCGAGGCGGCGCCGGCGCCGTCCGCCACGCCGACCCCGTCCGCCGACTCCCCGGCCGCGGACTCCGGCGTGCTGCTCCCGCTGGTGCTCGGCGGCGGCGGCGTGCTGGTGATCGTCGGGCTGGTCCTCGGCTGGCGGCAGCGGCGCCGGCCCGGCGACGAGGACGGCGCCCTGCCGATCGGCGACGAGCCGTTCGGCGACGGCGAGCCGGACGACGACGACCCGACGCCCGGCTACCGGCTG
>NZ_WBMR01000484.1 GCF_008923365.1 Actinomadura montaniterrae
TGCCCGGCGGGCGGGCCCGCGGCGGTGACCGCGATGTGCCGGCGGGCGCCGACGACCGTCCCGAGCCGTCCGGGTGGCGCGGCGAGCCGGTGGAACCGGGTCTTCAGGTCGCCGGACGGGCGCGTGACGGGTTCGACGACGAGGCGGGCCGAGGCCAGCATCGCGGCGGCCTCGCGCGCGAGCGCGCCGTCGCCGATGGCCTCGGGGAGGCGGCCGGGCCCGGGGAGCGTCCGCGCCTGGGTCGCCACCAGGAACCGCGTGGTCACCGACTCCGGGACCTCCAGCTCGAACCGCCCGCCCATGGGCCACCTCCCCCGTTCGCGGGCACGGCCCCCTGCCGCGCCCGGGATTCAGCGTGGCCGCGGGCGCCGGCGGGCGGAACAAGAACGGGATTCTGTGGATAGGCGGGAGCGGGCGGCGGGCCGCCCGCAGCGGGCTCGGCCCAGGGGGGACGGGAGGAAGAGCTCAGGGGAGGACGGAGACGGGCGCCTGGTACTCCAGGGACTCGCGCTCGACGCGGAAGCCCAGTTCCTCGTTGACCGCGAGCATGTGCTCGTTGTCGCCCAGGTTGTCGGTCTCGATCTCGCGGACCTCGGGGCGCTCGGCCGCGAGCCACTCCAGCATCGCGGCCTTCACCCAGATGCCCAGGCGGCGGCCGCGGTGCTCGGGGGCGACGGCCGTGTCGTACTGGGCGGCGCGCCCGGCCGCGTCGTGCGGGACGACGATCTCGGTGAAGCCGGCCACGACCGCGCCGGAGGCGTCGAGGGCGGCGACGGTGTAGAGGTCGTCGCCGCGCTTGGCGACCACCTCGGCGGTCTCGCGGACGCGGTGCGCGTCCCAGGGGGCGCCCTCGTACTCGGCGAGGTCGGCCATGGCGTGCTTGGCGTGCGCGAGGGCGGTGGCGTGCTCGTCGGGGACGACGCCCTGCCAGCGGATCAGCCGGTATCCGGCCGGGCCCGCCGCGACGAGCCGGGCGATCCGCTCCGGGGGGACCTCGTCCAGCCGCAGCACCATGCCGCGCAGCACCAGCACGCACTCGAATCCGTGCGACTCCAGGAACGGGACCGCCGGGGTGCCCGCGTGGACCTGCGCGATCACGCTGGTGCGGCGGTCGGCGCGCAGCCCCTCGGCGGCGGCGGCGAGCAGCCGGCGGCCGAGGCCGCGGCGGCGGTGCCCGGGCCGCACCTGGATGTCGATCTCGGCGGGACGGTCCGCGCCCGGCTCGCCCGGCAGCCGCAGCGCGGCGAC
>NZ_WBMR01000485.1 GCF_008923365.1 Actinomadura montaniterrae
GATGTGGCGGACGTGCTGGAGCGGCATCCGCTGCGGGACCTGCTGACGGTGTCGGACTGGTACCCGCTGGTCGTCCACCGGCAACGCGCCCTGTACGGCGCCTGGTACGAGTTCTTCCCCCGCTCCGAAGGCGCCACCTACGACCCCATGGGCCGCCGCGGACCCATCTCCGGAACGTTCCGCACCGCGATGAAACGCCTGCCCGCCATCGCCGACATGGGCTTCGACGTCGTCTACCTCCCCCCCATCCACCCCATCGGCACCAGCCACCGCAAAGGACCCAACAACACCCTGGACGCCGGCCCGTATGACCCCGGCTCCCCCTGGGCCATCGGCTCCCCCGACGGCGGCCACGACACCATCCACCCCGACCTGGGCACCCTCGCCGACTTCGACGCCTTCGTCGCCTACGCCTCAGACCACGGCCTGGAAATCGCCCTCGACCTGGCCCTGCAATGCTCCCCCGACCACCCCTGGGTCACCCAGCACCCCGAATGGTTCACCACCCGCGCCGACGGCACCATCGCCTACGCCGAGAACCCACCCAAGAAATACCAGGACATCTACCCCCTCAACTTCGACAACGACCCCGAAGGCCTCTACACCGAAGTCCGCCGGGTCATCCGGCACTGGATCGACCACGGCGTGCGGATCTTCCGCGTCGACAACCCCCACACCAAACCCGTCGACTTCTGGGAACGCCTCCTGGCCGACATCCACCACACCGACCCCGACGTGCTGTTCCTGGCCGAGGCGTTCACCCGCCCCGCCATGATGCACACCCTGGCCAAAATCGGGTTCCACCAGTCCTACACCTACTTCACCTGGCGCAACACCGCCGACGAACTCACCGACTACTTCACCGAACTCACCGGCCCCGCCGCCGCCTACATGCGCCCCAACGCCTTCACCAACACCCCCGACATCCTCAACGAATACCTCCAGCACGGCGGCCGCCCCGCTTTCGAGATCCGCGCCATCCTCGCCGCCCTGCTCTCCCCCACCTGGGGCATCTACTCCGGCTACGAACTCTGCGAGAACACCCCCGTCCGCCCCGGCAGCGAGGAATACCGCGACTCGGAGAAATACCAGTACCGCCCCCGCGACTGGGAAGCCGCCGACCGCGACAACACCACCATCGCCCCCCTCATCACCCAACTCAACACGCTCCG
>NZ_WBMR01000486.1 GCF_008923365.1 Actinomadura montaniterrae
CTGCGGCGGCGGCTGGAGTTGACGCGCTGGCCGGACGACGCGGGCAACGACGACGGCTATTACGGCGTGAAGCGCACCTACCTGCAGGGGCTCGTCGAGTACTGGCGGGACGGGTACGACTGGCGCAAGGCCGAGGCCGCGATCAACGCCTACGAGCACTACCGCGTCGACATCGAGGGCGTGCCGGTGCATTTCATGCGCCGTCCGGGCGCGGGTCCCGATCCGACGCCGCTGATCCTCACGCATGGCTGGCCCTGGACGTTCTGGCACTGGTCCAAGGTCGTGGACCCGCTGGCGGATCCGGGCGCGTACGGGGGCGATCCCGCCGAGGCGTTCGAGGTGATCGTCCCGTCGTTCCCGGGGTTCGGGTTCTCGGGCCCGCTGCCGCATCACCCGGACATGAACTTCTGGAAGGTCGCCGACCTCTGGCACGTCCTCATGACGCGGACGCTCGGGTACGAGCGGTACGCGGCGGCGGGCTGTGACGTCGGTGCGCTGGTCACCGGCCAGCTCGGGCACAAGTACGCCGACGAGCTGTACGGGATCCACATCGGGTCCGGTCTGAAGCTCACCCTGTTCAACGGCGACCGGGGGTGGGACATCACCGGCGGGCATCCCCTCCCGGACGGCCCGCCCGGCGTCCGTGAGCGCGCCATCGAGATGGAGCGGCGGTTCGCGGTGCACCTCTCGGCGCACCTGCTGGAGTCGTCGACGCTGGCGTACGGGCTGTCGGACTCGCCCGCCGGGATGCTCGCCTGGATCCTGCAGCGGTGGACGCGGTGGAGCGACGACGGCGGCGACATCGAGACCGTCTTCACCCGGGACGACCTGCTCACGCACGCGATGATCTACTGGGTGACCAACTCGATCGGCACGTCGGTCCGGACGTACGCCAACAACAACCGGTACCCGTGGACGCCGTCGCACGACCGGTGGCCCGTGATCGAGGCGCCCACCGGCATCACGTTCGTCGGCTACGAGAACCCGCCGGGCGTCACCACCGAGCAGCGGGTCGAGCACTTCGTCCGGAGCGACCGCGGCGACTGGTACAACCACGTCAACCTGACCGCGCACGACCGCGGCGGCCATTTCATCCCGTGGGAGATCCCGGAGGAGTGGGTCGCCGACCTCCGCCGCACGTTCCGCGGCCGCCGCTGACC
>NZ_WBMR01000487.1 GCF_008923365.1 Actinomadura montaniterrae
CGATCTCGCGGGTGAAGGCGAGGACGGAGGGGTTGGAGGCGGACAGTTCGACGTAGGTGCCGACGCCGAAGACGGGGTGGCGCTGCCGGATCTCGATCATCTTGCGGGTCCAGTGCAGGAGGGATCCGGGGTTGTTGACCTGGGCTTCGACGTTGACGGCTTGGTAGCCGTAGATGGGGTCCATGATGACGGGGAGGTAGAGGCGGGCGGGGTCGCATTGGGAGAAGCCGGCGTTGCGGTCGGGGGTCCATTGCATGGGGGTGCGGACGGCGTCGCGGTCGCCGAGCCAGATGTTGTCGCCCATGCCGATCTCGTCGCCGTAGTACAGGACGGGTGAGCCGGGCAGGGACAGCAGCAGGGCGGTGAACAACTCCAACTGGTTGCGGTCGTTGTCCAGGAGGGGGGCCAGGCGGCGGCGGATGCCGATGTTGGCTTTCATGCGGGGGTCTTTGGCGTATTCGGTGTACATGTAGTCGCGTTCTTCGTCGGTGACCATCTCCAGGGTGAGTTCGTCGTGGTTGCGCAGGAAGATGCCCCATTGGCAGGATTCGGGGATCTTGGGGGTCTGGGCCATGATCTCGGAGATGGGGTAGCGCTGTTCGCGGCGGACGGCCATGAAGATGCGGGGCATGACGGGGAAGTGGAAGGCCATGTGGCATTCGTCGCCGCCGGCGCCGGGGTCGCCGAAGTATTCGACGACGTCGGCGGGCCATTGGTTGGCTTCGGCGAGCAGGACGCGGTCGGGGTAGAGGCGGTCGACTTCGGCGCGGACGCGTTTGAGGTAGGCGTGGGTTTCGGGGAGGTTCTCGCAGTTGGTGCCTTCGCGGGCGTACAGGTAGGGGACGGCGTCCAGGCGGAAGCCGTCGATGCCGAGGTCGAGCCAGAAGCGCAGGACTTCCAGCATGGCGTCCTGGACGGCGGGGTTGTCGTAGTTGAGGTCGGGTTGGTGGGAGAAGAAGCGGTGCCAGTAGTACTGGCCGCGGACGGGGTCGTAGGTCCAGTTGGAGGATTCGGTGTCGACGAAGATGATGCGGGCGTCGGGGTATTTGTCGTCGGTGTCGTTCCACATGTAGAAGTCGCCGAACGGCCCGTCCGGATCCGTCCGCGACGCCTGGAACCA
>NZ_WBMR01000488.1 GCF_008923365.1 Actinomadura montaniterrae
CGCGCCGCCGCCCGCCGCATGGCCTGGCTGCTCGGCGAGCGCGTCGGCGGCAGCGTCGGCGTGACCGTCCGCGGCGAGTCGCGGCCCGGCTCCCGCGTCGACGTCGTCACCACCGGCGTGGTGCTGCAGCGCCTGCAGGACGACCCCGGCCTCGACGGCGTCGGCACGGTCATCCTCGACGAGTGCCACGAGCGGCGCCTCGACGCCGACACCGCGCTGGCGTTCCTGCTGGACGTCCGCGCGGCCCTCCGCCCCGACCTGCGCCTGGTCGCCGCGTCCGCCACCGCCGACACCGGCCCGTGGGCCCGGCTCCTCGGCGGCGGCGACGGTCCCGTGCCGGTGGTGGAGACCGAGGCCGCGCTGCACCCCGTCGACGTCGTGTGGGCGCCGCCGCCGCGGCCCGTCCCGCCGCCGCACGGGATGCGGGTCGACCCGGCGCTCCTCGCGCACGCCGCCGCGACCGTCCGGCGCGCGCTCGCCGAACGCGACGGCGACGTGCTGTGCTTCCTGCCCGGCGTCGGGGAGATCGCGCGCGTGGCCGGGCAGCTCGCCGACGTCCCCGCCGAGGTCCTGCAGGTGCACGGGCAGGCGCCGCCGGCGGTGCAGGACGCCGTCCTCGCGCCCGGAGCCGGGCGCCGCGTCGTGCTCGCCACGTCCGTCGCCGAGTCCAGCCTCACCGTCCCCGGCGTGCGGATCGTCGTGGACGCGGGGCTGGCCCGCGAGCCGCGCACCGACCATGCCCGCGGGCTCGGCGCGCTCACCACCGTCCGCGCGTCCCGCGCCACCGCGGAGCAGCGCGCGGGCCGCGCCGGACGCGAGGCGCCCGGCACCGTCTACCGGTGCTGGACGCAGGCCGAGCATGACCGGCTGCCCGCGCGCCCCCGCCCGGAGATCGAGCTCGCCGACCTCGCCGGGTTCGCCCTCCAGGCCGCCTGCTGGGGCGACCCGGACGCGAGCGGCCTCGCGCTTCCCGATCCGCCGCCCGCCGCCGCGATGGACGCCGCCCGCGCCGTCCTGCACGCCCTCGGTGCCGTCCGCGACGGGCGGGTGACCCCGCGCGGGCGGGTGCTGGCGAGCGTCGGCCTGCACCCCCGGCTGGCCCG
>NZ_WBMR01000489.1 GCF_008923365.1 Actinomadura montaniterrae
TGCTGCGGGCGACGGTGCGTGAGCTGGCGGATGCCAAGATCGCTCCGTTCGCGGCGGAGGTGGACGAGGACGCCCGGTTCCCGCAGGAGGCCCTGGAGGCGCTGGTCGCCAACGACCTGCACGCGGTGCACGTCCCCGAGGTGTACGGGGGTGCGGGTGCGGACGCTTTGGCGACGGTGATCGTGATCGAGGAGGTCGCGCGGGCGTGCGCGTCGTCCTCGCTGATCCCGGCGGTGAACAAGCTCGGCACGGTACCCGTCCTGCTGTCGGGCTCGGAAGAACTGAAGCGCAAGTACCTGGCGCCGGTGGCGCGCGGGGAGGCGATGTTCTCCTATGCCCTGTCGGAGGCCGATGCGGGGTCGGATGCGGGTGGGATGAAGACTCGTGCGGTGCGGGACGGGGACGCCTGGGTGCTCAACGGCGCCAAGATGTGGATCACCAACGCGGGCGTGTCGGAGTACTACACCGTCATGGCGGTCACCGACCCGGCGGCCGGGGCGCGGGGGATCTCGGCTTTTGTGGTGGAGAAGTCCGATCCGGGGGTGTCGTTCGGGCCCAAGGAGCGCAAGCTGGGCATCAAGGGTTCGCCGACCCGGCAGGTGATCTTGGAGGACGTGCGGATCCCGGGCGACCGGATCATCGGGGCCGAGGGCACCGGGTTCAAGACCGCGCTGGCCACCCTGGACCACACCCGCATCACCATCGCCGCCCAAGCGCTGGGGATCGCCCAGGGCGCGCTGGACTTCGCGCTCGGCTACGTCAAGGAGCGCCGCCAGTTCGGCAAGCCGATCTCTGATTTCCAGGGTGTGCAGTTCATGCTGGCGGACATGGCGATGCGGCTGGAGGGCGCGCGGCAGTTGACCTATCACGCGGCGATTAAGTCCGAGCGGGCGATGCACGGCGAGAAGATCCCGGACCTGACCTTTGTTTCGTCGGCGTGCAAGGCGCTGGCCTCGGACGTGGCGATGGACGTCACCACCGACGCGGTCCAGTTGCTGGGCGGGTATGGGTACACGCGGGAGTTCCCGGTGGAGCGGATGATGCGCGACGCCAAGATCACCCAGATCTACGAGGGCACCAACCAGATCCAGCG
>NZ_WBMR01000049.1 GCF_008923365.1 Actinomadura montaniterrae
GGGTTCGCCGGGGGGCGGGTCTTGGACCTCGTCCGGCGCTCGTTCGTGCCGGTGGTGGCGGGCCTCGTGGTCGCCACCGTGGCCGGCCTGATCATCTACTGACGCGCCCGCCCGTCCGGGCGCGCCGCCGCACGCCGGCGCGCCCGGACGCGCCGCGTCCCGTCCCCTCGGTAAGGAGCAAGGTGACCACCTCGTCCGACCTGTCCACGGCCGCCGCGCCCGGCACCCCCGGCGCGGCGGCCGCGGGCCGGCCCGCCCTCTCCCCCGCCCGGCTGCGCGCCGTGCTGCTGGTGCTGCTGACGTTCGGCGCCGGCGCGACCGACATCGTCGGCTTCCTCGGCATGGAGAAGGTCTTCACCGCCAACATGACCGGCAACATCGTGCTGTTCGGCCTCGCGGCGGGCGAGGCGCACGGCGTCGACCTGGCCCGCTGCGGGATCGCCACGCTGGCGTTCGCGCTCGGCCTGTACGCCGGGTTCCGCGTCGCCGGACGCACCGACCCCGAGCACGTGTGGCCCGCCCGCGTCACCGCCGTCCTGTGCGTGGTCCTCGCCCTGCAGACGGTGTTCCTCGCCGGATGGGCGCTCGCCGGCGCGGAGCCGCACGGCGCGGGGCTGCTCGCGCTGATCGCGCTGTCGTCCACCGCGATGGGCGCGCAGACCGCGGCGGCGCGCAGCATGGCCGCCGACGGCGTCACCACCACGTTCGTCACCGGCACGCTCACCTCGATCATGGGCGGCCTCACCGCCGGGCAGACCGCGGCTGCCGGGCTGCGGACCTCGGTCATCGTCGCGCTCGCCGCGGGCGCCGCCGTCGCCGGCGCGCTGATGGCGCACGCCCCCGTCGCCGCGGCGGCGCTCAGCCCCGCCGTCCTCCTGATCGTCGTCCTGGCGGCGCGCCGCCTCCACCCCGGCCGCGCGTCCTGACGGGCCGCGCGTCCTGACGGGCCGGGCGGGTCAGGCGCGGCCGTCCCAGCGGGCGCGGACCATGTCGACGCGGCGGCCGTCCGGCCGCAGCGGGGTGCCCTCGGCGCGGTAGTGCTCGTGCGCCTCGACCTCGTTGCAGGCCGGCGGGCGGCCGTCCGCGCGGATCACCCGCCACCACGGCACCCCGCCGCCGAACAGCGACATCACCCGTCCGACCTGCCGCGGCCCGCCCCGCCCCACCATCTCGGCGATGTCCCCGTACGCGAGGACGCGGCCCGGCGGGATGCGGTCCACCGTGTCCAGGACCGCCTCGGCGTACTCGTCAGGTTCCGACCACATGCGACGATTCTCCAGGCCTCGTCCCGCCACCGCCACCCGGTCGCCACCAGCCCCGCCAGGCACAGCGCGCAGAGCCCGACGCAGGTCACCACGAGCGCGCCGGACCGGTGGACGACCTGGACCGGCCGGACGTCCCCCGCCGCGAACCGGCGTCCGGCGGGCAGCCCCGCGCCGCCCGTCCGGGCACCCGCGAGCGCGTCGGACGCGGTCAGCGCGCCGAGCGCGTCGACCCGCCCGAAGCCGACGCCGAGGTCGTAGCCGCCGGCCGGACGGTGCCGGGCGCTCGCCACCACCGCCTGCGCGACCAGCGCCGGGGCGAGGCCCGGATGCCGCGACCTGACCAGCGCCGCGACGCCCGACACGAACGCGGTCGCGGGGCTCGTGCCGTCGCCGATCCAGTACCGGTCGCCGGGCCCCGCGCCGATGATCTGGACGCCGGGCGCCGACACGACGACGGCCGAGTTGCGGTTGGAGAAGTTCGCGTGCCGGCCCTGCGCGTCCACGGCCGCGACGGAGATGACGCCCGGAAACGACGCCGGATAGGAGTACCGGGTGTGGCCGCCGCGCTTGGCCGTCCGGTCGGCGCCGCCGTTGCCGGCCGCCGCGACCACCACGACGTTCCGGCCGACCGCGTAGGCGACGGCGGCGCGCTCCCGCTCGGTCGGGTACGAGCGGCCGAGCGACAGGTTGATCACGTCGGCGCCGTGGTCGACGGCGTACCGGATGCCGTCCGCGATCGTGCCCGCGTAGCGGCGGTTCCCGGTGAACGCCGCGAAGCCCGGCTCGTCCCGTTCCAGGATCACCCGCAGGGACAGCAGCCGGGCCTGCGGCGCCACCCCGACCACGCCGAGGGAGCCGTCCGGGCCGTGCCCGTGACCCGCGATGATGGACGCCATGTTGGTGCCGTGCAGCCGCTTCGGCGGGACGCCGGCGGGCGACGCGCCCTCGGTGTAGTCGGGGCCGGTCGTCACCGAGCCGGCGAGGTCGGCCTGGTGCGGGTCCACGCCCGAGTCCAGGACCGCGACGGTCGTGCCCGCGCCGCGCGCCAGCGTCCATGCCTCCGGCACGTCCAGGGACTCCAGCACCCGCGTCACCGCGTCCCGCACCTGGTCGGCGCGCGCGGTGCCCGGGACCAGCGGCGGGACGGCCAGCGCCGCCGCGACGAGCACCGCGCCCAGCCTCGCCAGCACGACCGGCCTCCTCAGCACGACCACTCCCGCGTGCCGCAGCGGATCCGGGCGGGCGCGGTGAGCGGGTGCAGCACCGCGTCCTCCCAGAGCGCGTCGATGATCCGCTCGGCGGGCAGCAGGGCGCCGGGGTCCAGGGCGAGCAGCGTCAGCAGCGCCCGCAGCCGCGCTCCCCCGACCTCGACGGGAGCGCCGTCCGCACGCACCTCCAGGGGCCCCAGGATCCCGATCCGCACACCGGCGATTCTCCCCCACCGCCGGACATGCCGGAGCCCCGGCGGTCACGGGGACCGCCGGGGCTCCGGGTGCCGGGCGAGGGGGGCGGGTCAGGCCGCCGGCTCGCTCGACTTCGCCTTCGGCTTGATGTCGTCCAGGGCCGCGAGCTCGAAGTCGGCGCGCGGCTGCTCGACGCTGGCCAGCGAGACGGTCTCGCGCTTGAGGAACAGCGCGAGCGTCCAGTCCGCGATGACGCGGATCTTGCGGTTGAACGTCGGGACCATCGCACCGTGGTAGCTGCGGTGGAAGATCCACGCGGGCCAGCCCTTGAGCTTGAAGCCCATCGGGTTCGCGACGCCCTTGTGCAGGCCGAGCCCGGCGACGGCGCCGAGGTTGCCGTGCACGTACGGCTTGAGGGCCTTGCCGCGCAGCGACCGGACGATGTTGTCGGCCAGCACCTTGGACTGCCGGACGGCGTGCTGGGCGTTCGGGGGGCAGAACATCCCGTCCTGGGTGAGGTCGGGGATGGCGGCGTTGTCGCCCGCGGTGAACGCGCGCACCAGGCCCTCGATGGTGAGGTACTCGGTGCCCTTGACGCGGCCCCGCTCGTCCACCGGCAGGTCGCCGTGCCGGACCACCGGGGACGGCTTGACGCCCGCGTTCCACACCAGCGTGCCGGCCTGGAAGCTGCTGCCGTCCGACAGCTCGATCTGGCCGTCGACGGCGGACTGCAGGAAGGTCTTCATCTTCACGTCGATGCCGCGGCCGCGCAGCTGCTCGGCGGTCCACTTGCCCATGTCGGGGCCGACCTCGGGCAGGATGCGGTCGGCGGCCTCGACGAGCATGAACCGCAGGTCCTGCGGGGTGACCTTGCGCATGTACTTGGTGGCGTCGCGGGTCATGTCCTCGAGCTCGGCGATCGCCTCGACGCCGGCGAACCCGCCGCCGACGAACACGAAGGTGAGCGCCTTGCGGCGGAGGTCGACGTCGTCGGTGGACTCGGCGATCTCCAGCTGCTCCAGCACGTGGTTGCGCAGGTGGATGGCCTCGCCGACGGTCTTGAGGCTGATGCCGTTCTCGGCCAGCCCGGGGATGGGCAGCAGCCGCGGCACCGCGCCGGCGGCCATGAC
This sequence comes from Actinomadura montaniterrae, assembly GCF_008923365.1. Lineage (GTDB taxonomy): Bacteria > Actinomycetota > Actinomycetes > Streptosporangiales > Streptosporangiaceae > Spirillospora > Spirillospora montaniterrae. The sequence continues at coordinate 3,799 of NZ_WBMR01000049.1, forward strand.
CAGGTAGTCGTAGGAGATCCGCTCCGGCGGCCCGGCCAGCGGCTGGACGATCGCCCAGCCCTCGTCGTGGTTGAGCTCGGTGACCCGCGCCTTGCGGACGGTGCAGCGGGGCAGCACCCGGCGGAGCGGGACGACGACGTGCCGCGGGGAGATGTTCCCGGCGGCGGCCTCGGGGAGGAACGGCTGGTACGTCATGTACGAGTTGGGGTCAACCACGGTGACCTTGACCTCGCCCCGCTTGAGCTCCTTCTTGAGCTTCTTCTGCAGGCGCAGGGCGGTGTACATGCCCACATAGCCGCCACCCACGATGAGGATGTGGGGAGCGCCAGGGGTCTCCTCGGCGGTCCTGGCCATTGCGGCCTCCTATGTCACGGTCGGCTTGTGAAGACATTCACAAACTAGCCGATGGAACGTGCTCGACACCAACCGAGAACCAGGAAAGAACACGAAAACTTCCCGATCCGGCAAAGTGGAGCGTTACCAAGGGTGTGAAACTCGCCACTCCTTCCCAAAAAATCGCCTGGAACGGGGCAAACCACGCATGACGCAACTCACATCGCGGTTGACGAGCGGCGCCACGGCCGCGGGCGGCCGAAAGGCCCGTTCCACACCCGGGGAAGCCCTAAGGTTGGGCCGGACGAGAAAGGGGGCGCCACCGGCGCGGTGCGCGCGGGACCCGGATGACGGCGATCCGGCGGCGCGCAGCGTACGATCTCGCCCGGGAGCGTAACGAATGAAGAGCAGAGACCGGCGTCCGATCCTGGCCGCGGCGGGCGCCCTCGCGCTCACCGCGGCGCTGGGCGGCTGCGGGCTGATCGGCCAGCCCCAGAACAAGAGCGCCGAGCTGTCGGAGTGGTTCACCGTGACCAGCCCGGTCTTCCGGGATGGGCGCGACTTGCCCACGCGGTACGGCTGCGCGAAGTACCCTGGCGGCGAGGGAAAGACCCCGCCGCTGCACTGGTCGGCGCCGGCCGGGACCAGGTCGTTCGCGATCGTGATGGACGACCCGGACGCCCCGGAGGGCGCCTACGTCCACTGGGTGATCGCGGGGATCGACGGCACGACCAACGAGCTCGTCGAGGGCGCCGAGATCCAGGGCGCCGTCGAGGGGCTCACCACAGGCAAGAAGGCGGGATACGCGCCCCCGTGCCCGCCCAAGGGAGAGCGGCATCGGTACCGGTTCACCATCTACGCGCTGGACGGTCCGGCGCCGTTCCGCCAGGGCGCCAAGCTCAGGGACTCGCTCGGCGCCATCGCCGAGCACACGGTGGGCCGCGGCCGGATCACCGGGAACTTCGGCGGCAATCAGGCGCGTTGACCGTGGAGCCTCCGGGCGCCGGGGTCGGCGCGGACCCCTTCGGGGGGCTGGAGCCAACAGGGGTGTGCGGGTGGCCCGAACGGGCCGGCCGGTACGCGTCGGGTGAGGGTAAATGTGCGCGAAGGGTGTGACAACGGTCATAGCGGTCGGACAGAATCGGACCTACTCCGAGGATGACCGACCGCCGGCGACGAACGGGCCCGACCCGCGGACCGCGCCGACGACTCTCGCCGGGCCAAGGCATTGGGTGGTGGCATGACTTCTTACATCGTGGTCTTCGGCCTCATTGTGGTCGTGGTCCTGGTGGTCGTCCTCGTGGCGCTCGGGCTGCGGGCCAGCAGGGCGGGCCGCGACGACGACGACTGGATGGACGACGAGCCGCAGCAGCAGCCGCGCGGCCGCCGCGGCGTCCCGCCGCCGCCCGACGACATGGGCGTGCAGGACGACGGCTACGGCCCCGGGTACGACCAGGGCTACGGCAGCGCAGCCCCCGACCCCGGCTTCGACCGGCGCGTCGCCGGCGGGCCGCTCGCCGCCCCGGCCCCCGCCGCTCCCCCGTCCCCGCCGCCGCCCGCTCCCGGCGGCCAGGCGTCGGACGAGATGGAGGACGACGACTACTGGGCCACCATCACCTTCGACAAGCCCAAGTTCCCGTGGCAGCACGGCCAGGAGGCGGGCGAGCCGGACCCGGCGGCCGACCCGCTGAACGGCCGGCACGCCGCCCAGCAGGCGCAGGCGACCCAGCACGTGGCGCCGCCCGAGCAGCAGCCCGCCGTCGAGCAGCCCGGCCTCACCCAGCCGGTCGCCCTCGGCGCGGACGGGACGATCCTCAACGGCCTCGGCGGCCCGTCCGGCACCGGCCCGCAGCAGGTCCCCGGCGGCGGCTTCCAGGGCGCCACGCCGTTCGCCGCCGATCCCGGCTCCACCTCGCACGACCCGATCCCGGCGGACCTCGGCGCGCTCGGCGGGCCGTCCGGCACCGGGCCGCAGTCCCCCTACGGCGTGCCGGACCAGCAGGTGTACGGCGGGCAGGAGCAGCAGCCGGCGTACGGCGCGGCCGACCAGTACGACCCGTCCTACGGCGGCGGCGAGCAGTTCGGCGGGCACGGCGACCAGCCGCACTACGGCACGCAGGACCAGCCCGGCTACGGCGACCAGCCGCAGTACGGCGTCCCCGACCAGCCCCAGTACGGGTCCCCGCACGAGCCGTCGTACGGCGACTTCGGGGGCGACCCGCTCGGCTCGCGCCCGGCGGGCGGGCGCCCGGACGCCTACGACCTGCCGCTCGGCTCGTCGGCGCCGCCGCCGCCGCAGCACCAGGCGCCGCCCGCGGCGGACCCGCTGGGCCTGCCGCTCGGCCGCACCGAGGAGCCCGTGCGCGGGTTCGGCGAGACCACCGGCGGGCTGCCCGGCCCGGCCGAGGCGATGCCGCCCGCTCCCCCGGCCGCTCCCCCGGCCCCGGCCGCTCCGGCGGCGCACGGCGGCCTCGGCGGGGCGCCGTCCGGCGGATCGGGCTCCGACACCGACAACCACAAGCTGCCGACCGTGGACGAGCTGCTCCAGCGCATCCAGACCGACCGGCAGCGCTCCGCGGGCGGCCCGTCCGGGGACTCCGGCGGCTCGTACGGGTCGCTGAACGACCCGCTGAGCGACCCGCTCGGCACCGGCTCGTTCGGCACCGGCGCGGGCGCGGGCGCGGGTTCGGGCGGCGGCTCCGGCACGGGTCCGTGGCCCCCGCCGGCGTCCGGCGGCGCGACCGGCTCCGGCGGCGGGTTCGACGGCGGGTACGGCGCGTCCGGCACGGGGTCCGGCGCCGGGTACGGCCAGGGCTCGCACACCGACGGGTACCCGACCGCGCCGGCGTACGGCGAGTCGCCCCGCTACGACGACCCGCTGAGCGGCGGGTCGCGGGAGCCGTACGGCTCCGGCGGGCAGGGCGGCGGCACGGGCGCCTACGGCGACTTCAGCGGCAGCAGCTACAACGGCGACCCGCTGGCCGCGCCGCACGACCCGGGCGCCACCCAGGCGTACGGCTCGGGCTACCCCGGGTCGTCGCAGCAGGGCGGCTACCAGCAGGGCGGGCAGCCGGACGACGGCAACCCGTACGGGTCGCGGCAGCAGCCCGACGACTGGGAGAACTACCGCCGCTGACGCGGCACCGCGCAAGCGACGGGACGAGGACCGCCGGTTTTCCGGCGGTCCTCGCTCGGTTCTCCGGCGCGCGGAGGGCGGCGCGTGCGGTGCGTTCAGGGCGCGATACCGGAGAATCCTGATTGGATACGGAGAGTGACTTCAAGGCCACTCAATGCATCCGCACTGCGCCGGGACGTGCTCGCGTCCTTCGTCGTGTTCCTGGTCGCGATCCCGCTGTCGCTGGGCATCGCGGTCGCCTCGGGCGCGCCGGTCGCCGCCGGGCTCGTCGCCGCCGTCGCCGGCGGCGTCGTCGCCGGGCTGGCCGGCGGGTCGCCGGTGCAGGTCAGCGGCCCGGCCGCCGGGCTGACCGTGCTGGTCGCCGACCTCATCGCCGCCTACGGCTGGCGGGCCACCTGCACGATCACCCTGCTCGCCGGGCTGCTGCAGATCGTGCTCGGGCTGAGCCGGGTGGCGCGCGTCGTGCTGGCCGTGTCGCCCGCCGTCGTGCACGGCATGCTCGCCGGCGTCGGGGCGGTGATCGTGCTCAGCCAGGTCCACGTCGTGCTGGGCGGCGGCCCGCAGGAGTCCGCCGTGGCCAACCTGCGGGAGCTGCCGGCGCAGCTGCTGCACCCGGCGCCGCACTCGGCGCTCATCGCCGCGCTGACCGTGCTGGTGCTGCTGGGCTGGTCCCGGCTGCCGCGCGGCGGCCGGCTGCGCCTGGTCCCCGGCCCGCTGCCCGCCATCGCCGCCGCCACCGCCGCCACGTGGGCGTTCGGGTGGCGGGCCGACCGGGTGGACCTGCCGGAGACCCTCCCGCACGGCTGGGGCCTTCCGGAGCTGCCGCACGGGTCGCCGCACGGCGTCGCGGGCGCCGTCGTCTCGCTCGCGGTCGTGGCGGCCGTCGCGTCGCTGCTGTGCAGCGTGGCGGTCGACCGCGTCCGGCCCGCCGGGGTCGCGCCCACCGACCTCGACCGCGAGCTGGCCGCGCAGGGCGCCGCGAACGCGGTGTCCGGGCTGTTCGGCGGCCTGCCGGTCGCGGGCGTGATCGTCCGCAGCACCGCCAACCTGGAGGCGGGCGCCCGGACCCGGCTGTCCGCCGTGCTGCACGGGGTGTGGGTGCTGGTGCTCGCGGTGTCCTGCGGGCCGGTCATCGAGCGCGTCCCGCTGTCGGCGCTGTCGGCGCTGCTGGTGGTGCTCGGCGTCCGGCTGGTGGACCCCGCGCGGATCCGTGACCTGCGCGACCATCGGGAGGCTCCCGCCTACGCCGCCACGTTCGCCGGCGTGGTCGTCCTCGGCCTCGGCGAGGGCGTGCTGCTGGGCATCGCCGTCACGGCGGTGCTGGCGCTGCGGCGGCTGACGCGGCTCACCGTCCGGACCGAGCGGCTCCTGCCCGCGCCCGGCGACGGGGACGTCCCGCCCCGCTGGCACGTGGTCGTGGAGGGAACGCTCACGTTCCTCGGGGTGCCGAAGGTGACGCGCGCGCTGCGGTCCGTCCCGGCGGGGGCGGGCGTGGACCTCGACCTCAACGTCGACTTCATGGATCATGCCGCCTTCGACGCCGTCCACCAGTGGCGGCTGGCGCACGAGCGCCAAGGAGGCAGGGTCGACATCGACGAGGTTCACGAGGGTTGGTATGAAAGAGGGGTGACAGGTGATTTGTCTTCGCCGCGTAAGTCGTCCCCTACCGCACGCTGGTGGGCTCCATGGGCGAATCGGCAGCGACGCTCCGCGAGCGCCGCCGAGACCCCGTCCCCGACCTCCGTCCTGCTCGACGGCGTCCGCGAGTACCACGACAGCACCGCCGGGCTGGTGCGGCCGATCATGGCCGAGCTGGCGATGGAGCAGAAGCCGGAGCTTCTCTTCATCACCTGCGTGGACTCGCGCGTCGTGCCCAACATCATCACCGCCAGCGGGCCGGGCGACCTGTTCATCAACCGGAACGTCGGCAACTTCGTCCCGCCGCACGGCTCGGCCGTCCCGGACGACTCGGTCATGGCGACGGTGGAGTACGCGACCAACGTGCTGGACATCCGCACGATCGCGGTCTGCGGGCACTCCAACTGCGGCGCGATGGCCGCGGTCATGGCGGGCGGCGAGGAGGTCGCGCACCTGGAGGGGCTGTCGCGCTGGCTCCGGCTCGGCGGGCCGACCCTGGAGCGCTTCCGCGCCGAGCAGGACCACGGCGACGACCCGCTGGCCCGGCTGAGCCAGCTCAACGTGATGCAGCAGCTCGACCACCTGCTCACCTACCCGTGGCTGCGGGAGCGCGCCGAGGCCGGGGAGCTGGAGCTCGTGGGGCTCTACTTCGATCTGAAGTCCGCGACGGTCAAGGTCCTCGATCGTGCCGAGGGGAAGTTCGCCACGATCCCGAACCACGTCCCGGAGTCGGCCTACCGGAACCCGGGCGACCGCAGGTCCTGACACCTGACGCGTAAGGGTCTCCGGGGCGCGGCCCCGGAGACCCTTCTTTTTCACCGTCCGACCAGCTGCTCCCCGCGCATCCGGCCGTCGTCCTCCGTCCTGCCGTCGTCGAGCCCGGGACGGATGTTCCGCGGCGAACCGCGGTGGTACAGGGCGCCCTCCTGCCGCGGGTCGCGGACGTACACTCCGGTCACCCGCCGCGCGGCGCGCGCGCCGCGGCCCGCCGGGGGCGTGAAAAGCGTGTCGCTGCGGCTGGCCCGCGCGAAGACCGCGAGGTAGACCAGGGCCCCCAGCACCCCGGTGAGCACGAGGGCCACGAACACGATGATGATGGACATCAGCGCTCCTCTCCACGGGGCGGCCACCGCGCCCCGCCGCCTCCCGCCGAACCGGCGATCAGCTCTACAGATGACGTTAGGCGCGCTCTTTCAGGTCGTTTGTGTCGTGTGACCCGAAGCCGCCGAGATCCACGCCACTCGGCTCGGGTGCGAGGTTCCCTGCACATCTCAGCTCTGGACGCCCGGGCTCCGCACTGTAGGATGTCCTACGTCCTACGGCAGGAGGTCCCGCCCCGTGAGCACCGGTTTCGATCCCGACATCGCCGAGTGGCTGCGGCTCCGCGCCGCCGACCCGACGGCCGCCGACGAGTCCGTCGAGGGCGCGCGCCGCCACTCGCTGGCCGTGAACGAGCGGTCGCTCGCGCTGCTGCCGAACCCGCCGGTCCCGTTCGCCGAGCACGCCACCGTCCTGGAGACCGCCTCCGGGCCGGTGCCCGCGCTGGTCGTCGAGCCCGCCGCCCGGCCCGCCGAGGCCGCGGTCGCGTTCTTCCACGGCGGCGGGTGGATCGCCGGCGACCTGCGGACGCACCGGCAGCACATGCGCCGCCTCGCGGTGGAGTCCGGCGCGGCGGTGATCGGCGTGGACTACCGGCTCGCGCCCGAGCACCCGTTCCCGGCGGCCTTCGACGACTGCCTCGCCGCGACGCTGCACCTCGCCGGGACCCGGACCGGGCCGCTCGCCGTGGCGGGCGACAGCGCGGGCGGCCAGCTCGCCGCGTCCGTCGCGCTCGCCTGCCGCGACCTGGGCGTCCGCCTGGCCGGACAGCTGCTGGTCGTCCCGGTCACCGACGTCACGGGCGGCTACGCCGATCCGGACGTGAACGCCCGCTACCCGTCCCGGGCCGAACGCGCCGACGGGTACGGGCTGACCATGGCGGGGATGCGCTGGTTCGCCGAGCTGTACCGTCCGCCGGGCCGCGGCGGCGACCGGCGGGTGTCGCCGCTGCGCGCCGCGGACCTCGCGGGCGTGGCGCCCGCCGCGGTCCACACCGCCGGCTTCGATCCGCTACGGGACGAGGGCGCCGCCTACGCCGCCGCGCTGGAGGCCGCCGGGGTCCCGGTCGTCCACCGCGACTGGCCGACGCTCAACCACGGCTTCTTCGGCCTGGGCGGCGTCTCCGCGACCGCCGCCCGCGCCGCGAGCCAGGCCGCCACCGACCTGAGGTCCCTCCTTCAGCGGGGTGGGAGGGCGGCGGCGAAGCGGGCGGTGATCCAGCGGGGATCGATGATCGCGGTGCCGACGACCACGCAGGACGCGCCCGCCTCGATCGCCGCGGACGCCGACGCGGGCGCGTGATAGCGGCCCTCGGCGACGATCAGTGCGCCGGGGAGCTCCTCGCGCAGCGCCCGGACCAGCGCCAGGTCGGGGCCGTCCGGGGGCGGTCCGGGGGCCGTGTAGCCGGCGAGGGTCGTGGCGACCATGTCGGCGCCCGCCTCGGCGGCGGCGACGCCCTCGTCCAGGGCCGCGACGTCCGCCATGAACAGCGCGCCCTCGTCGTGGACGGCCTTGATCGTCTCGGTGAGAGGGCGGCCGTCCGGGCGCGGCCGGAACGTGGCGTCCGCCGCGACGACCTGCGCGCCCGCCCGGACGACGGAACGGGCCGCCTCGACGGTCGGCGTGATGAAGACGCCGCCGGCGCCGTCCTTGGTCAGGCCGATGACCGGGACGTCCACGGCGGCGGCGATGGCGGCGACGTCGGGCGTCCCGCCGACCCCGCCGCAGCGGATCGCGGCGGCGCCGCCCCCGGCGGCGGCCTCCGCCATCCGGACGAGCGCGGCGGTGTCGCGCAGCGGGTGCCCGTCCGGGGCCTGGCAGGACACGATGAGCCGGCCGGTGACGGCGGCGGCGAAGGTCTCGAGGTTCAACGGGCGCTCCCGTGCGGGGTGGTTGCGGCGAGCAGGGCCGCGCCGACCAGCGGCGCGTCCGTGCCGAGCCGGGCGGTGACGATCGGGGTCGCGCGCAGCGGCGGCAGCGCCTCGGCCCGGAACGCGGCGGCGACGGCGTCCAGGTAGGGCGGGCCGATCTGCGCGACGCCGCCGCCGATCACGACGGCGTCGGGGTCGACGACGGCGAGGAGCCCGGCCAGGGCGCGTCCCAGCAGCGTCCCGGCGCGCGGCGCGTCGCCGGTGGCGGCGATGGCGGGGCCGGACGCGACGGCCTCCAGGTGGTCGCGGCGCCCGCAGCCGCACGGCACCGGCCCCCGATCGGGGACGAGCAGGTGCGCCAGTTCCCCGGCGGTGCCGTGCGCCCCGTGGTCGAGGTCGCCGCCGGTGGTCAGCGCGCCGCCGACGCCCGTCCCGACCGAGACGTGCAGGACGCGGTGGAATCCGGTTCCGGCTCCCGCCCGGGCCTCGCCGTACGCCATGGCGCGGACGTCGTTGACCACGGTGACGGGCAGGCCGGTGAGTTCGGCGAGCGTCTCGCGGACCGGCGTCCCGGCCCAGCCGGGCAGGACGTCCGTCGCGGAGACGACGCGTCCGGTCGCCGGGTCGATCACGCCGGGCGCCCCCACCCCGAGCCCGCGGACCGGACCGTCGGCGAGGCCGTCCAGCAGTCCGGCCGCGGCGGCGAGCACGGCGGGGCCTCCCCCGGCCGGGGTCGGGACGCGCCCGCGCCGCAGGACCGTTCCCTCCGCGTCCACCAGGGCGGCGGCGATCTTGGTGCCGCCGATGTCGAGCGCGGCGAGCGTCCCGCCGCTCACAGCAGCCCGGCGGCGGCCAGCGTGCGGCGGACGTGCTCGGTCTCGGCGGCGTCCAGCTGGATCTGCGGCGGTGCGGTGACCGGGCAGTCGATGACGCCGCGCAGGTGCAGGGCGGCCTTGAACGAGCCGAGCGCCGACGACCCGCGCCCCATCCGGGCGGCGCCGCCCGCGTTGACGATGTCGAACAGGCGCAGCAGCCGCTCCTGCTCGGCGCGCGCCTCGTCCCAGCGGCCCTCGCGGCACAGCCGGTAGAGCCGGACGTACCCGTCGGGGTCGACGTTGCCGAGGCCGGGGACGACGCCGTGCGCGCCCATGGCGAGGGCCGAGTCGACGGTCAGCTCCGAGCCGGTCAGCACGCTGAACCCGCCGGTCCCCGCGTCGCGGAGGGCGACGAGCAGCCCGCGCAGCCCGCCCTCGTCGCCGCTGGAGTCCTTCACGCCGGCGAGGACGCCCTCGTCGGCGAGCCGCAGCAGCATCGCCGCGTCCAGCTTGGAATGCACCGATACCGGCAGGTCGTAGGCGTAGACGGGGACCGGGACGGCGGCGGCGACGCGGCGCAGGTGCGCCTCGATCTCGGCCGGGTGGGTGCGGGTGTAGAACGGCGCGGTCGCGACGACGCCGTCGCAGCCGAGCTCGGCGGCGGCGCGGGCGTGCTCGATGACCCGCAGCGTGGTCATGTCGATCGCGCCGGCGAGCACCGGGACCTGCCCGGCGACGTGCTTGACGACCGTCTCCAGCACCGTGCGGCGGTGCGCGTCGGGCAGGAACGCGACCTCGCTGGTGGAGCCGAGCACGAACAGCCCGTCCACGCCGGCGCCGACGAGGTGGTCGACGAGCCGTTCGAGGGACGCGGCGTCGACGTCCAGGCCGGGGGTCAGCGGCGTGCAGACCGGGGGGACGACGCCGGTCAAGGGCGGTGCGGCGGGAGCGGCGGTCACGGGATCTCCTGGGAAACGGGGGAAAGGGCGAGGTCGGACGGGTCGGTGACGGGATGCAGGCAGCGGTAGGCGTGCCCGGCGTCGCCCGCCGGGGTGAACGCGGGCATCGCGGCGGCGCACTCCTCGGTGGCGCGCCAGCAGCGGGTGCGGAACGGGCAGCCGCTCGGCGGGTGGACGGCCGACGGGACGGGCCCGTCCAGCCGGATCGGCTCCATCGGGTCGAGGAGGCTCGGCGTGGCCGACAGCAGCGCCCGCGTGTACGGGTGGCGGGTGTCGCCGCGGGCGACGGCGGCGGCCGGGGCGTCCTCGACGATGCGGCCGAGGTACATGGTGACGACGCGGTCGGACATGCGCCGGACGGTCTGGATGTCGTGCGAGACGAACACCATCGACAGCCCGAGCCGGTCCTTGAGGTCGAGCATCAGGTTGAGGATCTGCGCGCGCACCGACACGTCGAGCGCGGACGTGGGTTCGTCGGCGACCAGCAGCGACGGTTCGAGCGCGAGCGCGCGGGCGATCGCGACGCGCTGCCGCTGCCCGCCCGACAGCTGGCCGGGGAGGGCGGCGGCGAGGTGCGGCGGCAGCCCGACCAGCGACATCAGCTCGCGGACGCGGGCGTCGCGTTCGGCGGCGGTGCCGCGCCGGTGCACGTCGAGCGGGTCGCGCAGGATGGCCCGGACGGGCAGCCGCCGGTTCAGCGCGGTCGCCGGGTCCTGGAAGACCATCCCGACGGACGAGCCGAGCCGCGCCGACCGCTCGCGGGACTTCAGCGCGCCGAGGTCGTCGCCCTCGAACAGCACCGTCCCCTCGGTGGGCCGGGTCAGCCCGACGAGCACCTTCGCGAGCGTGGACTTGCCGCAGCCGGACTCGCCGACGATCCCGACCGTCTCGCCGCGTCCGATGGCGAGGTCGGCGCCGGTCAGCGCGTGCACGGCGGCGCGGCGCAGCGGGTTGCCGCCGCGCACCGGCAGCCGGACGTGCACGCCGCCCAGTTCCATGACGGGTGGGGTCATCGCGGTTCTCCCGCCTTGGCGGTGACGGGCGCTTCGGCCGCGCCGATCGGGTGGTGGCAGGCGAACGCGTGCCGGTGCGGCTCGCCGGACGCCTCGGGACGGGTCGTCGCGCACAGCTCGGTGGCGGCGGCGCAGCGGTCGGCGAACCGGCAGCCCGCCGGGAAGTGCGCGGGCGACGGGACGACGCCGGGGATCTGCACGGGACGCGCGTCGGCCGCCTCCAGCGACACGACCGCGCCGAGCAGCCCGCGCGCGTAGTGGTGCCGGGCCGCCCCGACGACCTCGGAGGTGACGCCGGCCTCGGCGACCTGCCCGCCGTACATCACCACGACGCGGTCGGTGACGTCGGCGACGAGCGCGAGGTCGTGCGAGACGAGGATCAGCGCGAACCCGAGTTCGGCGCGCAGCCGCAGCAGCAGCCGCATGACGGCGGCCTGGACGGTGACGTCGAGCGCGGTGGTCGGCTCGTCGGCGACGACGAGCCTCGGGTCGCGGGACAGCGCCATCGCGATCAGCACCCGCTGCCGCTGCCCGCCGGACAGCTCGTGCGGGTAGGCGCGCAGCGTGCGGTCCGGGTCGAGGCCGACGAGCTCGAGCAGCTCGGCGGGGGTGCGGGTGCCGCCGCGCCGGGTGAGCTGGCGGAGCTGGGCGCGGATCGTCATCGCCGGGTTCAGCGACGACAGCGCGTCCTGGTAGATCATCGCCATGTCGTGGCCGAGCAGCGCGCGGCGCTGCTTGGCGGGCAGGGCGCGCAGGTCGCGGCCGTCGAACAGGAGCCGTCCGCCGACGCGGGCGCCGCGCGGCTCCAGCCCCATGATCGCGAGGCTGGTGAGGCTCTTGCCGCAGCCGCTCTCGCCGACGAGGCCGACGACCTCGCCGGGCCGCACCTCCAGCGAGACGCGGTCGACGACGTCGACGTCGCCGTAGCGTCCGGGGAACCCGATGGTGAGGTCCTCGACGCGCAGCAGCGGTTCGCCGTCCGGGAGGGGACGGGCGCGGCCGGCGAGGCGGCGTCCGGCCTCGCGCAGGTCGCCGTCCAACTGGAGGGCCGGGGCCGAGGCCGGGACCGCGGCCGGCCGGGCGACGGTCGCGGCCGCGGTCCCGGAGCCGGGGGCCGCCTCGGTGTCGGAGCGGGCGGCGGGCGCGGCCCACGCGTCCGACACGCCCTCGGACAGGACGTTCAGCACGAGCACCGTGACCAGGATGAACAGGCCGGGGAAGAACGTCGCCCACCAGCCGCCCGCCAGCACGAGCGTCTTGCCGTAGGCGATGACGCTGCCCCACGACGGGTCCGGGTCCTGGACGCCGGCGCCGACGAACGACAGGCTCGCCTCGAACACGATCGCGTTGGCGACGACGATCGTGACGAACACCAGGATCGGCGCCGCGCAGTTGATCAGGACGTGCCGCCACAGGATGTGGCCGCGGCGGGCGCCGAGGACGCGTTCGGCGGCCACGTAGTCCTCGCCGTACTGCGACAGCACGTTGCCGCGCACGACCCGCGCGACCTGCGGGACGTACAGGAACGCGATCGTGCCGATGAGCACCGGCAGGCTCTTGCCGAACACGGTGACCAGCACGGCGGCGAGCGCGACGGCCGGGAACGCCATGATCACGTCGAGGCAGCGCATCACGGCCTCGTCCACGGCGCGGTGCGCGGTGGCGGCGACCGAGCCGAGCAGCGCGCCCGCGACGAGGGCGAGGAACGCGGCGCCGAGGCCGATCGCCAGCGACCAGCGCGCCCCGTACAGGACGCGGGCGAACACGTCGCGGCCGACGCGGTCGGTGCCGAACCAGTGGCCGCCGGACGGCGCCTGCCCCGCGACGCCGGTGGCCAGCGGGTCGTGCCGGGCGATCAGCGGCGCGGCGAGCGCCGCCACGACGATCACCAGCAGCACGCCCAGCGCGATCCGGGACGCGGGCCGCAGCCGCCGCCATCCCCGTAGCAGGACGGTCATCGCGTCGCTCCCTTCAGCCGCGGGTTCGCGAACAGGTACAGCACGTCCACGAGCAGGTTGACGACCAGGAACGTCAGCGCGATGCACAGCACGACGCCCTGCACGAGGGCGGGGTCGCCGGCGGTGACGCCCTGCATGATCAGCGTGCCGAGGCCGGGCAGCCCGAAGATCGCCTCGACCACGACGGCGCCGCTGAGCAGGTAGCCGATCTGCAGGCCGAGCACGGTCAGCGGGGTGATCAGCGCGTTGCGCAGCACGTTGCGGCCGACCACGACGACGCGGGGCAGCCCGCCGCCGATCGCGGTGCGCACGTAGTCGCGGTCGAGCTCCTCGACCATCGCGGTCCGCACGACCCGGGCCAGCAGCGACCCGACCGGGAACCCGACGGCGACCGCGGGCAGCGCGAGGCTGCGCAGCCAGCCGCCCACCGAGTCGCCGGGGTTGACGTACCCGCCGGTCGGGAACCAGCCGAGCCGCAGCGCGAACCACTGGATCAGCAGGATGCCGAGCCAGAACGACGGCATCGCGACGCCCGCCATGGACAGCACCCGGATGGCCTGGTCGGGCCAGCGGTCCCGGAACAGCGCCGCGGTGACGCCGAGGACCACCGCGAACACCACGCCGACCAGCACCGCCAGCAGCGTCAGCTGGAGGGTGAGCGGGAACGCCGTCCCGATCGCGTCGGTGACGGGCTTGCTCGGCGGCGCGGTCAGCCCGAGGTCGCCGTGCAGCAGGTCGCCGAGGAACCGGACGTAGCGGACCGGCAGCGGGTCGGTGAGCCCGTGCGCGGCGGCGTAGGCGTGCCGCGCCTCGGGCGTCGCGCCCTCGCCGAGCGCGTTGTAGGCGGGGTCGTTCGGGGAGAAGCGCAGCACGACGAAGACGAACAGCGTGATCCCGAGCACCATCGGCACGAGGGTCAGCAGCCGTCCCAGCGCCATGCGCAGGATCGTTGCCATCCGGGTGGTGTCCCTTCTTCGGAATCCGGGACGGTCAGGAGCGGCCGACGTTCAGGAACGACAGCCCGGTCGTCGCCATCGGCCGGAAGCCCGGCAGTTCCTTGCCCTTCCAGCCGGTGTCGAGCTTGCGGTGGAAGATCGGGTACAGCGCGGCCTGCTCGGCGACGACGTCGATGGCCTGCCCCCACAGCGCCTTGCGCCGCGCGGCGTCGGCCTCGCGGGCGGCCTGGTCGAGCAGGTCGACGACCTTCTTGGCCTCGGGGGTGCCGGCGTTGTAGCTGCGGTGCTCGGGCCAGGTGCCGACGTAGAACCAGCGCATCAGCAGGTCGACGTCGTTGCCGAACACCGACGGGTCGCCGGGCGCGGCCATGACCTGGTACTTGCCGGTGTCGACGCGGTTGGCGTACTGCCCGCCGGACTGGCCGACGTTCAGCGTGGTCGCGACGCCGATCGCGTCCCAGCTCTGCTTGATCAGCGGCGCGCAGTCCTTGACGAAGTCGGTGTCGGTGGTGATCAGCTCGACCTTCAGCCCGCTGACCCCGGCCTGCTGCAGCAGCTGCTTGGCCTTGTCCGGGTCGTAGCCGTAGACGGTGGAGGCCTTGACGTAGTCGGGGTGCCCGGCGGGCAGGAAGCTGGTCGCGGCGGCGGCGTTGCCGAGCAGCGCCGTCTTGATCAGCTTGTCGGTGTCGAGCGCGTAGTGCAGCGCCTGCCGCACCCGCACGTCGTCGAACGGCTTGACCTTGCAGTTGAACATCATGAACAGCAGGCCGAAGCTCTGCACCGCCTCGACGTCCGCGGACTTCTTCAGCTCGGCGGCGTTCAGGTACGGGACGGCCTCGATCGCCTGGACGCGTCCGGACTGCAGCGCGGTGACCCGTGCGGACGGGTCCGACAGCAGCAGCCAGGTCATCTTGGCGACCTTCGCGGGGCGCGGCCCGTTGTAGGCGGCGAACTTGGCGAACGACAGCCCGCCGGTGGCGCTCGCGGCGGTGAGCTTGAACGGCCCGGACCCGACCGGCAGCGCGTCGAACTTCTTCTGGTCCGCCTCGACGATCTTCTTCGGCACGATCCGGACGACCGCGAGCCGCTCGGAGAACAGCGCGAACGCGTACTTGAGCGTGAACTCGACCGTGCTGTCGTCGACCTTCTTCACCTTGTCGAGGAACGGCAGGAACTGCACGAACAGCGAGGCGTTCTTCGGGTCGAGGACGCGCTCGAAGCTGAACACGACGTCGTCGGCGGTGACCTTGGAGCCGTCGTGGAAGGTGGCGCCGTCGCGGATCTGCACCCGGTAGGTGGTGTCGTCCACCTTCTGCGGCGCGGCCTTGGCCAGCGCGTTGTAGGGCTGCCGGGTCACCGGGTCGAGGTCGACCAGCGACTCCAGCACGTGGAAGTTGGCGGCGACGGCGACGGCGCTGGACGACGTCATCGGGTCGAAGCCGCCGGACAGGGCGTAGGCGAGCGCGGCCTGGATCGTGTCCTTGGAGCCGCCGGACCCGCCGGAGCCGGTGGAGGACGGGCCACCGCACGCGGACACGCCGGCGGTGATCGCGGCGGCCGCGCCGAGCAGCCCGGTGTAGCGCAGGAAGTCGCGGCGGTGCAGGCCGCGGCCCGGCTGGAGATCGGTCACGTCGTCTCCTGGAAGGAAGGGGTGGGGCGGTCGCAGGGTAGGCGACCGCAGGTGGGAGGGGAGGTAGGACATCCAACGTCGTTCGTCGGTGTACCGTAGGCTCCGGCACCGGCCAGGTCAAGTGCCGGTCCCGATACCGATCGACGCGATGGGGAGCGTGAGCCGATGACCGCAGCTCGGACGCGGGGACGTGCGACGCGCGGCCGCAGCAGCCGCACCGAGGAGGTGCAGCAGGCGATCAAGCAGCTGATCCTGGAGCGCGGGCTGGCCTCGGGCGACCCGATGCCCACCGAGTTCGAGCTGGTCGAGGAGCTGGACGTCAGCCGCAACTCGCTGCGCGAGGCGCTCAAGGCGCTGCAGGCCGTCGGCATCGTGGAGATCCGGCACGGCTTCGGGATGTACGTCGGCAGCATGTCGCTCGGCGCCCTCGTCGACGAGCTGACGTTCCACGCCCGCATGTCCAAGCGGCAGGGCCGCGACGACCTCGCGCACCTCGTGGACGTCCGCGAGGTGCTCGAACGCGGCCTGGTCGAGCAGGTCATCGACCGCGACCTGCTGTCCGACACCACCGAGCTGGACGAGATCATGCGCCGGATGGACGCCGAGGCCACGGCCGGCCAGGTGACCCCGGAGACCGACCGGCTCTTCCACGAGCTGCTGTACCGCCCGCTCGCCAACCCGATCGTCAACCAGCTGCTCGGCGCGTTCTGGGACGTCTACCGGACCCTGCAGCACGACCTCGCGCCCGTCCGGCAGGAGGCGGCGGACGTGGCGCAGCGGCACCGCGACATCTACGAGGCGCTGGTCTCCGGCGACCGCGGGGCGGCGGCCACGGCGATGGCGGCGCACTTCCGCGGCATCCGCGAGCGCCTCGGCACGGCCCGCGACGACTCCGGCGCGTGACCGCCGCGCGGGCGCCAGGGGTTGACGGCCCCGGCGCCCGCGCCTACTTTCCATCGCGACAGGACATCCTACGTCCCATGTCCAATGTGAAGGTGAGGCCATGCCCCGGTTCCACCCCGTCCCCGCCGCCGTCGCCGTGATCGCCGTGTTCGCCGCGACCGCCGTCCCCGCCACCGCCCGCGCGGCCACCGCCCGCGCCGCCACCGCCCGCGCCGCCACCGGCCAGTCCGCGGTCGTCACCACCGACTGCACGTCCGGCCGCATCCAGGAGACCGTCGTCAACCGGACGTCCTCCGCGACGACGTTCACGCTGACCTGGCCCGGCATGGGCACCTGGACGGCGAACGTCGCCGCCGGCGACAGCTCGCACTTCTACTTCACCAAGCCGTCCGGCACCGCCTACACGTTCCGCACCACCACGCCGCAGGGCCTCGACCAGACCGACACCGGCACCCTCGACTGCTCGGACGCCCTCACCGCCCGTGCCGCCATGGACTGCGGCGACCCGCACCGGCTCCGGCTGATCCTCGGCAACCGCTCCCCCGCCGCCCGGACCTTCACGGTCGCCTGGCCGGGCCGGGCCGGCTCCCCGTGGTCGGTGAACGTCCCGGCGTCGTCGGGCGACGACAGCCTCCTGTGGACGGTCCCGGACGGCACGCCCTACACGTTCCAGGTCTCATCGGGCGGCTGGAGCCGCACCGTCTCGGGCACGTCCGGCTGCGGCCTCGGCTCCGGCCGGCCCGGGATGAACGCCCAGACCGTCCTGACGACGTCCACGGTCGTCTCCGGGCTCGGCAAGGCGGCGAAGTCCGTGCGCATCCCCGCCCTCGCCGTCGCGAACGACGGCACGGTCATCGCCACGATGGACGCCCGCGTCGACGGCAGCTACGACCTCGGCGGTGGGACGAACAACATCCAGGTCGCGATGGTCCGCAGCACCGACGGCGGCGCGACGTTCTCCACCCCGAAGATCATCGCGCACGCGCCCACCGCGTCCGAGGGGTACGGCGACCCGAGCCTGCTCGTCGACCGCACCACCGGAAAGATCTTCTGCTTCTTCACCTACTCCCCCGGGCCCGGCGTCGGCTACTACGGCTCCACCGCCGGCGACACCTCCGCGACCGCCACGACCAACACCCACATCCGCTACGTCACCTCGACCGACGGCGGCGCGACCTGGAGTGCGGCCACGGACCTCAACCCGCAGGTCCGGAACGCGTCCTGGGCAGGGATGTTCGCCTCCTCAGGCCACGGCGTCCAACTGAACTCGGGACGCCTCGTCCAGCCGATCGTCTACCACGACTCCTCGGGCGACCACGCGTCCAACATCTACTCCGACGACCACGGCGCGACCTGGCACAACGGCACCACGGCCGGGACCGGCGTCAACGAGAACAAGATCATCCAGCGGTCGACGGGCCGCGTCGCGCAGAACATGCGCTCCAACGCGGGCGGCAACCGCTGGTACGCGACCGCCGCCGACGTCACCGCCGCCTACGGGACCGCCTGGAACAGCGGCCTGATCGACCCGGGCTGCAACGGCGACGAGATCTCGTACGCCCTCCCGTCGTCCGGCACGCCGCCCCTGACGGACACCGCCCTGCACAGCAACAACGCCGCCACCGGCCGCACCGACCTGACCGTCCGGCTGAGCAGGGACGACGGCTCCAGCTGGCCGCAGGAGGCGCTGCTCAAGCCGGGCACCGCCGGCTACTCGGCGATGGCCGTCCTCGCGGACGGCTCGGTCGGCGACCTCTACGAGATCGGCGACACCGGCGGCATCGTCTTCACCCGCTTCACCCTCCCCTGGCTGGCCCCCTGACCACGCCTTTCGACCTCCGCCGAAACCGCCGTTGACCTGGACTTTCGGCAACACCTGCGCGGTTTCGGCGGAGGCGCCCCGGGGAGCCCGGCAATTATGAACAAATCCACCATTTCGACCACAGCGGGCGCCGTCGTCCTGGCGGCCGGCGCCCTGCTCCCCGTCAGCACCGCCCACGCGACCACGGCCCCGGAGCCCGGCGCCCCGGCCACCACCGACCCGGGCGGCGGCAACCCGGGCGGCGAGACCCCGGGCGGCGGCGACACCGGCGCCCCGGACACGGGAGCCCCCGACACCGGGAACCCCACCGACAACGGCAGCCCCACGGACGGCGGCAGCCCGACCGACAGCGTCAGCCCCACCGACAACGGCAGCCCGACGGCCCCCGGCAGCCCGACGACCCCCGGCAGCCCGACCGCCCCCGGCGCCACGACGCCGGCCCCGGGCGGCGGCGCACCCGCCAACCCCAAGGCCACGACCGTCACCGTCACGGAGAAGGAGTACTCGCTGAAGCTCTCCCAGACCACCTTCAAGGCGGGCCCGTACATCTTCATCGCCAAGAACGCCGGCACCATGCAGCACGCCCTGGCCATCTCCGGTCCGGGCATCACCAACGCGAAGGTGACCCCGGGGATCTCGCCCGGCCAGCAGGCCAAGCTGAACCTCAGCCTGCAGCCGGGCACGTACAAGCTCTGGTGCCCGATCGACGACCACCGCGCGCTCGGCATGCAGACCAAGATCACCGTGCCCGGCTCCGGCGGCGTCGTCCCGCCGGGCGGCCCGGCCCAGAGCCCGACGGCCAGCCCCACGGAGAGCCCGACCGGCAGCCCCACCGAGAGCCCGGGCAGCCCCACGGAGAGCCCGGGCAGCCCGACCGAGAGCCCGCCGGAGAGCCCGACCGGCGCCCCCACGGGCACCCCGACGGGCAGCGGCGCCCCCGGCGGCTACTGACCGCCACGGCGTTCACTTGTGGCGTGTTGCCCTATGCGTGGTCGCTAAGGGCAACACGCCACAACTCAACGCCCCACGGCTACTCGACGTCGCCCTCGGACGGCTTCACGAACGTCCCGCGCTGCGGAACCGTGTAGACGAGCCCCTGCTCCCGCAGATACGCGACCGCCCGCCGTGCCGTCTCACGCGCGACTCCGTACTCCTGCACGAGGTCGGACTCGGACGGGATCCGCCGGCGCGGCTGCAGATCGCCGGACTCGATGCGCTCGGCGATGATCGCGGCTATCTGCCGGTAGACGGGGGTGTCGCCATCATGATCGATCGTCACCCCTCTGACGCTAGATGACTCGCTACGAAGCCCTTCATAGCGATACGTATGCAGACGTCTAGACTAGCCTAGACAAGGCTAGACGAGTGGCGGTACCGTCACGCCATGGACACTCCCCTGGCAAGGGCGCAGGCCGGGCTCGGCGCGCTGCTGCACCGGCTCGATCTCTACGACCTGGACGTCCGCCTGAAGATCGACGGCCTTCTGGTCTCCAACCCGTTCGCGGACGGGTGCTGCGACGACACCCCGGAACCGTCCGACACCATCACCTGCCGCCCGCGTCCGGACGACGGCGACCGCTTCTGGTTCGCGCATTCATGGGGTGAATGGATCGCCGAGGTCGACCATGTGGCCGACGCGGCCCTGCTCATCGCCACCCGGCTGTGCGCCTGCGGGCCCGATCACTCCGCCGGGCCGAGCAGGTCCCACCGGTTGCCCGCGACGTCCAAGAACACGGCGACGCGCCCGTAGGGTTCCGCGCGGGGCTCGGTGACGAACTCCACCCCGGCGGCCGTCATGCGCTCGTAGGCGGCGTCGAAGTCGTCGACCCGCAGGAAGAAGCCGACGCGTCCGGCGACCTGGTCCCCGACGGCCGCGGCCTGGCGTTCGCCGTCCGCGCGGGCGAGCAGGATCCCCGTCTCCGCACCCGGCGGCCGGACGACGACCCACCGCTTGGGACGGCCGTCGTTGGTGCGCGAAGGCGAGTCCTCGACCAGCTCGAACCCGAGGGCCTCGGTGAAGAACCGGATGGCGCGGTCGTAGTCGTCCACAATGATCGTGACCAGGTCGAGTCGCACCCTCGCGACCCTAAGCCCTTCCCGCCGACCGCCGTCAGGCTCCGCCGAGCCCGAGATCACGGGCATGATCGGGAGAGACGATGATCCGCCCGATCCACCCGCGTGCCTCGTCACGATGCCGGCCGCAGAGTTCGCCGTACGCGTCGTCGCCCTGATCGGGCTTCGGCCTGATCAGGGCGGCCCCGCCCAGCCCGAGGACCGGCCCGTCCTCAAGGCAGCCGTCCCCCTCGAAGTGGTGGTGCCACGTGACGCACGTGAATTCGTTTTCAGGCGAGGGCCTCGCGGAGGATGCGGACGGCTTTCGGGCCTACGCCGTGCATCGCCAGCAGTTCGGCGTCGGTCAGGGCGGCGACCTCGGCGAGCGTGGTGATGCCCGCGCCGGCGAGGGCCCGGGTGGCGGGGCCTCCGATGGCCTTGGGCAGGTCGCCGACCTCACCGGGCCTCGCCGCGTCCCCGGCGGCCACGCGCGCCGCCGGCCGCGCCGGCGCCTGCGCGAGCCAGGCGCGGCGCACCCAGTGGTTGAGCTGCTGGCCGTTGACGTCCCCGATCGGGACGCGAACGCCGCCGGGAGCCGCGCCGCGCGCCGTCGGATGCGCGGCGAGGAGCTCGTCCACATCGGACGCGGGGAGCCGGAGTTCCACCAGGCCGTCGTCGCCCATCGACGCGAACCGCTTCCCGTCCACCGTGAAGGCGACGATTCCCGGAGCGGCGTCCTCGGCGGTCCCGGGGTAGGAAAGGGCGGCCTTGCGAAGCTGGGCGAGCGTCGTCATGGACCCCAACCTAACGATCCGGTACGACGGCTCAGCCTTCCGGATAGAAGAGGAACAGGGTGCAGCCCGTGGTCGTCTGCGGGACGTGCGAGGAGCCCGCCGGCGCGTGGATGAACGACCCCGCCGGGTAGTCGCGCTCACCGTCGTTGAAGACGCCCGACACCACGAAGACCTCCTCGGGCCCCGGATCGTGGACGTCCACGCCCTCCCAGCACGTGTTCGCGTCCATCTCCAGCACGAAGGCCTTCGCACCCCCGTCCCCGCTCCACAGCGGCCGCAGCCGGATGCCCGGAAAGAGCTCGCGCACCGGAGCGTCCTGGACGGAAGACCACACATATCCCAGCTCTGTCGTCATGGCGCCAGCCTGGCGAAGGCGTCGCCGCCCCGCCGAGTGTCTGGAAAGACATCCTGCGGTACTTTCAGGCCATGCACCGTGTGGTCGCTCTCGTCCGCCCGCCGCAGTCGCCCTTCGAGCTCGGCTGCGCGGCGCAGGTGTTCGGGATCGCGCGTGCGGGGCTCCCGACCAGGTACGACTTCACGGTCTCCACCGAGCGCCCCGGCCCCGTCGCCACCCTCGCCGGCTACGACATGCTCGTCACCAACGGCCTGCAAGCCCTCGACGACGCGGAGACCGTGATCGTCCCCGGCTGGCTGCCCACCTCGGAGCCGCCCTCCCCCGCCGTCGTGGATGCCCTGCGCCGCGCCCACTCCCGCGGGGCCCGCATCGTCAGCATCTGCTCGGGCGCCTTCGCCCTGGCACACGCCGGTCTCATCGACGGCCGCCGCGCCACGACCCACTGGGCGCAGGCCGACGAGTTCGCCGCGCGCTTCCCCCACGTCCAGCTGGACCCGGACGTCCTCTACGTGGACCACGGCGACGTCGCGACCAGCGCCGGGGCCGGAGCCGGGTTCGACCTGTGCCTGCACCTGGTCCGCACCGACCAGGGCGCCCGCTATGCCGCCCAGGTCGCCCGGACCATGGTCATGCCGCCGCACCGCGAGGGCGGCCAGTTGCAGTACTCGTCCGCGCCCCACCCCGCCCACATCGACGACACCCTCGCACCCCTCCTCGACTGGGTCACCGCCCGCCTCGAAGAGCCCATGACCCTCGAGACCATGGCCGCGCACGCGGGCGTCTCTCCCCGAACCCTCACCCGCCGCTTCACCGACCAGCTCGGCACCAGCCCCGGCCAATGGCTACTCACCCAGCGCATCGCCGCAGCTCAGGACCTCCTGGAGTCCACCGACCTCCCCCTCGACGCGATCGCCCGCCGGGTCGGCCTCTCCTCCGCCACCAACCTCCGCCGCCGCTTCCTCAACGCCCTGGCCACCACCCCAGGCGCCTACCGCCGCACCTTCCGCTCCGGCACGCGGTGACCGTCGCCGGCCCCGCCGATGCGCTGGCCGAGGAACAGGGCCGCGCGCTCCAGTGCCTCGTCCGCCTCGTCCAGCACACCGGCGAACGACTGGAACACGTGGGGCACGTCGGCGGTGACGTCGAGGACGACGTCCACTCCGGCCGCCCTCGCACGCGCGGCGAGGCGCGTCGAGTCGTCCAGAAGGATCTCGTTGGTGCCCACCTGGATCAGCATCGGCGGGAAACCGGTCAGGTCCGCGCAGACGGCCGGGCTCAGCAGGGGCTGGCGCGGGTCGGCTCCGGCGAGGTACAGGGCGCCGGTGCGCTCGACGGCCTCGCGCGTGAAGATCGGATCGGCGTCCGCCCTGGTCTCCATGCTCTCGCCCGTGCGGGTGGCGTCGAGGCCCGGGGAGAACGCCACGATGGCGGCCGGCAGCGGGAGGCCCGCGGCGCGGGCGGCAAGGCAGGTCGTGACGGTGAGGCCGCCGCCCGCGGAGTCTCCCGCGAACGCGATGGACGACGGGTCCGCGCCGCCGTCGAGGAGGGCGCGGTAGGCGCTCAGCGTGTCCTCGATCGCGGCCGGGAACGGGTGTTCGGGGGCGAGCCGGTAGTCCACCGAGTACGCCTGGAAGCCGGTCTTGGCCACGAGGTGCCCCGTCAGCGACAGGGCGGTCTCGGGAGAACCGAACACCCAGGCGCCGCCGTGGAAGTAAAGGATCGTCCCGGCGCCGGCCTCGCCGTCCGGCTCGGCCCGCAGTGCGGGACGGCCGCCGAGCTCCGTCCACGCGGTGCGGACACCGCCGGGAACGATCATCTGGGCCATCAGCGCCCGGAAGCCGGCCCGGAGGTCCTCGACCGTCCGGGGTCCCTCGGGCCGCGGCCGCCGCAGCATCGCGTCGACCTCTGCACGCTGTTCCCTGCTCATGGGCACGCTCCCGTCGTAAGTACATTCCTGTACACTATATGCCGTGGAATATACATGGGACGGCGGCCTCCCGGATCTCTTCTCCGACCTGGTCCGGTGCGAGACGCGGCTGTACAACGCCCTCAACGACCGCCTCCGGGCGCGGCACGGGATCGTCACCTCGCAGTTCGAGGCCCTGCGCTACCTGCGCGACCATCCCGGCGCCCGGGTCGCGGACCTCGCCGCCGAGTTCGCCATCGGCATCGGCGCGGCCAGCAAGAGCGTCGACCGCCTGGAGAGGCAGGGCTGGGCCGTCCGGCACCCGAACCCGTCCGACCGCCGATCGTCACTGCTGGCCCTGACCGATGACGGCGCGCAGCTCGTGGTCGCGGCCGGACGAACGTTCACCGAGGCACTGGACGAGCTGGTCGGCGGGACTCTCGACGCCTCCTCGGCGGCGGCCGCCGCACAGGCCCTCGCGACCCTGCGCGCCGCACTGGAACGCGACCAGACCGGCACCCCGAACGGCTGACCAGAAGCGAAGGCGGCGGACGAGTCGGCCTGTAAGCCGGGTTCTGTGCCCGCCCCGGGGGGCGGGTGACGGCCATCCATCTCGGGCCGCCGTTGCCGGCGGCCTCCAGCGGTCTACCCGCAGGCTCGGGCGGGCCGCCCTCAGGCACCTGCGCGGGGCCTCTTGCGGGGCCCCTTCTTGACCTTGCTCCGGGTGGGGTTTACCGAGCCGCCCACGTCACCGTGGGCGCTGGTGAGCTCTTACCTCACCGTTTCACCCTTACCACCGGCGGACCGGTGGCGGTCTGCTTTCTGTGGCACTGTCCCGCGGGTCACCCCGGGTCGGCGTTACCGACCACCCTGCCCTGTGGAGCCCGGACTTTCCTCGACGGGGACCTGAGCCCCCGACGCGGCCGTCCGGCCGGCTCGTCCGCCGTACACAGAACTCTAGCGGGTCGGTCAGCGTTCCAGGTGATGGGCGTCGTTGAAGGAGCGCAGGCTCGCCGGGCCGTCGGCGTACCAGTCGATCGCGGTGAGGGACGCGACGTCCAGGTGCATCCGGTACAGCGCCTTCATCGGGGCGCCGAGGGCGTCCTTGACCAGCAGCTTGATCGGCGTGACGTGCGAGACGACCAGGACCGTCTGCTGCCGGTTGCGGACCTTCAGCTTGTCCAGGGCGGTGCGGACGCGGCGGGACACCTGCGCGAAGCTCTCGCCGCCGGGCGGCGCGGCCTCCGGGTCGGCGAGCCACGCCTTCATCTCGGCGGGCCAGCCCTTGCCGGCCTCGGCGAACGTCAGGCCCTCCCAGTCGCCGAAGGCGGTCTCGCGGAAGCCGTCCTCGACGCGGACGTCCAGGCCGGTGACGGCGGCGACCTCGGCGGCGGTGTCGCGGCAGCGCGCCAGCGGCGAGGTGACGATCGCCTCGAGCCCGCGGTCCTTGAGGGCGAGCGCGGCGGCGCGGGCCTGGGCGAGGCCGGTGGTGGTCAGCGGGACGTCGTTCGTCCCGGCGAAGCGCTTCTCGGCGGACAGCGGCGTCTCGCCGTGCCGCAGCAGGATCGTCCGGGTGGGGGTGGACGAGACGGGCGGCGGCCCCGGGGACTCCTCCCGCGGGGGCTCCTCGACCTTGCGCGACCACTGCTCGCCGCGCGCCGCCGCGTCCATCGCCTCGTTGGCGAGCCGGTCGGCGTGCGCGTTGCGATTGCGCGGGATCCAGCCATAGGAGACCGAGCCGAGCCCTTCGGCGACCTCGCGCGCGCGCAGGGCGAGGGGGATCATGTCCGGGTGCTTGATCTTCCAGCGGCCGGACATCTGCTCCACGACGAGCTTGGAGTCCATCCGCACCTCGACCCGCGCGGACGGGTCGATCCCCGCCGCGGCCGTCAGCCCGGCGATCAGCCCCCGGTACTCGGCGACGTTGTTGGTCGCCATCCCGATCGACTCGGCGACCTCCGCCAGCACCTCGCCGGTCAGCGCGTCGCGGACGAGGGCCCCGTACCCGGCCGGGCCCGGGTTGCCCCGGGACCCGCCGTCCGCCTCGACGATCAGCTTCACAGGCCCGACTCGGGGGTGCGGACGAGGATGCGCCGGCACTCCTCGCAGCGGACGACCTCGTCCTCGGCGGCGGCCCGGATCCGGTTCAGGTCGACGGTGTTGAGCGCCAGGTGGCAGCCCTGGCAGGCGCCGCGGAACAGCTTCGCCGCGCCGACGCCGCCGAACTGGCCGCGCAGCTTCTCGTAGAGGCCGAGCAGGTCGTCCGGGACGTCCTTGGCGACGGCGGTGCGGGCGGCGCCGGTCGTGCCGTTCTCCTCGTCGATCTCCTTCAGCGTGGCGTCGCGGCGCGCGACGACCGCGGCGAGCTCCTCCTGCGCCGCGGTCTGGTCGGCGCGCAGCGCGGCGACGCGGCCGTCGGCCTCCTCGATCCGCTCCATGATCTCCAGCACGACCTCCTCGAGGTCGGACTGGCGGCGGTGCAGCGACTCGATCTCGGCCTGCAGGCCGCTGAGGTCCTTGGCGGAGGTGACCTGCCCGGAGTCCAGGCGCTTCTGGTCCCGCTCGGCGCGGCTGCGGACCTGGTCGACGTCCTGCTCGGCCTTCTTCTGCTCCCGCGCCAGGTCGCCGGCGTCGGTCTCGGCCGCCACGATCGCGTCGCGCAGCTCGGCGAGCCGGCCCTCCAGCCGCTCGATCTCGGCCAGCTCCGGCAGCGTCCGGCGGCGGTGCGCCAGCCGGTCCAGCGAGCTGTCCAGGTCCTGCAGGTCGATCAGGCGAAGCTGGGCTTGCGGTGCGGCTTTCACTGTTCTCCTTCTGCGTGAAGGCTCCACGCGTCGGTGACGAGCGTGGACACCCGTGTCTCCAACTTGCCCGCTTCGGGTGCGGCGGCGGTCAGGCGGCGCGCGGCGTCGGCCAGCCAGGGCCATTCCGTCGCCCAGTGCGCGGCGTCCACCAGCGCCGGGCCGCCGTGCTCGGCGAACTCCGACGCGGGATGGTGCCGCAGGTCGGCGGTGAGGTACGCGTCGACGCCCGCCGCGCGGACGGTGTCGAGGAGGGAGTCTCCGGCGCCGCCGCAGACCGCGACCGTCCGGACGGCGCGGTCCGGGTCGCCCGCGGCGCGCAGCCCCCACGCGGTGGACGGCAGCCCCGCCGCGGCCCGCCGGGTGAACTCCCGCAGCGTGACCGGCGCGTCCAGCTCCCCGATCCGGCCGAGGCCGCGGCGCGGATCGTCGGCGGCCGGGACGATCGGGCGCAGCTCCCCGGTGAGCCCGACGGCCCGCGCCAGCGCGTCCGAGACCCCCGGATCGGCGACGTCGGCGTTGGTGTGCGCGGTGTGCAGCGCGACCCCGTTCGCGATCATCCGGTGGACGAGCCGGCCCTTCGGCGTCGTCGCGGCCACCGAGTGCACCCCGCGCAGCAGCAGCGGATGGTGGCACACGACCAGGTCCGCGCCCCACTCCAGCGCCTCGTCGACCACCGCGGCGACCGGGTCGACCGCGAGCAGCACCCGCCCGACCTCCTGGTCGGGGTCGCCGCAGACCAGGCCGACCGCGTCCCAGGACTCCGCCCACGACGGCGGGTAGAGCTCGTCGAGAGCCGCGATGACATGGGATAGGCGCACGTCCCGCAGGCTACCGCGCCGAGCCGCTCCCAACGAGCCACCGAGCGTCACCGGAAGGCTCCGCGGTCTGAAACGATGGGCCGGGGAACGTCCGCAGAAGGGAGAGCGCCATGTCGGCTTCCGGGTTCGCCTCGGCACCGGAGCCCGCGTCCGGATTCGCCCTGGCATCGGAGCCCCGCCCCGGGTTCGTCCCGGCGCCGGAGCCCGCCGCAGACCGTCCGCACATGCCCGGTTACGGGATCCGGGGGCCCGCCGAGGGGAGCGGCCTGCTCCCCTGGTCGTGGGCCGTCGAGCGGCTCCGCGCCGCCCGCAACTTCTGGCTGTGCACCGTCCGGCCGGACGGACGCCCGCACGCGATGCCGGTGTGGGGCGCCTGGTCCGGGGAGGCGCTGATGTTCAGCAGCAGCGTCCCGTCCCGCAAGATGGTGAACCTGCGGGCGAACCCGCAGGTCGTCGTCGCCACCGAGGAGGCCGAGAACCCCGTCGTCCTGGAGGGCCGCGCCGAGGTCGTCACCGAGCCCCGGGACCTGCAGCGCTTCATCGACCTGGTCAACTCCAAGTACGCGACCCGCTATCGTGTCGACTTCCTGGACCCGGAGGTGAACGCGACCGTCGCGGTGCGGCCACAGAAGGCGTTCGGGCTGCGTCAGGGAGATTTCACCGGTTCTCCCACCCGGTGGTCGTTCGGAGGCTGAACGCCCGCTGGGATCAATCTGGAGGCTCGTCGCGTTGGAGTCTGTGTGAAGTCACCGTTTCGCCGCCGCAAGCGCGTCAAGGGGCGCCCGATGGGCAACCGTCCCGAGCAGGCCGGTCACGAGCCCGTCGACTGGCCCACGGAGGGCACCGGCCGGTCGACGCTGATGGGCGCCATCCGCGGCGACGGCGAGACCGGCGCCGGCTTCGGCGGCGGCATGTTCGAGGACCTCGCGTCGGCGTTCGAGGGCTCCAAGAAGGTCAAGCAGGAGGAGCAGCAGCGGCAGAAGGTGCTGCGCCAGGACGACCACGAGCAGGCCGGGGACGGCTCCGCCCGCGACGACCTGGACTCCGGCAAGATCCGGATCCGCCGCAACGGCCCAGTCACGCCGCCCGCGACCGACTGAGTTGTCCGGTTCGGGTCGAACATAGGTTCGAATTCCGGGTTATCGTGGACGCGTGAGCACCTACGTTCCGCCCGGCTGGCCCTCGCAGGTGCATCCACCGGGCACCGACCGCTTCGAGGACACGGCTCTGAGCTGGCTGCTCGAGCTCGTCCCGCCCGAGTACCGGCGCTACGGCGTCCTGCGCCGGTACCCGATCGCGCTCGCGCGGATGGCGCGGCACCACGTCAACGCGTCCGTCGAGGCCGCCCGCGAGGGGTTCCGCTCGGCCCGCGTCGACCTCGCGGCCCTCGTCCCGCCGCACGGCGTCGAGGCCGTCCTGGAGGCCTACCGCCGCGAGGGCGCCCGCCTCGTCTCGCTCCTCCAGGCCATCGAGCTGGTCGAGACGGCCCTGCGCGCCCAGGCCGAACCCGACGACCCCGCCCACCGCCGCCCCTTCACCCCAAAACTCTGACCCCGCCATTCCCGCAGATCACTCACAAAGCACGCACCACCGCGCGGCATATCAAAGAGTGAAGCGCCAATGACCGTCTATGCGCCGTCCTTACGCGCCACTACACTCTCCTGACAACTCTCGTTCCCCCGAACCACGAGACGAGTCAATGCCCCCACCTCCCGAACTGCAGGAACTGCACGCCGAGCTGTCCCGAGCCCGGATGACGACCGTGAAGGCCGGCGGCCTGGTCACAGCGGAGATCGACGGGAACGGCCGGCTCCTGGACCTGAGCATCGACACGACCCGCCTGGACCCGGCGCGGCTCCGGCTCATCGAAGCGGGCATCGTGGAAGCCGTCAACGAAGCCGAAGACAGGTCCGCCGATCTGGAGGCCCGCCTGTACGACCGGCTCTTCGGCGACGACCAGGACTTCGGCGAGCGGCCGGATCCGGCCTCGGGAGAGCGATCGTGACCCGTCCGCCGGACGCCCGGGCACGAGCCCGCGCCGAGCAGCGCCTCACCGAGCTCGCCGAAGCGGAACGGCGGATGCTCGAGACGGAACGGGCCGTGAACGACCACGCCGAACAGCTGTCCGACCTGGACGCACGTCACCGGCACGTGCGGATCACCCAGAGGATCCGGCCCGGCCTCGGCACGATCGAGGTGGACGGCGACGGCCGGCTCCTGCACGTGTCGCTCGATCGCGACGGCCTGGTCACGTCGGACCGGAATCTGGTGGGCCGCCGGATCCTCGACGCGCTGGCGGCCGCCCGCGCCGAGGCGAGCGCCCGGTACAAGCAGGAAGCCGCCCGCATCGCCCGCCGCAACCGCGTCTGACCGGAAAGAGGCCCCCAGCATGAGCGCGCCCAGACCACGCCCCAGGCCGGGTCGTCGCGGCGGGAGTTCGGGCGGCGGCTCCCGCTCGAACGGCGGCGGCACCGCCCCCGCCGCCGAGGAGCCCCAGAGCGGCCCGAACACGGCCACCGTGCTGATCGACATCGCCGCCTCCGTCGCGCTCGCCACCGAGGTGGCGAAGGCGTTTCGAGTCCTGCAGAAGATGAAGCCGAATCCGCGCGCGGTGCGGAAGGCGGCCAAGGGCTGGTACGAGGCGTCGGCGCACTACCACGAGTCCTTCGATCCGCTGAAGATAACGACCATCCAGCTCGGGGGGTACTGGAAAGGCGAAGCGTTCGATGCGTTCGACCAGTACATGGAGAAGATCGTCCTCGACGCCGCCGGCAATATCTCGGAGACCTTGAACGCGATCGGCGATGCGTTGATCGACGTGCACAATCAGGTCGTCGATCAATACAACGACGGTATGAAGTCCTACCAGGAGACCCTTGACAAGGCCATCGAGTACCACATGGACCTGAAGACCCTGGAAGGCAATGCGCAGGACACGGCGTGGAGCGCGCTGCACGACGTGCTGAGGTTGTGGATAGACGGCATCTACACGAGAAAGCAGGCCGTCTTCAACATCACCCAGAAGGGCGCCAGCGCGATGGAGGCCATCAACGGAAAGATCCTGCAACTGGATCCGCCCGCCAAGGCTCCCTCCATCGTCTCGGACAAGGGCAAGTGGACCTATGGCTGAGCGGGGCGGCGGGCCGGTCGGAGGCGCGCCGGTGAGAGGCGGGCCGGTGAGAGGCGGGCCGGTCAGAGGCGCGCCGGTCAGAGGCGCACGTTCTCCCTCCGCCGCACTCGCCGGTGCCATCGTCGCGGTCGCCGTCCTGGCCGCCGGCTGCTCGGGTGAAGGGGGAGGCGATTCCCATTCGCCTCCCATGGCCGACACCGGCGCCAAGCTTCCCGACGCGTGCCGGCTCGTCGGCGGCGACCTGGTCGACAGGCTGGTGGGGCCGTCCACCGTGGCCCGCGAGAAGGACGACAAGGAGCATGCGGACTGCCGCTGGGACTCCAAGGGCGACCCTTCGCCCGACGCGAGGACACCGAGCGGGCTGCTCCAGGTGGGCGCCTACACGCAATCGAAACAGGTGCGAGGCGGTCAGAAGTACAACGACGCCAGGATCGCCTACAAGGCCGCCCAGCTAGAGCGGCCATGCACGCCTCTCCGCCTGTCCGCCGACGAGGCGTGCTGGCAGCGCGACGACTCGGGCGTCCACGTCGCGGTGCGCAAGGGATATACGACCATCACCGTCAGATATACGGCCGCGCACTCTCCTGCCCTGGACGAAGGCGAGAAGGAGAAGACGGCCGCCGCGCTGGCGACCGAGGTTCTGGACCATCTCTCCACGTGAGCGACAAGGACGGCCATGGGCGGATACAGCGTCGAGGGAAAGAAATACCTGATCGAGGCGGGAGACAAGATCAACGAGGCGGTGAACCTGTGGGTCGACGCCTCGGTGAACGTCAATGACGCCTGGCTGGCGAGCGGGGCCCTCAGCGCGTACGGAGAGGCGGCGGAGAGGCGTTATGGGCGGCTGCAGCAGGAGGCGCTGCGGAGGTTGCAGGCTTCGGCCAACTCTCTGATCGAGACTCGGGAGACGATGTACCAGGTCGCCGGGGTCTACTCGGCCGCCGAGGCGGAGGCGGCGCGGAAGGCGGCGGAGAAGGCGCGGGAGGCGGGGCTGCGGCATCGGCCGGAGCTGGACGGGCCGCGGTACGGATGACGGCCCCGGCCCCCGGCCGCGGGTCAGAGGTGGGGTGGTTCGGCGGGGGTCGGGAGGGCTGTTAGGAGGCGGGGTGGGCGTGGGAGGTCGGGGGTCAGGCGGGCGGTGAGGGCCCGGCGGATCTCCGGGAGGGCCGCGGTGGGGGTCAGCGCGACGACGCAGGCGCCGATCTTGCGGCCGCCGAGGGCGCCGGCGTCGAGGGCGGTGCGGAGGGCGCGGTCGGGAAGCGGGTCGCCGAAGGTGTGGGCATCGGTGAGGTGCGGGCCGAGGGCGGACGGCCCCGACACGCGGAGCGCGGCGGCGGCCCGGGCTGCGGCGCCGGGCGGGGTGGGGAGGGGGGACGAGTGCCGGGCGCCGAGGTCCACGATCAGGATGCGGAGGCCGGCGGCGGCGAGGTCGAAGGGGACGTGTTCGAGGGTGCCGGGCGTGGTCAGGACGGCGTGGGCGGCGCGGGCGTGCAGGGCCGTCCGGTAGGCGGGGTGGCCGGCGAGGGGGTGCGGTCCGGCGGGCGGGCCGTGGAGGGCCCGGAGGGCGAGGAAGGTGGCGGCGGCGGTCTCGGCGCCGGTGAGCAGGCCGGTCTCGGCGGGGATCTCGCGGTTGATCACCAGGTGGGTGCCGGGGGCGGGGTCGGCGTGGGAGTTGAGGACGGCGGCGGATTCGCGGGCCCAGTGCGGGACGGGTCCGGAGAGGGACGCGACGCCGTCGGTGTGGTGGTTCACCGAGTAGAGCGAGTGCCCGGCGGACGGGCCCGCGGCGGCGATGGTGCCCCAGGGGAGGGCGATGGTCAGGCCGTCCAGGAGCGGGAGGCCGATGAGGGCGCGGTGGATGGTGGCGGGCGGGGAGCCGTGGACGCGTTCGAAGACGTACGCGGTCATGCGGATCTCCGGAGACGTGGCGAGGCCGATCACGGCTCGTCCTTCCGCGGGTGGCGTAACGCGGGGCGGCGCCAGGGCGGGAGGTCCTCGACGAGGGTCCGCCACCAGGTGTACGGGGTGAGGACGGGGCGCAGCAGCGCCGTCCGGTGCAGGTCGCGGGGCGACAGCGGGGTGCCGGCGAAGACGAGGTAGGGCTCGGCGCAGTAGGCGATGACGGCGATGGGCCCCCATTGCGGGTCGGACGCGAGGGCGGCCAGGACGAGCGCCATGGCGAGGATCGAGGGCACCACGGCCTGCGCGAGGGAGACGCCGAGGCCCTGCAGCCAGGCCGCGCGTCCTTTGCACGCGGGGGCGCGCGGGGTGAGGTGACAGGGGACGACGACGTGGCCGGTGTCGGCGTCGTAGCGCCGGAGGCGGGCCATGGTGCTCGTGTAGTCGCCCGTGTAGGCGTCGTCGAGGAGTTCGGTGTGGACGACGGCCGCGAATCCCGCGTCGCGGGTGTGGCGGAGCATGTCGAGGGCGCGGGTAACGGGGAGGTCGGCGGGGATCAGGCCGAGGACGTCCAGGCCGGTGTCGCGGGCGTGGGCGATGGCGGCGTGCCGGACGTTGGCGGAGATGACGGCGCCGTCCGCGCCGATCACGTCGTATCCGCCGGGTTCGCGCAGGCCCTCCCAGCTCAGCGGGACCGCGCGGCGGGGCCGCGGGAGCCGGCGGAGCCGCGCCAGGCGGCGGCGGAGCCGCACCGCGTCCGCGATGAGGCCCGCCGCCACCAGCGCGGGTACCGCGATCACGCCAGTTTCTCCAGGCGGTCGGCGGCCTCGGCGGCGCCGCCGGCGGCGGCG
This sequence comes from Actinomadura montaniterrae, assembly GCF_008923365.1. GTDB lineage: Bacteria > Actinomycetota > Actinomycetes > Streptosporangiales > Streptosporangiaceae > Spirillospora > Spirillospora montaniterrae. The sequence goes on from NZ_WBMR01000049.1 coordinate 36,537, forward strand.
AAGGAGTCCCGGACGGCCTCGGCGGCGGCGCGGTGCGCGTCGCTCGCGAGGACGGTGGTCAGCGCGTCGCGGAGCTCGGCGGCGCGGACCCGGCCGAACCGGACCTGGACGCCGGCGCCCGCGGCCTCGACCTGCCGGGCGATGACGGGCTGGTCGTCGCGGATCGGAGCGACGACCAGCGGCAGGCCCTGCGCGAGGCTCTCGCAGACGGTGTTGTGGCCGCCGTGGCAGACGACGGCGGACATCCGCTGCAGCAGCCGGAGCTGCGGGACGTACTCGCGGACGAGGACGTTCGGCGGCGGGTCGTCGAGGGTCCCGGGCGGGGCGACGAAGACGGCCTGGACGTCCAGGTCGCGGACGGCGTCGGCGGCGACGCGGTAGAACCGCTCGCCGGCGGGCCCGTTGAGGGTGCCGAGGGTCAGCAGGACGCCGGGCCGCCCGTCGAGCCATTCCCACGGGAACGCGGCGCCCGCCGGGCGGTCGAGGGCGGGGCCGACGAACGCGAAGTGGTCCGGGAAGAACGAGGTGTCGCCGACGAGCGCGCCGGTGGAGAAGATCAGCACGAGGTGGTCGGAGAACCGCAGGTCGAGCAGGTCCTCGATGCCGTGGTCGAGCTGGAAGTCGCCGATCCGGTCGCGGACCCACGCCTCGACGAGCGGCATCCCGGCGAGCGGCCGGGTGAACTCGGCGGAGGTGGTCGCGGAGGTGGCCCACGGGATCGCGCGGTGCCGGGCGGCGACGGGCGCGGCGAGGACGATCTGGTCGCTGATCACGACGTCGGGGCGGAACCGGTCGAGGGCGGTCTCGACGCCGGGCATCATCGCGTGGCCGAGCGGGACGATGAACTCCTCCCACAGGAACCGCAGGGCGGCGGGACCGCGCAGGCGCAGCCACTCCTCGCGGGCGGCGGTGAGCCGCGCGGCGAACGCGTCGTCCTCGGCGGAGAAGATCCGGGCGCCGGCACGCAGCAGCGGTTCGAGGGTGGCGCGGTGGCCGGTCCAGGCGACGGTGTGGCCGCGGCGGACGAGCTCGGCGCCGACCGCGACGGTCGGGTTGACGTGCCCGGCGAGCGGCGGGACGGCGAACAGGAACCGGCGCTTCGGCGTCTCGGCGCGCGGGATGCCGGGCGCGCCGAGCAGGGACGGGACCTGCATGCGGCGGCCCTTCACCGGGCACCTCCGCCGGTGGTGACGGGGACGCGGGTGCCCGCGTGGTGCGCCAGCCAGGGCAACATGACCTCCAGGAGTTCGGCGGTCCCCTCGCGCAGCACGGTGTGGGCGTGGCCGGCCATGACGTGCAGGGTGCAGCCGGGGACGGTGCGCAGCAGCAGCCGCCCCGCTTCGGCGACGTCGGAGTGCTGCCCGTACACGGCGAGGACGGGGCAGCGGACGGCGGCGAGGCCGGCGGGGCGGACGGGTTCGGTGCGGGCCAGGTCGTCGAGCAGGCTGGTCCGGTTGATGAGGGCGTCGGCGGCGGCGATCTGCCGTCCGGTCTTGCGCCATCCGGCGGCGAGGAGCTGGTCGGCGAGCCGGTCGTACTCCAGGCCGAGCGCGGACGCGGTGAGCGTGTTGAGCAGGCCCTCGGCCCAGCCGTCGTGCTCGGCGGGGCCGTACGCCTCGATCAGCACGAGGCCGGCGATCCGGTCGGGCCGGGCGAGCGCGGCCTTGAGCGCGACGACGCCGCCGAAGCTGTTGGCGACGAGGTGGACGCGGTCGTGCCCGAGCGCGTCGAGGATCCCGAACAGGTCGGCGACGGCGTCGTCCGCGCCGTAGCCGTCCGGGGTCAGTTCGGAGCGGCCGTGCCCGCGCAGGTCGTACAGGACGGCGTGGGCGCCGGCCTCGGCGACGGGCCCGGCGATCGTGTAGTAGAAGCTCGACAGGTTGTCCAGGACGAGCCCGTGCAGGAACACGGTGACGGGCGCGCCGGGCGCGGGCGGGCCGATGGTCTGGACGTGGAAGCGGACCCCGCGGACGGTGACGTCAGGCATGGGCGGCCCGCCCGTCGAGAGCCGCCGTGGCGGCGATGTGGTCCACCAGGTCGCCGACCGTCAGGTCCATGATCTCGTCGATGTCCATGCCGGCGATGAACGCGGCGAGGTCGACGCCGTCGCCGTAGTGGTCGCGCAGCTTGTCGGCGAGGGCGACGAACTCGATGCTCTCCAGCCCGAGGTCCTCGTTGAACGAGGTGTCGCGGCCGATCTCCACGTCGAGCAGGAAGTCCTCCCCCACGACCTCGGCCAGCATCCGGACGACCTGCGTCAGGGCGTCGTCGCTCATGTTCGGCTCTCCTCCATGTCGGTTCCGCCCGCCGTGACCGTCCAGGCCACGACGTGTCCGTCCAGCTCGCGCGTCCCGACCTCGGTGACCGTGCCGCCGCCGGCGACCAGCAGGTGCTCGGCGTCGGCGGCGGTGAAGGCGGGTTCGGGGTGTCCGGCGGGAAGGGCCTGCAGGACGGCCTGGGTGGCGGCGCGGACGCGGGCGTCCGCGCCGCCGAGGGCCAGTCCGATGCCCGCGGGCTCGCCGGCGGGCCGTGCCATCGCGACGCCGAGCTCGGCGTCGCAGGCGATGGACACGGCCAGGTCCTGGTCGAAGGGTCCGGTGACGACCGGGTGGTGCCCGGTGCCGTCGCGGACGGTCAGCTCGGCGGGGAACAGGGGGCCGTGGCCGTTGCGCCACAGCCAGTCCCGGACGGCGTCCTTCGCGGCGACGCGCCCGAGCAGCCAGGGGCCCTGCGCGAAGCCGGGGAGCCGCTCGTACTCGGCGCGTTCGGCGGCGCACAGGTACTGGCGCATGACGAGGTCGCGGGAGGCGGTGCCGTCCCAGCGCTTGCGGGCGAGGCACCAGCCGCCGTCCTGCGGTTCCCCGATCCCGGACACTTCGGGGGTGAACTTCATCCGCCAGAGGGCTTCGTCGGTGTAGAAGCGGTGCGTGGTCCAGCCGTCTATGCGCGCCCATAGGGTTCCGTCTTCGCGGACCATCTCGACGGAGCAGCGCAGGGTGGTGTCCGTAAGGGACTCGGCCCAGACGGTGGTTTCGAGGCGTTCTCCTGCGGCCGGCGACGGGCCGTACAGGGAGACGCGTTCGATCCCCACGGGGAAGACGGTCTGGTCCGTCTCCCCGTACACCTGGATCCAGTGGCCGCACAGCTGCCCGGCGCTGTCGATGATCGCGCCGGGCGTGGGCAGGGCCGTCAGGACGCCGCGCACGCCGTCCTCCGCGAGCGCGATCACCTCGGTGACGCCGCGGAACAGCGGGCCGTGGAACATCCAGCGTTCCTCGTAGAGCCGTTCGGCGGTGACGACGGGCGGGCCTTCCCCGGTCAGCGGGGTGCGGTCCGGCGCGGGCGGGGGGAGGTGGCGTTCGGCGAGCAGGACCGTCCCGTGGGTGTGGCCCGGGATGACGACCTTGACGCGGCGCGTACCCCCTTGGCCGTCGCCCGCCTCGACGAGGTGGGCGCGGATGTCGGCGCTGGTCGGCGGGGCCGCCACGACCCACCGGACGGCCCGGACGGCCTCGAACCCGACGACGACCGTGTCGGGCAGCAGCTCCCGCGCGGTCGCCGCCATCACCTCCAGCAGCGTGGCCAGCGGCACGATCGGGAACCGGTCCGACATGTCGGGCCAGCCGGGGGGCTGCGGGAACACGCAGTGGTCCGCGAGGTACGGCATCGCCTCCAGCGAGAACACCCGGGTGATCACCAGCTCGTCCGCCCGGCCGCCCGCATCGCCTGGGGACGCGGGCGCCGCCCCGCCGCCGCCGAGCGCCTCCAGGACGGTCTGCGCGCCGGTCGCCGCGTCGTTGAGCAGCGCCTCCAGCTCTGCGAGCACCGGATCGTCCGCCGGAAGCGACGGCACCGGCGCGCCGCCCGTCCGGATCGGCGGCACGGCACCGTCCAGCCTGACCAGCGGCGTGCCGAGGTCGAGGCGCATCCCCGACGACGACGGCGGAGCCGGGGACGCCCCGTACCCCTCCGCCCACAGCGCCGCGACGACCCGCCGCAGCTGCGCCATCCCGTCCCGCTTCGGGACGTTCACCGCCATCGCCAGATGCTCGCGGGCGCCGAGCCGGTCGCCGACGAACCCGGTCAGGCTCCCCGGCCCGACCTGCACGAACGCCCGCACGTGCGCCGTCCCGTACAGCTCCTCGATCAGCTCGCTGAACCGCACCGGCTCCAGCAGGTGCCGCACGACCAGCTCCCGCACCGCGTCCGCGCCGGACGGGAACGGCGCCGCCGTCGTGCCCGACCACAGCGGGAAGCGCGGCTCGCCGATCTCCAGCGCCTCGAACGACAGCTGCACCTGCTTCTCGTACGCCTCCGCCAGCGGCGTGTGGAACCCGGTGCGGAACGGCAGCTCCCGGCCGAGGACGCCCTCGGCGGCCAGCCGGTCCAGTACGTCCCGGACGTCGCCGGCCGGGCCGCAGATCACCGACTGGTGCGGGCAGTTGTCGTGGCTGACGAACACGCCAGACCGCCCGGCGATCGCCTCCTGCGCCCGGTCCGCGCCGCAGCCGAGCGCCCCGTACACCACGTCGGGGACGTCGAGCCCCTCGCGGTCGAGGGCCTGCACGAACGCGTCCACGGCGCCCGCGTCATACATCCCCGCGACGATCATCGCGGTCCATTCGCCGAGGCTGTGCCCGGCCGCGACGTCCGGCTCGACGCCCAGCTCGGCGAGCGCGGCGGCGAGCAGCCGGCCCACCGCGATCACGTCGGCGGCGTGGCCGAGCAGGTCGGTGCGGCCCGTCGGCTCCGGCTTCGGCATCCCGAAGTGCTCCGCGACGTCGTCCACGCGCGGCTCGAACGCCGGCTCGAAGCCCGGGAACAGGAACGCCAGCCGCCCGCCCTCCGCGAGCAGCGGACGCGGCGTGAACCACACGTCGCTGCGTCCCCGCCACGGCGTCCCCCGCTGGACGACCGCCCGCGCCAGATCCAGCCTGCGCGACGTCGGCCCCACGATCGCGAGGCGGCACGGCAGGTCCGGCGGGGCCTCCCCCGCGCGCGCGAGCAGCTCCTCGTCGGGAACCGCCAGCAGCGCCGCCAGCTCGTCGGTGGTGCGGGCCGCCAGCCTCAGCACACCCTCCTCCGAGGACGGCGCATCCAGCCTCCGGCGCCTGCGCGCGCGCCCAGCCGGAGGCTCCTCCAGGATCACGTGCGCGTTCGCACCACCGAACCCGAACGCGTTCACCACCGCGCGGCGCGGACCGTCCGCCGGCCGCTCCCACTCCGCCGCCTCCCGGACGACCCGCAGCCGCCCCCCGTCCAGCGCCGGATGCGGATCGTCCACGTGCAGCGTCGGCGGCAGCACCCCGTCCCGCAGCGCGCACGCCGCCTTGATCAGCCCCGCCATCCCCGCCGCCGGCATCGCGTGCCCGATCATCGACTTCACCGTGCCGAGCCCCACCGGCGCGCCGTCCGTCCCGAACACCCGGCGCATCGTCGCCAGCTCCGCCTCGTCCCCCGCCGGCGTCGCCGTCCCGTGCGCCTCCACCAGCCCCAGCGCCCCCGGCGCCCGCGGATCCAGGCCCGCGTCCCGCCACGCCCGCTCCACCGCCAGGACCTGCCCGTCCACCAGCGGGCTCATGATCCCCGCCGCGCGCCCGTCGCTCGACGACCCCGTCCCCACGATCACCGCGTGGATCCGGTCGCCCGCCCGCACCGCGTCCCGCAGCCGCTTCAGCAGCACCACCCCGGTGCCCTCCGCCAGCAGCGTCCCGTCCGCCGCCCGGTCGAACGGCCGGATCGTCTCGCTCGGGCTCAGCGCCCGCAGCTGGCTGAACACGCTCCACACCGTCGCGTGATGCGCGTGGTGCACCGCCCCCGCCAGCATCGCGTCCGCCTCGCCGCTCCGCAGCGCCCGCACCGCGTGCTCCACCGCCAGCAGCGACGACGCGCACGCCGCGTCCACCGTGTACGCCGGACCCCGCAGATCGAACCGGTTCGCGATCCGCGCCGCCGCGAAACTCGGCACCAGCCCGATCGACGCGTCCGGGCCGTCCGGCCCCACCCGCGCGCAGAACGCCCGCCGGATCTCCTCCAGCCGGTCCGCGCCGAGCTCCGGCACCAGCTCCGCCAGCACCCCCGCCACCTGGTGCGACGTCCGCACCCGCTGGTCGAACCGCGCGACGCCCGGGGTGATGTAGCCGCCCCGGCCGATCACCACCCCGACCCGCGTCCGGTCCGGCAGCCGCTCGTCGCCGCCCGCGTCCGCGACCGCCTCCGCCGCCGCCCGCAGCGCCATCAGCTGGTCCGGCTCCATCCCCGGCACCGACGCCGGCATGATCCCGAACCGGGCCGGGTCGAACGTCGCCAGCTCGTCCACGAACCCGCCGCGCCGGCAGTAGAACCGGTCGCACTCCGGCGCCCGCCCGTACGCGTCCGGGTCGTAGTACAGCGCCGGATCCCAGCGGCCCGGCGGCACGTCCGAGATCGCGTCGATGCCCGCCAGCACGTTGCGCCACAGCTCCGCCGCCGAACCGGCCCCGGGGAACACCGCCCCGGCGCCCACGATCGCGATCGGCTCCCCCGTCACCGGACCGTCCCGGTGAACACGACCTGCGTCTCGTCCCCGTGCGCGATCTCCCGCAGCAGCGCCGCCACGCCCGCGTCCGGATCGATCAGCCCGATCCCCCGCCGCGCGTACTCGCGGGCCAGCTCCGGCGACACCATCCCGCCGCCCGCCCACGGACCCCAGTCCGCCACCAGCACCCGGCCGCGCAGCCGCGTCCGCCACACGTGCGCGAGCGTGTCGCACGCCTCGTTCGCCGCCGCGTAGTCCGCCTGCCCCCGGTTCCCGTGGACGCCCGCGACGCTGCCGAACACGACGAAGAACCCCACGTCGGGCTTCACCGCCGCCGCCAGCGCCGACGCGCCGTCCACCTTCGTCCGGTACACCCGCTCGAACGACTGCGGCTCCTTGTCCCGGACGAGCCGGTCCTCCACGATCCCCGCGCCGTGGACCACCCCGTCCAGCCGGCCGTGCCGCAGATACACCCGGTCCACCACGTCCCGGACCACCCGCGGCTCCCGCACGTCGCCCGCGTGGTAGCGGACCGACGCCGCGTGCTCCTTCAACGCGTCCAGGTTCGCGCGGATCTCCCGCTCCGCCAGGATCCGCCGCACCGTCGCCTCGATCTCCGCCGGACGCCGCCCGCCCTGCGCGACCAGCGCCCGCCGCAGGCCCGCCTCGTCCGGGACGTCCGGGAACGACGCCGGGCCCACCGGCTCCAGCGTCCGCCCCATCACCTCGATGTGGCAGCCGGTCGTCCGCGCCAGCTCCAGCGCCACCCGCGCGGTGACGCCCCGCGCGCCCCCGGTCAGCAGGACGACGCCGTCCCGCTCCAGCGGCACCCGCGCCTCGCCCCGCAGCTCCGCCGGGACCAGCCGCGTCGTGTGCCGCAGGTCGCCCTCATGCCCGACCACCACCGGGCCCCGGGCGTCCAGCAGCTCGGCCAGGATCCGCAACGCGATCGCCCGCGGCGTGTCCTTGGTGTCCACGTCCACGGCCCTGACCAGGGTGTCCGGGTACTCCTGCGCGACCGTCCTCGCCAGCCCGCGCAGCCCGGCGCCCGGCCCCGGGTCCCCGATGCCGCCGCCGTCGAACGCCCGCCCGAACGTCCCCCCGGCGCCGCTCGCGACGACCAGCCACCGCAACCCGCCGGCCAGCGCGCCGCGGATCCCCGCGTACGCGTCCGGCAGGACAGCCGTCGCCCCCGGCCGCAGCGCCGCCAGATGCACCAGCCCGTCGCACTCCCCGTCCACGTCCAGCGGGGTGCGCACCCGCGCCCCGTGCCGCTCCAGCAGGTCCGCCAGCTCCAGCGCGACGCCGCACCCGTCGTCCACGACCACGAACGTCCGCCCGTCGAACGCCGTGCCGGTGTCCGCGGGCACCGGCAGCGCCTCCAGGTCCGCCGTCCTCACCACCTGCCGGACGACCCGCCGGGCCCGCTCCCCCGACGGCCGGATCCGCCCGGCCAGCACGCGCCGCGCCCCCGTCGTGGTCTCGCCGTCCCGCTCGGCCGGACCCCGCCGCGCGGGCGTCCCGCCGCGCGCGAAGAGCCCTGCCTGCGCGTCCTCCCCGCCGAGCGCGGCGACCCCGTCGCCGCCGAGCCGCACGACCTCCACGGCCGCCTCGCCCACCGACCGCCGCCCAGCCACCGGCCCCGGGCCGGACGGCGCGGTACGCGCCCCTTCCCCGTCCGAACCCGACTCCACAACACCGCCCACGTCCGCCGACTGCTCGGAGGCATCGGCCACCGCAGAGCGCTCGGCCTCGCCGACCGAGGTCCCCTCCGCATCCCGAGCCTCCGCACCCGAGGATTGCTCAGGCACTTCCCGCCGCTCAGCGCCCGCCCCCGAGGCAGGCACCGCCATGCGGGGCGACGTCCCAGCTCGGCCGCCCACCCCCGCCGATCGCTCGGCGGCATCGGGCGCGGCCTCCGCGACCGGGGCCGCCGCTGCCTCACGGTCCGCCGCATCCGACGACCGATCAGACCGCCCGACGCCCGCGGAGCGCGCTGCCTCAGGGGCCGCCGCGTCCGACGGCTGGTCAGGCCGTCCGATACCCGGCCCCGTGGCGCGGGAAGCTTCTTCCGAAGCCGCCGCCCGGGCGTCGCTCACTGTCTGCGCAGGGCGGGCGTTCGCCTTCGATTGGTCGGTGTTGGGTGGCTGCGTGGTCGGGGCTTCGCTGTCGGCTGTCTGGACGTCGGGCGCCGCAGGGCGGGACGGCTCGTCGGCCGGGGTCGCCTCCCCGGGGCGGGACGTCGGCGGCTGGTCAGGCGCGGCAGGCCGCTCGGGGGACGCCTGGCGCGGCAGGCCGGCGGCGCCGGTGGCTTCGCGCGAGGCCGCTGGGCGCGGGGTCGCCTGGGGTGGGACGGCGGGGCGGTGCGGGGCCGGCGCCGACGGCAGGCGGGTGCGGAGCCAGTCGACGATCTCGCCGATCGTGGTGATGCGGGTGAGCTGCTCGATGGCGGCGTCCGGGGCGGTGAGGCCGACGCGCTCGGTGACCTCCCCGATGATGACGGTGCGCTTGATGGAGTCGATGGACAGGTCGGCCTCGAGGTCGAGGTCGCCGTCCAGCATGGACTCGGGGTAGCCGGTGCGGGCGCTGATCACCGACAGGACGGTGGCGTGGACGTCGCGGGCCGGTTCGGGTGCGGCGGGCAGGACGGGCAGCGTCTCGCCCGGCAGGACGGGACGCGGCGCGGGGACGGGCGCCGGGGCGGACGGGACGGCGGGCGGGGCGCCGAGGTGGCGGAGGATGACCTCGCGCTGCGCGGCGATCAGTTCGCGGCCGGCGCGCAGGTACTCCAGGACGGCGGCGTCGGAGCCGGCGGGACGGGCCGGCGCCGCGGCGGCGGGGACGCGTTCGGCGGGGCGGAGGGCGCCCGCCGGATAGCCGCCGTCGGCGGTGCGGACGAGGTGGCCGTTGACGGTCCAGCCGGGCGCGGCGGGCAGGGACGCGGGGTCGAGGACGCGGGCGTCGCGGCCGGCGAACAGCGGCAGCGGGTCGACGGGGACGCCGGCGGCGGCGAGTTCGGCGAGGGCGTGCAGGAGGCGTTCGACGGAGCCGCCGCCGGGGGCGTCGCAGGCGACGGCGGTGTGCGGGCGGTCGCCGAGGATGCGGCGGGTGAGCCCGGTGAGGACGCGTCCGGGGCCCGCCTCGACGAAGGTGCGGGCGCCCGCCTCGTACATCGCCTCGATCTGCTCGACGAACCGGACGGGCGCGGCGATCTGCCCGGCGAGGGTGGCGGCGAGGTCGGCGGGGTCGCTGTCGTAGGGGGCGGCGGTGGTGTTGGACCAGACGGGGAACGCGGGCGAGCGCAGGTCGCGTCCGGTGAGGGCGGTGCGGAGGGTGCCGGACGCGGCGGCGACGAGCGGGCTGTGGAAGGCGCAGGCGACCGGGATGCGTTCGGCGGCGAGGCCGCGTTCGGCGAGGACGTCGACGGCGCGGGCGACGCCGGCGGTGGTGCCGGACACGACGACCTGGTCGGGCGCGTTGTGGTTGGCGACGACGATCCCGGAGACGCCGGCGACGGCGTCCCTGACCTGCCGGAGCGGCGCGGCGACGGCGGCCATGGCGCCGGGGTCGGTGCCCGCGGCGGCGAGGATGGCCTCGGCGCGGGCGGCGCTGAGCTCGATCATGTCGGTGTCGTCGAAGACGCCGGCGGCGCAGAGCGCGACGAGCTCGCCGTAGCTGTGCCCGGCGGCGAGGTCGGGGTGCACGCCGACGGCGGTGAGCAGGCGGTGGACGGCGAGGCCGGCGATGCCGAGCGCGGGCTGCGCGACGCGGGTGTCGGTGAGCGCCTCGCGCTGCCGGCGGGCGTCGCCGGGGCCGAACGCGGCGGGCGGGAACATGGCGGGCGCGTAGCGTCCGCCGGCGAGGCGGAGCAGGCGCTGCAGGCGCGGGAAGGCGACGAAGAGGCCGGCGAGCATGCCGGGCCGCTGGCTGCCCTGGCCGGGGAACAGGAACGCGACCTGCCCGGGGTCGCCCGAGGTGCGGACGTGGACGCCGGGTCCCGCGCGGAACTCGGCGGCGGCGGCGAGCTTGCCGCGCAGGTCGTCCAGGCCGGTGGCGACGACGGCGACCTGGACGCGTCCTTCGGCGGACGCGCAGGTCCGGGCGAGGTCGCGCAGCCGGGCGGACGGGGCGTCCAGCAGCCGCCGGAGCCGGGCGATCTCGCCGCGGGCGGCGGTGCGGTCGGCGCCGCGGACGAGGAACAGCTCGGCGGGCCATTCGGCGAGGCCGGACACCGGTTCGGGGCCGCCGTCGTAGCCGGCGAGGACGGCGTGGAAGTTGGCGCCGCCGAAGCCGAAGCCGCTGACGCCGGCGTACCGGTCGCCGGGGCGGGCGGCCCAGGGCCGCGCGGACGTCCCGAACGCGAACGGCCCGTCCGCCTTCCATTCGGCGTTCGGGCTGGTGAGGTGCAGGGTGCCGGGGAGGACGCCGGTGTGCAGCGCGTACGCGGTCTTGATGAGCCCGGCGAGCCCGGCGGCGCACTTGGTGTGCCCGATCTGCGACTTGACGGAGCCGAGGGTGACGGATCCGGGCGCGGCGGCGGAGAACGCGGCGGTGAGGGTGGCGAGCTCGGTGCGGTCGCCGACCTCGGTGCCGGTGCCGTGCGCCTCGACGAGCCCGACGTCGGACGGGCGGACGCCGGCGCGCTCGTAGGCGCGGTCGAGGGCGAGCCGCTGCCCCTCGGCGCGGGGCGCGGTGAGGCCGAGGGAGCGGCCGTCGCTGGATCCGGCGACGGACTTGACGACGGCGTAGACGCGGTCGCCGTCGCGTTCGGCGTCGGCGAGGCGTTTGAGCACGACGCAGGCGACGCCCTCGCCGAGCGCGATGCCGTCGGCGGCGGCGTCGAACGGGGCGCAGCGGCCGGACGGGGACAGCGCGCGGACGGCGGAGAACATCAGGTAGTCCTGGATGCCGTTGTGCACGTCGGCGCCGCCGCACAGGACCATGTCGCTGCCGCCGGAGGCGAGTTCCTTGCAGGCGGCGTCGAGGGCGGCGAGGGACGCGGCGCAGGCGGCGTCGACGGTGTAGTTGGCGCCGCCGAGGTCGAGCCGGTTGGCGATGCGCCCGGCGATGACGTTGGTGAGGACGCCGGGGAAGGAGTCCTCGGTGGGTTCGGGGAGCTGGCCGTCGAGGGCGGGCGGGACCTCGCCGTAGTAGGACGGCAGGGCGGCGCGCAGGCCGTAGGCGGTGGCGAGCTCGTTGCCGCCTTCGGCGCCGAAGAACACCGATGTGCGGGACCGGTCGAAGGGCCGGTCGGCGTATCCGGCGTCCTTCAGCGCGCGCGCCGCGACCTCCAGGGCGAGGAGCTGGACGGGTTCGACGCTGCCGAGCGCGTTGGGCGGGATGCCGTAGGCGAGCGCGTCGAACGGGACGTCCGGCAGGAACCCGCCCCATTTCGACGGGGTCTTGCCGGGCTCGGACGGGTCGTAGTGGACGGCCGGGTCCCACCGTTCGGCGGGCACCTCGGTGACGGAGTCGACGCCGCCGACGATGTTCGCCCAGTAGGCGTCGGCGTCGCGGGCGCCGGGGAAGACGCAGCCGACGCCGACGATCGCGATGTCGGCGGGCCGGGCGGCGGTGGACGCGGCGGCCCGGTCCCCGGCGATGCCGAGCTCGGCGGCGCGCGCGGCGAGCAGCGCGGTGGCTTCGTTGGTGACCTGTTCGTGCAGGTCGGCGACCGTGGTCGTGGCCGTGCGCAGCGCCGCGACGTCCCCGATCATGTAGAGGCCCTCGGCGCGCTGCTCGTCGGGGCCGACGGGGGTGGAGCGGCGCAGGCCCTTGCTGGCGATGCGCAGCCGGCCGAGGTTGAGGCGTTCGAGCTGCCGCCACATGTCCTGGCGGGTCGTCCCGGCGGCCTCCAGCTCGCGGCGCGCCTCGGCGAACCGCTCGACGTAGGGGGTGCGGGCGCAGCGGGTCGCGTGGCCCGGCGAGGTCTCCAGCAGCGCCGTCCCCGCGCATTCGACGGCGGCCCTCTGGAAGCCGGGCAGGATCGCGCCCGCCGCGACGGCCTCGGCGGTGAACAGGTACGCGGTGCCCATCAGGACGCGGACGTCGGCGCCGCGCTCGGCGAGCGGGCCGGCGAGCGCGGCGACCATCGCGGCGGACCGCGCGTCGTGGATCCCGCCGGCGAACATCACCGACAGCTCGGCGGGGTCGCCGCCGAACGCCATGAGCCGCTCGACCTGCGCCTCCCACAGCGGGAAGCTCGCGCGCGGCCCGACGTGCCCGCCGCACTCCTGCCCCTCGAAGACGAACTTGCGGGCGCCCTCGGCGAGGAACCGCTCCAGCAGGTCGGGCGACGGGACGTGCAGGTACGCGCTGACCCCGGCGTCCTCCAGCGACGCGGCCTGCGCGGGCCGCCCGCCGGAGACGATCGCGTACGGGGGCGCGGCCTCGCGGACCGCGGCGAGCTGCGCCTCGCGGACCTCCGGCGGCGCGAACCCGAGCACGCCGACGCCCCAGGGCCGGCCCGCGAGCCGGTCGGCGGTCTCGCGCAGCAGCGTCCGCACCCGGTCGCCGTCCATCAGCGCGAGCGCGAGGAACGGCAGCCCGCCCTCCTGCGCGACGGCCGCCGCGAACGTCGAACGGTCGCTGACCTGCGTCATCGGCCCCTGGACGGCCGGGTACTCGGGGCCGTCCGGGGTCTGTCGGGACGCCAGCGGCGCGGCCTGCACGGCGGCCCGCAGGTGCTCGGCGATCCCCTCGCGGACCGCCTGGACGACCCCGCCGGCGGTCCGGTGCCGGGCGGCGAGCGCGGCGGCGAGCGGCGCGTCCTGCCCGGCCGGCAGCAGCCGCGACCGCAGCCCCGTCGCGCCGAGCCGCGCGTTCACCTCCGCCGGGGTGAGGTCGGCGAGGGCGATGTCGGGCAGGTCGGGGCGCGTGTAGACGCGGTGGCCGTGCACGACGCGGGTCTCCGAGCCGTCCATCGCGCTGAGCGCCGCGGCGACGTCGGCGGGCAGGTCCATCTCCCGGACGAGCGCGAGCTGCACGTCGAGCACGACGCCCGCCGCTCCCCCGGCGACGGCCGCGGCGGCCGTGCGGGGGCCGATGCCGCCGGCGGCGAGCACCGGAACGTCGACGGCCCCGTCCGCAAGGAGCCGCTGCAGCAGCACGAACGTGGTGAGGTCGCCGACCCGGCCGCCCGCCTCGCGGCCCCGGGCGATGAGCGCGGTGCCGCTCGTCCCGGGGAACCCGCCGGCGACGGGCAGCACGGCGGCGGCCTCGTCCGCGCCGACGACCTCGACGAGCAGCCGGCGGCCGCGCGCGAACCCCGCGATGTCCAGCGAGTCGTCGGCGAGCAGCGCCGGGGCGTCGAACACGACGGTGCCGACGGCGTCCGGCAGCTCCTGCGGGCGGACCCGGCAGCCCGCCGGGACCCGCACCCCGAACCGGCCCGCCCACCAGCGGCGCACGTCGGCGAGCGCGGCCAGCGCCGGCTCCCGGTCGGTGCCGAGGTCGAGCACGCCGTGCCCGCCGGCCCGCGCGACGGCGACCGCGAGGTGCGGCGCGGGGCGGCCGAACGGCGTGACGCCGACGATCTCGGTCCCCGGCCCGGTCCCGGGCGTCCGCCGGTCCGGGCCGTCCTGGACGGCCCTCGTCTCGTCCCGGTCCGCCGCCGTGCCCCTGTCCGCGGCCATGCACTGCCCCCCGACGCGTCCCGCGCGGCCCGACCCGGCGACCGCGCGGCTGGTGACCCTCGCTCACAACAACGGTCGGCAAGACTACGGTCAGTGAGCGGCCGAGCACCGGGGCGACACACCCGGCGGCGCGCTGATGGCGGCACCGCAAAGGACTTTGGACGCTTCCTTGGCCTGCGGAAGACCCGCCGCCGGTGCGACCGGGCGGTCAGCGGCCCGCGCCGGACGGTGGCGGTGGGGTGCGGCGCTAGCCGGTGACGGCGGGCGCGCGGCGCTGCCGGCGGATCCCGTGCCGGACCGTTCCCTCGTCCAGCCAGCGGTCCAGGTGCGCCCAGGTGGTCGCCCGCGCGGACCGTCCGGTCAGCACGTCGAGGTGGCCGCCCACGGCGACCTCGAACCGGACCTTCGGCGCACCGGGCAGCAGCCGGATCAGCGGCAGGACGGACCGGACGGGCGCGACGCCGTCGCCGCGCCCGGCGATGGCCAGAACCGGCACGCCGATCCGGCGCAGCTCGACCCGCCGGCCGTCGATGTCCAGGCCGCCCGCGGCGAGCGCGTTGTCCTGGAAAAGGGCGCGGTGAATGCGCCGCGCGGTGCGCCCGGTGAATCTGGTGACGGTGTCGGTGAATTGTTCGACGGCTTCGATCTGGGCGAGGAAATCGGCATTGTCGAGGTGGGTCAGCGTCCGGTAGGGCCGGAGCAGGCCCTGGTCGATTCCCGTCGCCCTGCGGACGCGTTTCATCAGCGCGCCGGGCGCGCCTCCGAACGGTGCGCCGAACGGTCCGGCGAACGCCTCCGCCGCGGCGGCGCGGGCGAGCCCG
>NZ_WBMR01000490.1 GCF_008923365.1 Actinomadura montaniterrae
CGCCCGTCCGCTCGGAGCGGACCGCCGCGCGCGCCGGGCGCCGCCGGCGCCGCCGCGGGCCGCCGACCGCGACGCCCCGTTCCGAGGGATGCCAACGCAATTGTCCGCCTTTTTTGAATTCTCACCTTCGGTCGGAAGGCAAAGAATCCAGGCGTCCTGCCGTAAAGGCAAAAAGATTGCTGACAGCCATCACCAAGCCCGGTTATAGTCGCGATGTCGATGCATCGTGCGACGGCAAAAGAGATCCGGTGCCCCGGGCCCCGCCGATCCGGCCGGCCCGGGCGCACGGGCGCCGCGTGGCGCCGGGAGCGGCCACCGGCCCGGCTCGGACGACCGTCGCGCTCGCATGACGAGCAACGGGGGGAAACAAGTGATCGCGGAGCATTCCGCGATCGTGGCCCGAGGAATGGGTGTCCGCCGCGGGGGGCGGTGGCTCCTGCGCCCGGTGACCTTCGGCGTGACCGAAGGCGTGGTCGGCTTCGCCGGTCCACCTGGTGTCGGTAAATCCACTCTGCTGGCCACGTTCGCGACCTTGCGCCGGCCCAATTCCGGCGTGCTTCACATTCTCGGGCATGACATAGCGAACGCCGCGGACCTGCGGGCCGCGCGGGCCCGGATCGGCTACCTGCCGGCCCGGTTCGACCGCGCGGAGAGCATGACGGCGGGCGAGTTCGTCGCTTATGCCGCGTACTACAAGCGCACGAGCACCTCAGTGGCACGGTCCATCATGAAGCGGCTGGACCTCGCCGAGGCCGCCGGGACGGCGCTGTCGCTGCTGCCGCCGGACGTCCGGCTGCGCGCCGGCCTCGCCGCCGCGTGCGTGCACGGCCCCGACCTGCTGGTGCTGGACGACCCGTTCGGCGACCTGCGGGCCGCCGCCGACCCGTGGCCGACCGGCGCGGCGGGCCCGGGCGGGTCCGCGTACTCGGCCGCGATGGCCGAGCTGGTCCCGGTCCTGCGGTCGCTGGCGCCGACCGTCCTGGTCAGCGCGGACGACACCGAGACGCTCACCGGCTGGTGCGACCGGCTGCTCACGCTGGCCCGCGGCCGGCTCAGCGAGCAGCCCACGCACTCGGCGGCGGCCCGCCGGGG
>NZ_WBMR01000491.1 GCF_008923365.1 Actinomadura montaniterrae
AGGTCCAGTTGGAGGATTCGGTGTCGACGAAGATGATGCGGGCGTCGGGGTATTTGTCGTCGGTGTCGTTCCACATGTAGAAGTCGCCGAACGGCCCGTCCGGATCCGTCCGCGACGCCTGGAACCAGGAATGCTGGTCGCTGGTGTGGTTCATCACCAGGTCCGCGATGACGCGGATGCCCCGCGCGTGCGCCTGCTCGATCAGTTCCACGAAATCGCCGAGCTCCCCGAAGTCGGGAAGGATCCTGGTGTACTCGGCGATGTCGTAGCCGCCGTCCTTCAGCGGTGACTGGTAGATCGGCAGCAGCCAGAGGCACTCGACGCCCAGCCATTCCAGGTGGTCGAGTTTGGAGATCAGGCCGCGCAGGTCGCCGTAACCGTCATTGTTGGAGTCGGCGAAGCCCCGCACCGACACCTCGTAGAACACGGCGGTCTTGAACCAGTGCGGGTCGCGCGGCGTCTCGGGGCTGAACGCGTCCGGGACGGGTTCCGACGCGGGCGGGACCGCGTCCGGGGGGATCTCGGTGACGGGCTCGTCCCTGGGCACCGGGCCGGGTCCGGGAGTCGGGCCGGGCGTCGGGGAGGGAGGCTGTGGTTCGTTCGGTCCGCTCAACTCTCGCTGCTCCGGAACGTGAAGATGTGCGCCGGTCGAAGGTGCGGGTCCAGGTAGACGTAATTGGCCTTGCGCCACGTGTAGGTCGATCCGTCCAGCTCGTCGTGGACGGTGAAAGGACGGTCCGGGTCGTCGGGAAGGCCCAGTGCGGTGAGGTCGAGGTGGACCGTCGCTTCGCGTGGCTGGTGCGGGTTGAGGTTGACGACCGCCAGAACGACGTCGTCCATATGCCGTTTCGAGAAGGCGAGCAGTTCGGGCTGGTCGATGTAATGGAAGTTCAGGTTCCGCAGCAGCTGGAGTGCGGGGTGCGCGTTGCGGAGCGTGTTGAGTTGGGTGATGAGGGGGGCGATGGTGGTGTTGTCGCGGTCGGCGGCTTCCCAGTCGCGGGGGCGGTACTGGTATTTCTCCGAGTCGCGGTATTCCTCGCTGCCGGGGCGGACGG
>NZ_WBMR01000492.1 GCF_008923365.1 Actinomadura montaniterrae
AGTTCCCGGCGGCAGGCGCGCGCGTGCTCGCGGGCCTGCGGGCCGGCCGCCTCCTCCAGCCCTTCGAGCAGGTCCTCCAGCGCGCCCAGCAGCGGCTGCGCGCGACGAGCGCCGCCTCGACGAGCGGCTCGTGCCCGCGCAGCCGGTCGTCGGCGTCGACGGCCGCGAGCGGCTCCCCCGCGGACGTGCGGACCTCGTGCCGCCACCGGCCCGGCACCGGCCCGGCGCCGGCCGCGGCGCCGCGCCCGGTGACGTCGACGTAGCCGTCCCCGGCCCACAGCCACAGGTCGAGCGTCGCGTCGCGCAGGACGCGGCGCAGCGCGTCCCGCACCTTCTCCACCGACACCGGGTCGGTGAGGCGCTGCATCCGCTCGGCGGCGGACAGCTCGGCCAGCCGGGCGCGCAGCGTCGCGGCGAGGAACGCCAGCGGCAGCACCGTCGCGGACACGCCCTGGAAGAGGTAGACCTCCATCACGTCGTCCAGGGTCACGTGGCGGCCGATGAGCGAGCCCTGCACCGCGAGCGCCCCGGCGACGCCGACCGTGACGGCGGCGGCGATGGGCACGGTGTACCGGCGGTCGAGCCGGCCGGTCCCTGGGAGCCGCAGCAGCAGGATGATGACGAGCGCGCCGGCCAGCCCCGCCTCCAGGGTCGTGACGGCCCGGTACGCGCAGTCGAACGCCTCCCGGTCGGGGGCGGCGGACGGCCACGCCGCCGCGGGGTCGAACCCGTTCCACGCCGGCCGCGACAGCGCGCACAGCACCGCCTGGCCGCCGATCATGACGGCGGCGGTGGCGCCGGTCCACAGCCGGGCGGCGGCGCCGTCGAGCCGGCCGCCCGGGTACAGCAGCACGCCCACCCCGATCGCGACGAAGAAGACCGACTGCGCGAACACCGACACCACCGGGCCGGCGCCCGCGTTCCAGCTCGCCGTCCAGGTCAGCGCCCACGCCGCCGCGCCCGAGGTGAACGCCGCGCCGGTCCGGCGGCCGAGCCGCCCGGCGGCCAGCAGCCCGCCCGCGACGGCGAACCCGCCGCAGCACGCCAGCGTG
>NZ_WBMR01000493.1 GCF_008923365.1 Actinomadura montaniterrae
GGGGACGGGGGGTTCGGCGGGGAGCGCGTCCTGCGGGAGCGGGGGCGCGGGGACCGGCGCGGCGAACGGCGGGGGGCCGCCGGGCGCCCCGTCCGGCGGCGGGGGGACCCAGGCTCCGTCAGACGAACGGGAACCCGGTGACGAGGTCGTGGACATCGCTGCGCAGGCTCTCCAGGTTCTGGCTCATGCCGTCCAGCGGGGTGGTGTCGGGGGGCTGCTTCTGGGAGAGGCCGACCAGCACGGCGGCGAAGATCCCGAGGATGAGGGCGGCGGCGAGCGCCGCCTCGGTGCGCGGGAGCAGCGCCCCCCAGATCCGGGCGAGCTGGCGGCGCGGCGCGCCGCTGCCCGGCGCGAGGCAGAGCAGCCCGATCACCGCCATCGCCGAGTAGGCGATCGCCCGGGACGCCGTCATGTCGGACTTGGCGAAGATCAGCACGCCGAGCAGGACGAGCCCGGCGAACAGGCTGAGCGCCGAAAGCAGCGCGGTCACCATCACCGCGCCGGGCAGGTGCAGCGGGGTCCGGAACGCGGCCGCGACCGCGTCGCCGGAGCGGGGGCCGCGCCGTGTCCGCTTGCCCTCCATGCCTTGCGCGGCCTTGTCGGCGCTGCGCAGCACGAGCACGCCCACGATCGTCACGCCGACGGCGAGCAGCGGCGCGATGTTGGCGAAGCCGAGCAGCGCCACCAGGACGATGAAGCCGAGCACCCGGTACCAGCCGTAGGGCTTGCGGGCGTCCTTGTCGCGGTCGTCGCGGGCGGGCTCGGGACGGCGGTGCGGCGCGTCCCGCTGCTGCGGGTCGTAGGGGCCGCCCTGCTGCGGGCCGCGCTGCAGCGCGTTCGGCGGCGGCTGGTTCGGCTGGTTCTGCTGGTTGTAGGGGCCGTAGTTCGCCGGCGGGTACGTCCCCTGCGGGCCGTAGTTCGGCTGCGCGTAGCGCGGCGCGGCGTCGTAGGGACCGGGCGCGGGCGGCGGGACGGGCGGCGGCGCGGCGGG
>NZ_WBMR01000494.1 GCF_008923365.1 Actinomadura montaniterrae
CGCTGACGTTCGTGGTGGGCGCCGTCCGCGAGCTGATCGCGCTGCTCGCCGCGGGCGCCACCGGGCTGCTCGTCGGCGGCATGTCCACCGCGTTCTACTTCACCCTCGCCGGGCTCGCGTTCGGGCTGGCGTTCCACGTCGCCGGCTGGGTCACCTTCACCTACGTTCTGCACGGCGACCGCATCGAGCTGCGCCGCGTCCTCATCGGACGGTCCGTCAAGAGCATCCCGCGCGACCGGATCCGCGGCGTCGACGTCAGCGCGTCCCTCCCGCAGCGGCTGCTCGGCCTCGCCGTCGTGCACATCGACGCCGGCGCGGAGGGCGGCGAGGGCACCCTCAACGCCGTGTCCCGCCAGGAGGCCGACCGGCTGCGGCGGGTGCTGCTCGCCCGCCCGTCCGCCGACCGGCGCCCGCCGCGCCGCCTCCTCGCCCGCGTGACGCCGCGCTGGTACCTGTACGCCCCGCTCAGCGGCGCCTACCTGCTCACCCCGTTCGCGCTGGCGGGCAGCGTGCTCGGCACCCTCTACAACGTCGGCGACGACCTCGGGCTCATCACCCGGCAGCGCGTCGAGACCGTCGGGCACGACGTCGCCGGGGCGGCCCCCGCGCTCGCCGTCGCGCTCCTCGCCCTGATGATCGTCGCCATGCCGGTCATGTCGGTGATCGTGTTCGCGCTGTTCAACTGGGACTTCACCGTGCACGAGCGGGACGGCTCGATCCTGGTGGAGCGCGGCGTGCTCACCCGGCGGGCGGTGTCCCTCGAACGCCGCCGGCTGCGGGGCGTCGAGCTGTCCGACAACCCCCTCGAACGGCGCGCCGGGGTCGTCCGGCTGGGCGCGCTCATCACCGGCCTCGGGGACGCCGCGCACCGCGGCCGGCTGCTGCCCGCCGCGCCCCGTCCCGCCGCGGAGGACCTCGCGTCCCGGGTCCTCGGCGCCGTCCCGGGCCCGCTGGTCGCGCACCCGCGTGCGGCGCGGGGCCGGCGGG
>NZ_WBMR01000495.1 GCF_008923365.1 Actinomadura montaniterrae
CGCGTGTCGCGCTGGCCGCCCGCGTGTCGCGCTGGCCGCCCGCGTGCCGTGCTGACCGGGCGCGTGCCGTGCTGACCGGGCGCGTGCCGCCGCGTCCCGCCGTGGGACGGCCGGGTCGCCGCGCCGCGCCCGATTCGGTACCTTCTTCGCGATCATGGCGGGGAGGGTGCGATGAGCGGCTGGCGGATCGACGGATACGCCGAGGTGCGGGAGCTGGGCGCGGGCGCCCAGGGGCGCGTCGTGCTCGCCCGGCACGAGCGGTCCGGCACGCCCGTCGCGATCAAGTACCTGAACGCGTCCGCGAGCGAGGACGACCGCGAGCGGCTCCGGCACGAGGCCCGGATGCTCGGGCAGGCCGAGAGCCCGCACATCGCCCGCCTCTTCCGGCTCGTCGAGGGCCCCGACGGCGCCGCGATCATCATGGAGGCCGTCGACGGGGTGTCCCTCAAGGAGCTCCTCGCGCGGCACGGCGCGCTCGGCCCGGAGGCGTCGCTGTCGGTGCTGAAGGGCTCGCTGCTCGGCCTCGCCGCCGCCCACGCGCTCGGCGTCGTCCACCGCGACTACAAGCCCGCGAACGTCGTCGTCCCGGCGGACGGGCGCAGCCGGCTCGTCGACTTCGGCATCGCCGCCCCGGCCGGGCAGGAGGCCGGCGGCGCCGGCACCCCGTCCTACATGGCGCCCGAGCAGTGGGACCGGCACACCGCCACGCCCGCGACCGACGTGTACGCCGCGACCTGCGTGTTCGTCGAGTGCGTCAGCGGGCACCGGCCGTTCGCCGGGAACCGCGCCGAGCTGATGCGGGCGCACCTCACCGGCCCCGTCCCGGCCGAGACCGTCCCCGAACCGCTCCGCCCCCTCGTCGCGCGCGGCATGGCGAAGGACCCCGCCGACCGGCCGCCGAGCGCCGCCGCGTTCGTCGACGACCTGGAGCGGACCGCCCGCGAGGCCTACGGGCCGGACTGGGAG
>NZ_WBMR01000496.1 GCF_008923365.1 Actinomadura montaniterrae
CTAGAGCCTGTCCGGTAGATCTTGGTGTTTTGCTGAGGACGATCTGGTGGGTGTGGGTTGATGGTGTGTCGTGGTGCGACGGCATGAGTTGACCGATGCGGCGTGGCGGCGGATCGAGCCGCTTTTGCCTGCGCAGCCCGCCCGCGGGGGCCGGTGGGTCGATCACCGGACGGTGTTGAACGGGATCTTGTGGAAGCTGGCCACCGGTGTGCCGTGGCGGGACCTGCCGGAGCGGTACGGCAACTGGAAGACCGTCTATGAGCGGTACCGGCGGTGGGCCGCCGACGGCACCTTCGATGCGATCTTGACCCACGTGCAGGTCCACGACGACTCGGTCGGCCGCATCGAGTGGACCGTCAGCGTGGACTCCACCATCGTGCGCGCGCACCAGCACGCCGCCGGCGCCCGCAAAAAGGGGAGCCCGGCGGGACGAACCGGGCGGCCGGGCAGGCACTCGGGCGGTCACGGGGCGGGCTGACCACCAAGGTCCATCTGGCGGTCGACGGGCGCGGCCTGCCGCTGTCGATCGTGCTCACGCCCGGGAACGTCAACGACTGCACCGTCTTTGGGCAGGTGCTGGCCGCCATCCGGGTGCCCCGGTGCGGGACGGGGCGTCCCCGGTGCCGGCCCGACCGGGTGATCGCCGACAAGGCCTACAGTTCGGCCGCGATCCGCCGGTCACTGCGGGCACGGGGAATCGCCGCGACCATCCCCGAACGCAGTGATCAGAAGGCTGGACGCGCCCGCCGCGGCTCGCGCGGCGGGCGTCCCCCGACCTTCGATCCAGCCTTCTACAGAGGCCGCAACGTGGTCGAACGCTGCATCGGCCGCCTCAAGCAATGGCGCGGCATCGCCACCCGCTTCGACAAGCTCGCCCGCAACTACAGAGCGGCAATCGTCCTAGTCACAGCACTGCTCTGGATCAACGCATGATCCACTGGACACGACCTAG
>NZ_WBMR01000497.1 GCF_008923365.1 Actinomadura montaniterrae
GTTCGGCGCGCCGCACCGCGGCGAGGCCGCGCAGGTCGGCGCCGGGCAGGGTGCCGTCGAACGCGCCGATGACCTCCTCCACGGTGAGGTCGGCGACGTCGAGCGGGTCGTCGAGCAGCCCGGCCGCGGCGAGCTCGCCGCCGAGGCGCCACATCACCTCGCGGGACAGCCCGAACAACTGCGTGCGGCAGAACCGGGCGTCCTCCCGCGCGCGCACGGACCAGCGCATCATGCCGAGCAGTACGCGCAGGACGGCCCGTTTGGCCGGGCCAGGGCAGGATTCGCGCAGGCGGCGGCGCGCTTCGGCCGCGGCGCGGGCCTCGGCCTCACGGTTCGCGGCGACCGTCGCGCCCTGCCGGACGAGCGGCCGCAGCACCGCCGCGGTCATCCAGGGCCGCTGCCGCGGCGTCGGCTCGTCGAGCTTGAGGTCGTGTACCGCCCGGTCGCCGTAACGGCACAGGTAGGCGCGTGCGGACGTGGCGAGGAAGACACCGTGCCGGCCCTCGGCGACGTCGTCCCAGACGGCCCGCAGGTGCTCCTCGTCGGTGCGTCCGCCCAGGTCGTCGGCCAGCAGGGCGGCCTTCAGCGCGGGCACCTCGGCGGCGCGCTCGGCCAGCGCGAGGGCGGCGCGGGCGGCGGCGAGGGACCGGTTCTCCGGCCCGCCGCACAGCAGCCCGGGCAGCAGCTCCGGCCCGGCGCCCGCCCAGCGGCGCAGCAGCGCGGTCGCGGCCCGCATGAGGAGCAGGCCGTAGACGCCGTTGGCCAGCGTGACGCCCCAGCGCACCGACACCTCGGCCCACACCCACCGGTACAGGGTGATCAGCTCGTCCGGGGAGTACTCGGCGAGCGGGCGGGACGCGGGGCCGCGGACGTCCGCCATCAGCGCGTCCCACCAGCGCAGGAACCGGACGGTGGCGCGGCG
>NZ_WBMR01000498.1 GCF_008923365.1 Actinomadura montaniterrae
CGGGCGCCTGGCGCTCGCCGGGCGCGGTCGCCTCGCGTCCCGCGCGCCAGCCGCCGTGGCCGCCGTGCCCGTCCTTCTGCTTGACCGTGGCGCCGCCCTCGCAGCCGGCCCGCGCGATGCCGACGACGGCGCCGATGGCGTTGCCGCAGACGTCGATCGGGATCGAGATCGGCGCGACGATCTGGTTGCCGCCGCCGATCGACAGGTTGCCCGAGGTGTGCATGTCGCCGCCGTCGCGGCCGTGCCGCTCGACGGAGGCGCCGCCCTTGGAGCCGGCCTGGGCGATGCCGGCGGCGGCGCCGATGGCGTTGCCGCTGACCTCGATCGGGATCGAGATCGGCACGACGACCTGGTTCCCGCCCAGGATGGACAGGTCGCCGCTGGTGCGGTTGTCCGCCGAGGCGGGGACGCCGAGTCCGGACGCCCCCATGGCGACGCAGCCCGCCGCGACGAGAGCGGCGCGGCCGGTGTTCCTTGCCCAGATGCGCATGGTGTTGCTCCTTCTTTCGGTGAATCGGTGAATCGGTGATGATCACTGCGTGCACCGTCCGGGTGAGCGCAGCGGGCAGCGGCCTGGCCAGGGCCGTGCCGTTCGGAGAAAAGATCGGTGTGGAAGCGGGGGGGCGGGGCGGGAAGCGGCCGTCCGGCGCGGCGCGGGAGACCCGCGGGCGGGGCAGGGCGGCTTCCGGCACGGGACGCGCGGGAACGCGCGGTGCCCGGTGGCGGGTGCTAGTCGGGGACGACCGAGGGACGGCCCGGGGCCGCCTTGTCGGTCAGCGCGGTGCGGTGGAAGGCGCCGGGGCCGACGGCCTGCGGCGCGCGCGGGTACTGGGCGGCGCCGAGGTCGGCGACGGGCCCGAACGGGTGCCCGCCGGACGGCGGCCCGCTGCGCGAGTTGCCGTCCTGCTCGGACGGCAC
>NZ_WBMR01000499.1 GCF_008923365.1 Actinomadura montaniterrae
GGACGGGCGCGCCCGGGAGCGCGGCCCCGCCCTCCGGTGCGCCCGCGGCGGAGGCCGTGCCTGTGGAGTTCGCCGGATCGAGGGTCGTCATCACGCACCCACCTGCCGCCCGCCCCGGTAGCGCCCCTGCTACTGGGTGTAACCGACATTATGCGCGACGTCGCGGCGGTGGCGCGAGAGCGGGGCGTTCGCGTCGGGCCGGCGCCGCCGGGCGGCAACTGGAGCGTGCCACCGCCGGACCGGCCCGCACGCCCATTACGGACCCGCCGGGCCGTGCTGTCAAGACGAATTAACACGGGCTTCACACGGCGGAGATTTCCCGGCCGCGCTGACCAGTGTATTAATGCGGTGAAGGGTGCCGGGCCGCCTTTGGTCAATGGCCTCGCGCCGTGCTCTGCCAGGACGGTTGGATAATGGCGAAATGATCCTCTCCCCGCGAGGCGTGCGCGACGCCGCCGCCAATGCCTTCCAGCTCGCCCGGCACGGCCATCTCGCCGATCTGCGGCCGATGCCGGCGGATCCGGTGGAGGGCGGCGGGGAGGCCCGCGGGGTGCGCCGCTACCGGCCGCCGGAGGGGGTGGTCCCGGCGGGGCCGCCGGTGCTGTTCGTGCCGCCGCCCGCCGCGCCGGCCCGCTGCTACGACCTGCGCCGCGGGTGCAGCCTCGCCGAGCACGTCGTGCGCGCGGGACGGCGCAGCTACCTGCTCGACCGCGACCCCGCCTCCGACCCCGCCGCCGCCGGCCCGGCCGCCGATGCCGGGTCCGCCGGGTCCGCGGGGCGGGCGGAAGGCGACGCCGGCCTGCGCGAATGGGTCCGCGACCTGCTGCCCGGCGCGATCCGCGCGGTCAGCCGGGACGCGGGCGGGCAGCCCGTCCAGCTC
>NZ_WBMR01000005.1 GCF_008923365.1 Actinomadura montaniterrae
CGGTCGCGCTCCGGGACGGGCGCCGCGCCCCGGACCCGGCGGCGGGCCCGGCTGGCGAGCTGGCGCGCCGCCTCCGGGGACCGGCCCACGATCGGCGCGATGTCCTCGAAGGGCACCGCGAACGTGTCGTGCAGCACGAACGCGAGCCGCTCGGCGGGCGACAGCGACTCCAGCACGACCAGCAGCGCGAGCCCGACGGAGTCGGCGAGCAGCGCCTCCTGCTCGGGGTCGGTGCCGGACGCCGGCGCGATCACCGGGTCGGGCAGGCGCTCGTCGATGGGGTCCTCGCGGCGGGACGTGCGGGACCGCAGCATGTCCAGGCACACCCGCCCGACGACGGTCGTGAGCCATCCGCCGAGGTTGGCGACCGCGCCGGCATCGGACCTGCTCAGCCGCAGCCACGCCTCTTGGACGGCGTCGTCCGCCTCCGTCAGCGATCCGAGCATCCGGTAGGCGACGGCCTTCAGATGCGTCCGGTGCTCCTCGAACCGGTGCGCCAGGAAGTCGCGCTCGTCCATCGTTCCCCCCTCGTCGGCCACGTTCCACAACACTGACGGATCAGCCGCGCCGGATGTGACCGGGTTGTCGCGCGCGGAACCGTGGCCTTAACGTTCGTCGGGTGGACGACTCGATCGCGCGCGACCTGTGGACGGTCCTGGAGCCGCTGCACGCGGTGACGTACTTCTCCCCGGAGTGCCTGGAGGCGAACAAGGACGTGGGGCTGAAGGGCTTCTGGATGGGGTACTTCGGCAGCCGCGGCGCCCCGCTCGGCGCGGTGCCGGCGGGCGTGGTGGAGGCGACGTTCTTCGGGTTCCATCCGTCGCGGGTGCGGCGGGCCGTCCCGGACGCGTGGCGCTTCGCCTCGCCGGAGAGCATCCTCGCGGTGCGGGGCGTGGCGGCGGCGCGGGCCCTCCGCAGGATCGTCCCGGGCATCGAACGGGCCGCCGCCGAGGCGGCGCCGCTGCTGCGCCGGGCGGTCGAGGAGGCGGACGCGGCGGGCCGCCCCCTGTTCGGCGCCAACCGCGACCTGGACGTCCCCGATGACCCCGTCGAGGCGCTCTGGCAGGCCGCCACGGCGCTGCGCGAGCACCGCGGCGACGGTCACGTGGCCGTCCTGACGGGCGAGGGCCTCGACGGCCTGACCTCGAACGTCCTCGCCGCCGCCGTCGGCGCGGTCGTCCCCGACCAGATGCTGGCGGCCCGGGGCTGGACGCGCGAGCAGTGGGACGAGGCGGCGGACGCCCTCGCGGCCCGCGGCCTCGTGGACGGCGGAACCGCGACCGGCGAGGGACGCGCCCTCAAGGCCCGCATCGAGGAGCGCACCGACGCGCTCGCCGCACCGCCCTACCGCGTCCTGGACGACCCGAAGGCCCTCTACGACCGCCTCGTCCCCGCGGCGCGGGCCGTGGCCGACGCGGGCGAGATGCCCTTCCCCAACCCGATCGGCCTGCCCCGCGTCGGCGCGGCCTAGCCGCGCGTGGGGGTCTTGGAGAGGTCGACCTCGGTGATGCTGCGGGTGATGCCTGCGGCGGAGTAGGCGGCCTCCTCGTCGAGGGTCTCGGCCTCCAGCAGCGCGGCGGCGAGCGAGTCGAGCTGGTCGCGGTGCGCGCGCAGGGTCTCGAGGGCCTCGGCGTAGCACTCGTCGACGATCCGGCGGGCCTCCAGGTCCACGGCGTCCAGGGTGCCCTGGGCGGCGTACTGGCCCATCGGCTCCATCCCGTCGGACGGCAGGATCGACAGCGGGCCGACCTTCGGCGACATGCCCCAGCGGCCCACCATCCCGCGGGCGATCTTGGTGACCTGCTCCAGGTCGCTCTCCGACCCCGTGGTGATCACGCCGAACACCAGCTCCTCGGCGGCCATCCCGCCGAGCGCGCCGATGATCCGGCCGCGCAGGTACCGCTCGTCGTAGGCGTAGCGGTCGCTGTCGGGCGTGGACACGGTGACGCCGAGCGCGCGGCCGTGCGGCACGATCGTGATCTTGCGGACGGGGTCGGCGCCCGGCTGCAGCATGCCGAGCAGCCCGTGCCCGGACTCGTGGTAGGACGTGCGGCGCCGCTCCTCGTACGGCATGACCAGCGCGCGCCGGGTACCGAGCTGCACCTTCTCCAGCGCGGTCTGGAAGTCGTCCATGTCGACCGCGCCCTTCTCCCGCTTGACGGCGAGCAGCGCGGCCTCGTTGACGAGGTTGGCCAGCTCGGCGCCCGTCATGCCGGGGGTCATCCGCGCGACCGAGAGGATGTCGGCGTCGCCGCCGAGCGGCACCTCGCGGGTGTGCACGCGCAGGATCGCGACGCGGCCGTCCAGGTCGGGCGGCGACACCGCGACCTGCCGGTCGAAGCGGCCCGGCCGCATCAGCGCCGGGTCGAGGATGTCGGGGCGGTTCGTGGCGGCGATGACCACGACGCCCTCGGAGCCGGAGAACCCGTCCATCTCGGTGAGGATCTGGTTCAGCGTCTGCTCGCGCTCGTCGTGGCCGCCGAGGCTGGCGCCGCTGCCGCGGGCCCGGCCGATCGTGTCGATCTCGTCGATGAAGATGATCGACGGGGCGGTCTTGCGGGCCTCGGTGAACAGCTCGCGGACGCGGGCGGCGCCGACGCCGACGACCATCTCGATGAACTCCGACGCGGCGGCGGAGTAGAACGGCACGTTCGCCTCGCCGGCGACGGCGCGGGCCAGCAGCGTCTTGCCGGTGCCGGGCGCGCCGGTGAGCAGCACGCCGCGCGGGACGCGGGCGCCCATCCGGCGGTACTTGCCGGGGTCCTTGAGGAAGTCGACGACCTCGCTGAGCTCCGCCTCGACCTCGTCGATGCCGGCGACGTCGGCGAACGTGGCGCGCTTCTCGTCGGGCGCGACGGGCTTCGGCGAGCGGCCGAAGCCGCCCATGAGGCCGCCGCCACCGCCGCCGGTCATCCGGCGCTGCAGCCACACCATGACGCCGATCCACAGGCCGACGAACAGCAGGGTCGGCAGCAGGGACAGCGCCAGGTTCGCGAGCAGGCCGCGGTCCTCGTTGACGGGCTTCGCCTCGACCTCGACGCCCTTGTTCACCATCTCGGTGTAGATCTTGTCGTCGGCGAACGCCGGGCGCAGCGTCTCGAACGCGGTGTAGGTCTTCTTCGGGTCCTTCTGCCCGGGCACCTGCTGCGCGCTCTTCAGCTTGCCCTGGATCTGGTAGCCCTTGGTGTAGACGTCCTTGACGTTCCCGGCCTGCACCTGCTGGGTGAAGGCGGTGTACGGGACGCTCACCTTGTCCTGCTGCCCGGTGTAGTGCATCGAGACGTAGCTCAGCCCGAACACCACGAGCAGCAGCAGCCAGAACAGGGACGTGTTGCGGCGGGGACGCCAGCCGCCGAAGCCGCCGCCGGCCTTCTTCGGCCGCTCGGGCACGCCCTCGGCGCGCCAGGGCCGGTCGGGGTCGTTGCGCGGCGGCACCGACTCGCGCCGGTCGCGCTCCGCGGAACCTGCACGCTGCGCCGCCGCCTCGCTCGGCTGTGGCGCGGGTTGCTTGGACGGCACGTCTGGCATCTCCCGGTACGCATCGCCCGCGGGTGGGCGGGCGATCTGCTTCAACGGAATCCCGGTTCGGGGCTCCGGGGAGGTAAACGGGATTCCCCTACGAGACGTTCCCGTGCCGTATCAGCGGTGGGCGAACGCACAGTCCGGGTGTGGCGCGGGTCACTGCGGCCCGGTGGGGGTGGTGAACCCGTACTTGTTGAAGAGCCGCTGCGCCTCGGGCGTGAGCAGCCAGGACACGAACTCCTCGGCGTCGCGGAGGTGGGGGCCGTCCTTGACGGCCGCCGCGGAGAAGGTCGCGGTGACGTTCTCGTCGGCCGGGATCGGCACGCTGCTGACCGCGACCCCGGCGGACCGCAGGTCGGTGACGTAGACCACGCCCGCGTCGGCGTCGCCGATCCGGATCTGGTCCAGCACGGCCCGGGAGCTGATCTCCTCGGCGCTCGTCCGGACGCTCACCCCCGCCTTCGCGAACGCCTGGCGGGTGTAGCGGCCGATCGGCACCGACGCGGCGCCGGCGACGACCCGCAGCCCGCGCCGCTCCAGGTCGTCCAGGCCGCGGACGCGCTTGGGGTTGCCGGGGCCGACGGCGATCGTGAGCGCGGTCGCGGCGATGGCGCGGCGGGGGCCGTCCAGGTACCGGCCGGCCGGGTCCAGGCCGGCGGTGTCCGCGGTCGCCAGCACGTCGCCGGGGTCGCGTTCGGAGAGCCGCTCGGCCATCTCCGTCGAGCCGCCGAACTCCGCCCGCACCCGGACGTCCGGGTGCGACTGGCGGTAGGCCGCGCCCATCTCGCCGAGCACCTCCGTGAGCGAGGAGGACGCCAGCACCGTCAGCGTCACCGGCCCGGACGACCCGCCGCACCCGGCGGCGAGGCCGAGCAGCAGGACCGGGACGAGCAGGGCGGACGCGCGGGCACGCCCGACGGCGCCGGTGAGGCGCGCTCGGGGGGAGTCGGGCATATCGCAGAATCCTAGGGAGGGGCCCGGTCCGTCCCTCGCATTCGGCCCCCAGCGTGTCGGTGCCCGGCGCTACTGTTCCCTCAACTGGAGATCACCTTCCCCGGAGGCACGGACGATGTCCCTCGACCTGATGGAACTGCTCCCCGCCGACTGGCGGCAGCGGCTCGACCCGCTGCTCGACCCGGTCGCCACCGCCGCGCTGGGCGCCTTCGTGGCGGGGGAGTACGACGGGCAGACCGTGTACCCGCCGCGCGAGGACCTGTTCAACGCGTTCCGGCACTGCCCGTTCGACCGGGCCCGCGTGCTGATCCTCGGACAGGACCCCTACCACGGCCCGGGCCAGGCGCACGGGCTCAGCTTCAGCGTCCGCGACGGCGTCCGGCTGCCCCCGTCGCTGCGCAACATCTACAAGGAGATGGCGTCCGACCTGGAGATCCCGCCCGCCGTGTCCGGCGACCTCACCCCGTGGGCCGACCAGGGCGTCCTGCTGCTGAACGCGGTGCTGACCGTGCGCGGCGGGGACGCCGGGTCGCACGCGGGCAAGGGCTGGGAGGACTTCACCGACGCCGCGATCCGCGCGCTGAACGACAAGACCGACCGCGTGGTGTTCGTGCTGTGGGGCGCGTACGCGCGCAAGAAGGCGCGGCTCGTCACCGGCCCGCAGCACACCGTGATCGAGTCCGCGCACCCGAGCCCGCTGAGCGCGAAGAAGTTCTTCGGGACGCGCCCGTTCAGCGCCGTGAACAAGGCGCTGGTCGACGCCGGCCAGCCCGAGATCGACTGGCGCCTCGCCTGACCGGCGCCCCCTGACCGCGTCCTGAGCCCGCCGTCCGCGCGTCCGCCTTTCGCGGGGACGGCGGGTTCCGGCGTGGCCGCTGCCGCCGATCCGGGCCGCGACGGGGCGGTTCAGAGCGCCAGGCCGACGGCGAGCAGCACGCCGTAGGCGATCTGGAGGCGGCCGGTCTCGCCCAGCACCGGGATCAGCGCGGGACCGGACGCGCCGCCGAGCACCTTCTGCGTCGGCGGGATCGACAGCGGCGCCGCGAGCAGCGCGATCAGCGCCCACGGGTGCGGCGCGGCCAGCACCAGCACGAACATGAACGGCAGCGCCGCGCACGCGGCGTACAGGATCCGGGTCCGGCGGTCGCCGAGCACGACCGCGAGGGTCCGCTTGCCGGACTCGCGGTCGGTGGGGATGTCGCGCAGGTTGTTGGCGACCAGCAGCGCGCAGGCGAGCAGGCCGACCGGGACCGCCGCCAGCCAGCCCTCCCACGGCAGCTCCTCGGCCTGCACGTACACGGTGCCGACGACGGCGACGAGGCCGAAGAACACGAAGACCGACACCTCGCCGAGGGCCCGGTACCCGTACGGGGTCTTGCCGCCGGTGTAGAACCACGCGGCGAGGATCGCGACCGCGCCGACCAGCAGCAGCCACCAGGTCGTGACGGCGGCGAGCACGAGCCCGGCCACGGCGGCGGCCAGGAAGCAGCCGAGCGCGGCGGCGAGGACCTGCTTGGGCGGCGCGACCTTCGACCCGACGAGGCGCAGCGGCCCGACGCGGTCCTCGTCGGTGCCGCGGACGCCGTCGCTGTAGTCGTTGGAGTAGTTCACGCCGATCTGCAGGACGAGCGCGACGAACGCCGCCAGCAGCGCCCGCCACCAGATGGCGTGGTCCGCGCCGATGGCGACGCCGGTGCCGACGACGACGGGAACGAGGGACGCGGGCAGGGTGCGGGGCCGGGATCCGGCGACCCATTGGTTCAGCGTGGCCACAGTTACCGCTCGATCTCGTGGGACGACAGGGGTGCAGGGGGTGTCAGCCGCCCTGGCGCTTCGATTCTTCCCGATGTCGATCAGTGCTCGGGCGCAGCCGCAGCGACAGGGCCAGCCCGGCGGCGAGGATCGCGGCGGTCGTCAGCGCGGCGTGCCTGGTCGCGACGGCGAGGCTCGCGTCCGCGGCGTGCGCCTCGACCGTCCGGCCCGGACTGTCGTGAAGATCACGTCCGTAGGTCCCGGCGCTCTCGCGCAGGTGCCGGGTCACCGACGCCTGCTCCGCCGGGCTCAGCGACGTCCCGGCGAGCCGGTCGCTCATCGCGTGCCCGAGGCTCGTGGCGAACACCGTCCCGATCAGCGCGATGCCGAGGGCCGCGCCGACCTGCCGCGCGGTGGACTGCGTGCCGGACGCCTGGCCGGCCTGCCCGGGCGGGACGTCCGCGAGCGAGACGTTCGTCAGCTGCGCCGACGTCAGGCCGAGGCCGAGGCCGTACAGCAGCATCCAGGGCGCGAGCCCGAACCCGCCGGTGGTCGCCGACACGGTGACGCCGAGGGCGAGGACGGCCGCGACCTCCAGCACCATGCCGATCTGCACGACGCGGTGCGCGCCGCGCTTGTTGGCGAGCCTGCCCGCGTACCCGCCGGTGAGGAACGCCCCGGCGGCCAGCGGCAGGATCGCGACGCTGATCTGCAGCGGGTTCGTGCCGTGCACGCCGAGGAGGAACAGCGGCAGGATGAACAGCAGCCCGAGCTCGCCGACGTTGATCAGGGACGAGGCGAGGTTGCCGTGCCGGAAGTTCGGGATCCGGAACAGCTCGAGGTCCAGCATCACCGGGCGGCCCGCCGCCGCCCGCGACCGCTCGACCACGATCAGCGCCGCGATCAGCACGGCGCCGAGCGCGATCACCACCGGGACGGGCGACAGCGCGGTGCCCGGCCAGTCGAACCCCGCCACCGAGAACCGCCGGGTGGCCGCCCACCAGCCGTACGTCTGGCCCTCGATGAGCCCGCACACCAGGGCGGCGAGCCCGAGCGCGGACAGCCCCGCGCCCGGCCAGTCGATCTCGCGCAGCGCCCCGTGCGCGGCGGCGCCCGCCGCGCGGGTCTCCGGCATCAGCCGGAACGCGCCGGCGATGAGCGCCGCGCCGAGCGGCAGGTTGATCCCGAACGCCCAGCGCCAGCCGCCGCCGGTCGCGACGGCGCCGCCGATCAGCGGCCCGAGCGCGGCCATCCCGCTGATCATCGAGCCCCAGATCCCGAACGCGATGGCACGGTCCCGCCCGGTGAACACCGCGTTCACCGTGGACAGCGTCGCGGGCAGGATCATCGACGCGCCGACGCCCTGCAGCGCCCGCGCCGCGACGAGTGCGCCTCCGCCGCCCGCCGCCGCGGCGGCCAGGCTGGCGAGCGCGAACACCGTCACGCCGAGCACGAACATCCGGCGCCGCCCGAACAGGTCGCCGGCCCGGCCGAACGGGATCAGCAGCGCCGCGAAGACCAGCGCGTACACCGAGGTGATCCACTCCGCGCCGGTGGTCGTCAGGTCCAGGTCGGACACGATCCGCGGCAGCAGCACGCCGACGATGGTGGCGTCCACCACGACCAGGGACACGCCCAGGCTGATGACGACCATGCCGAGCCAGCGGCGGTGGTCGGCGCGCGGCGGCGTCGCCGGGGCATGCGGCGTCAGGGAGGTGGACTCGGGCACGGCCTCCACGATATGGCCGGACGGCCCGTGCCCCTCACCGACCCCTCCCGAACAGCGCCGCCATCGAACGGCGCCCCGCCGTCGAACGGTCCGTGCCTTGGACGGTGCCGCTACCCGGCGGTGATGTCGGTGTGCAGCCTGACCTGCCGGACGGGCTCGCCCATGTCGAGGGTGCGGGCCGTCCCGTCGGGCGCCCAGCCGGCGCCGCCGAGGAACGCCCGGGTGACCTCGTCCTTCTCGAACGTCCAGGTGATCAGGGTGGTGAAGCCGTCGTCGCGGAGCAGGTCGGCGGTGGCGGCGAGCAGCCGGCTGCCGTGCCCGGCGCGGGCGTGCAGCGGGTCGACCAGCAGCGTGATCAGCTCCGCGGTGGTCGCCGCGTCCAGGTCGGGGTCCTCGGCGGGGGCGTGCGCGGCGAACCCCACGACCAGGTCGGACGCGACCGCGACGAGCAGCCGGTGCCGGGGGCTCGGCGGGTTCGCCGCCGCGTCCGCCCAGCGCTCCCGCCACGCCTCCAGCGCGTCGGGGCCGGTCACCCGGTCCAGGACGGCGGCGGGGAGCAGGTCGCGGTAGCCGTGCCGCCAGGCGCGCACCTGGATGTCGGCGACCGCGGCCGCGTCCGCGCGCCGCGCGCCGCGCACTCCCGCATCGGGCCCGCTGGCGGTCATGGGCGTCCCCTCCTGACGATCACCGCACAGCCTAGGGCCCGGGGCCGGCTCAGGCGCGGTTGCGGGCCCGGTAGGCGCGGGTCTTGGTGCGGTTGCCGCAGGTGCGCATCGAGCACCAGGACCGCGACCGGTTCTTGGACGTGTCGAGGAACGCCCAGCGGCAGGTGCCTTCCTGGCAGGCCTTGAGGCGCGGCCAGGTCCCGGCGGCGGCCGCGTCCATGATCGCGGCGGCGATGCGGGCGAGCCCGGCGGCGGCGGTCGCGGGCGGGTCGAGCGGGACGAGCGCGGGCCGCGGCCCGGCGAGGACGACCCGCAGCGGCAGCGCCGACAGCGCGTCGTCCAGCTCGCCAGGGAGGTCGGCGTCCTGCGGGCCGTGGTGGGCGGCCATGGCCTCGCGCAGCCCCTCGCGCAGGGTGATCGCGGTGCTCAGGTCGGCGGGGCCGGCGGGCGTCCCGGACGGGACGAGCCCGTGCCCGGCGAGCCATCCGGCCAGCGCCTCCGGCGTGGGGAGGCCGTCGGTGCCGGCGTCGATGTTCAGCGTGTTGACGAAGTCCTGCAGCAGCAGCGCGGGGTCGTCGTTCTGCGCGTCGGCCATCGGTCCCTCCACCCGTCCGTGAGCAGCGTACCAACCGTCGACACCAGTGAACGGGTTTTAGTGGTTGCATGATTCCGACACCATCGTTACGGTTTCACTGGTGTCAACGAAGGGAGGCGCGATGAACGCGCTGCCGTACCTGGCGGGTCTCGCGACCCGGCACGCCTGGGCCGAGCGGGAGTACGCGCGGCTGCACTCCGACCTCGTCGAGGCGCGGCTCGCCGCCGGCGTCCGGGCGAGGGAGCGCGCGGCGCGCGGGCGCGCCCGGCTCCGCGCCCTGCGTCCGGTGCGCCCGCTTCGCCGTCCCGAGCCTGTCCACTGCCGGCGCGCCGCCGCGCGCTCGGCCCGCATCGCCCGTCCCCTGGGAGGAACCCGATGACGCAGCTGAAGATCGGTGTCGTGGTCGACTGTGCCGACCCGAAGGCCCTGGCCGCGTTCTGGGGCGGGCTCCTCGGCGTGGGGACGGCCGCCGCCGAGGACGGCTGGCTCGACCTGGAGCCCGCCGGCGAGGGCGGCCCGGTCCTGTCGTTCCAGCGGGTCCCGGAGCGCAAGACGATCAAGAACCGGATCCACTTCGACCTGGACGTCCCCGACATCCACGCCGCAGGCGAGCGCGCCGCGCGCCTCGGCGCGACCCCGGCCGGCGAGCCGATGGGCGACCCGCGCGCCCCGTTCCGGGTGTGGCGCGACCCGGAGGGCAACGAGTTCTGCTTCTGCACCGCGCCCTGAGCACCGTGCGCGGCGCCGTCCTGGCCCGCGACGTCAGCGCAGCACGGTCGCGAGGCGCCGGACGCCCTCCGCCAGCTCCGCCTCCGACGCCGCGCTGCCGTAGCTCAGCCGCAGGAACGGCGCCGGGGCCTCGGCGGGGAAGAACGGCCGCCCGGCGCTGACCAGCACGCCCGCGCGCAGGGCGGCCTCGGCGACCGCGACGTCGTCGAGGCCGTCCGGCAGCCGGGCCCACAGGTGCAGGCCGCCCGCGGGACGGTTCGTCCGGAGCTCCGGCAGGTCCCGGGCGAGCGCGGCGCGCAGCGCGTCGCGGCGCGCCGGCAGCGCCGTCCGGAGCGCCCGCAGGTGCCGCGGCCAGCCGGGCGAGCTGACGAGCTCGAGCAGCGTCTCCTGCAGCGGACGGGCCGGGAAGAACTCCTCGACGAGCTGCGTCGCCCGGATCCGCTCGGCGACCGGGCCGCGCGCGATCACCGCGGCGATCCGCAGGCTCGGCGCGGTCGCCTTGGTGAGCGAGGCGATGTGCACGACCCGGCCGTCGGCGTCCTGCGCGATCAGCGGCGGCGGGGGCGGGTCGATGCCGAGGTGCCGCGCGTAGTCGTCCTCGACGACGAAGGCGCCGGCGGCGCGCGCGACGTCGAGGACCCGCCCGCGCCGCTCGGCGCTCAGCACCGCCCCGGTCGGGTTGTGGAACGCGGGCTGGCAGTAGAACGCCCGCGCGCCGCTCATCGCGAACGCCTCCGCCAGCAGGTCGGGGCGGACGCCGTCCTCGTCCACCGGAACCGGGACGGGCCGCAGCCCGCTCGCCCGCGCGACGGCGAGCACGCCGAGGTAAGTCGGCGACTCGACCAGGATCGGGGCGCCGGGCGGGAGCAGCGCCCGCAGCACGGTCGTCAGCGACTGCTGCCCGCCGTTGGCGATGGTCACGTCGGCGGGGGACACGCCGCCGCCGACGCCGCGGGCGAACCAGGCGCGCAGCTCGGGGATCCCGCCGATCCGGGGCATGTCCCAGGCGTTCGGCCGCCGGGCCGCTCGCGCCGCCGCGTCCGCCAGGGCGCGGACCGGCTGCAGGCTCGGGTGCGGGTAGCCGCCGCTCAGCGGGACGGTGCCGTCCGGCGGCGGGGTGAGCAGCCAGGACACGCCCGCCGCGTCCACCGCGCGGCCGGCGAGCGTCACCGCCTGCCAGCCGAAGTCGGCGGGCTCGGACGCGGGGGACGGCCGGCGCGCGGCGAACGCGCCCGCGCCCGGCCGCGTGACGACCAGCCCCTCGGCGGCGAGCAGCCCGATCGCCCGCGACACCGTGACGGGGCTGACGCGGTGCCGCTCGACCAGCGCCCGGCTCGACGGCAGCCGCTCGCCCGGGCTCAGCCGGCCGACCTCGGTGCGCAGCGCGTCGGCGAGCGCCGCCACACTGCTATCGTTTTTCATGAGGAACAAAGATAGCGCTACTGTCACCGGACCGGTAGCGGGCAGGCGACCGGGGATCGGCATCTGGTTCGCCGCGCTGGGCGTGCTGATCTTCTCTTTCACCCTCCCCGGCACCGAGTACGGGCTCGAAGGGCTCGACCCCTACCTGATCGGCGTCGGCCGGTCGGCCGCCGCGGCCGTGCTCGCCGCGGCCGCACTGCTATCGGTCCGGGCCCGCCGGCCGCGCGGCCGGGAGTGGGGCGCGCTCGCCGTCGCGGCCGCCGGGGTGGTCTTCGGCTTCCCGGTGCTGTCCACGCTCGCGCTCGACCAGGGCGCGTCATCCGCCCACTCGGCCGTCGTGGTCGGGCTGCTGCCGGCGGCGACCGCCGTCCTCGGCGTGCTGCGCGCGGGCGAGCGCCCGTCCCGCGCCTTCTGGCTGGCGAGCGCCGCCGGGGCCGCCTGCGTCACCGGCTTCGCGCTGGTCCGGGGCGCCGGCCGGTTCAGCGCCGCCGACCTGCTGCTGTTCGGCGCGCTGCTGGCGGCCGCCGCGGGCTACGCCGAGGGCGGCCGGCTCGCCCGCGACATGCCCGGCTGGCGGGTGATCTCCTGGGCGCTCCTGCTGGCCGCGCCGATCACCGTCCCGGTGACCGGCTGGCTGCTCGCCACGACGCACCCGCACTGGACGGGCCATGCCGTGCTCGGCTTCGGTTACGTGACCGTCCTGTCCGCCTACCTCGGCTTCTTCGCCTGGTACGAGGGCCTGGCGCGGGCCGGGATCGCCCGCGCGAGCCAGGTGCAGCTCGCCCAGCCGGTGATGACGCTCGCCTGGTCGTGGCTGCTGCTGGGCGAGCCGATCGACGCGGTGACCGTGCTGGGGGCCGCGGGCGTCCTCGTTTGCGTGGCCCTGACGCAGCGGACGCGGGTCCGCCGCGCCCCCGCCGCCCCCGCCGCCGTCCCCGCGGGGACCGGGCCGCGCGCGGACGTGACGGGGATGAGCACAATGGACGGTAGGGCGTCACAATACGGTGACCATCGAGGAGCCTTCCATGGCCGACAAGCCGACCGTTCCTGAGGGCGGGTTCTGGCCCGCCCCGGACATCCCGCAGCCGAACATCTACCCGATGGAATGGCGGGTCGAGACCGACAAGCTCGCCGCCATCTACGAGAAGTCGAAGCGCACGGTGTGGAACCCGGCCGACCTGCCGTGGGACGAGTTGCGCCCGGACGGCTTCACCCCGGAGCAGCGCCTCGGGCTCATGTACTGGTTCGCGGTGCTGGCGAATTTCGACGCCTCCGGGCCCGCGGTGTTCGCCCGCGCGACCATCCACGCGTTCGAGCAGCACGAGGAGGACCCGGTCCGCAAGTGCTTCTTCTCGATCACCCGCGACGAGATGAACCACGAGGAGTGCTGCCAGCGGTCGATCGCGCGGATCTGGCCCGGCGGCCCGCTGGACTGGACCCCGGGCACGGACCTGGAGAAGGCCGCGCACAACAACATCGGCTGGCTCTACCACAACGGCGGCCGCTACTGGCAGGGCTACAACACCGCCGTCCGCAAGTACTCGCTCGCCGTGCTGTTCACCAGCTTCATGATGGGGGAGATGGCCGCGTCGACGCTGTTCCGCGGCATGGCGTCCGGGACCCGGCACCCGCTGTTCGGCGAGATGTTCAAGCGGATCGGCCGGGACGAGTCGCGGCACCTGCAGATCTGCATGACGATCCTGGAGAACGAGTGGCCCGGCCTCACCGAGGACGTCAAGGGCCAGATCACCAAGCAGCTGCGGGCCGGCTTCGTGTTCCTGTCGATGATCCTCTGGGAGCCGCCCGAGGGCTTCTGGGATCTGCCGCCGTACTTCCTGCACAACCACCGCGTGCTGATGGACCACGCCCGCGACGCGGGGCTCGGCGTGCTGTCGTTCGACGAGCAGGCGGAGAACTGGCGGGTCGCGATCGCCCGCGTCCGCGCGATCGTGGAGCGCTGGGGGATCGAGTTCCCCGCGATCCCCGAGCTGGACATCTCCGGCGTCGACGTCACCGGCATCGAGGCGGAGGACATCATCCCGGTCTTCTGACCCCGTCTTCCGGCTCTTCGTCTTCCGGTTCTTCGTCGAGTTGCGGCGAGACGTCGCTTTGGAGCGGTCCATAACGGCGGATCGCCGCAACCCGGCGCCCTCAATCCTTGACGATCTGGGCCAGCAGGGTGACCACGCCGACGCCGACCCCGATCGGGATCGCGGCCTGCGGGGCCATCGCGGTCAGGGCGCCGGCGCCGATCGCCACGAGGACGATCAGCAGCGCCCGGGTGCTGACCAGCGCTTCCCGCGGGGGTACGGCCCCCCGCGCCCCGCGGGCCGGCTTCGCTGGAAGCAGGGGTGTCGGTTCGGCCTGGTCCGGTCGTGCTCGCATGTCCGTTCGACCTCCATCCCGGAATTCGGAACAGGATCGGGGCGGCCCCCATGCGAGACCCCGTGAAGACCAGGGGCCCGGCACCGCTGAGCCGCCTCGTCACCCAAGGGTTCCCCCGGTGTCAACGCTTGCCGCGCGCGACGCGCGGTCCCGGCGCAATCATGATCGACTCATGGCCGGCGCGTGGCCTCCGGCATGCCGCACGCGGAAGCGGGGGGACCGTGGCGCGCCCGATGTGCCGGGCCGATACGCGATCATTGCTGGATGACGGGGATGAGGCGTTCTGTGGGGATCCGGCGCGGGATCCGGCGCGGCGCGCGATGGGCGGGCTGGACGGCGGCGTACGCGCTCGGGCTCGTCGCGATCACCCTCGCCGGCGCCTGGACGTGGTGGCAGCCCGAGCCGGAGGCGCGCGGCACCGAGGCGAACGCGCTGTGGGCCAGGCACCAGTGGGTGGGAGAGCCGCACACCGACGCCGAATACCGCGGCCTCGCGGCGCTCCTCCAGGAGAACCGCATCACCGACGTGTTCTTCCACGCCGGGCCGTTCGAGGCGGACGGGACGGTCCCCGCGGCGAAGTACCGGTACGCGGGGGCCCTTGCCAAGGCGGTTCACCGGTACGCGCCGGGCGTGCGGGTCCAGGCGTACCTCGGCCAGATCCGCAAGGTCGAGGGGAAGGGGGGCATCGACCTGGACGACCCCGCCGTCCGGGACCGGGTGCTGCGGACCGACGCGGCCCTGCTCGACCTCGGGTTCGACGGCGTCCACTACGACTTCGAGCCGATCTACCCCGACGACGGCGCGTTCCTGACCCTGCTGGACGCGACCCGCGCGCTGACCCGCTCCCGTGGCCGCGTGCTGTCGGTGGCGCTGGAGCAGCCGACGCTGGTGGACGCGGCGCAGCCCGTCTACAAGGCGCTGCTCCCGCGCACCGGGCCGTGGCACTATCCGCCGCGTCCCACCGACGCGTTCCTGCGGAAGGTCGCCGCGCGCGTCGACCAGGTGGCGGTCATGGCCTACGACGTGTCGCTGCCGACGCAGTCGCTCGCCGGCTGGCACTTCGCCCGGCACACCCGCCGCACCCTGGAACTCATCGGCGATCAGGTCACGGTTTTCATGGGCGTTCCCACATACCGGCCCACGATGGACTGGGCTGAGAATCTCACCGTCGCGCTCCGTGGTGTAAGGCGCGGAATAGGCGAGCTCAAACGGCCGCCGAAGCGTCCGTACGGCGTCGGCGTGTACGCGGACTGGACCACCACACCGGCCGAATGGGCCCGATATCGCGCGACATGGCTGCCCCCGGCGACAGAAAAAGTTGGCCGCTGAGAAACCCGGCCGACTACGTACCGATTTCTTCGTATGCCCAGGTGGAAAGGGGTGTATAGCGCGGCACGCCCGGGGTAGGGACGGGTGCGGAGACCGGGTGGTACCGGCGGATGGCGAGGGAAGTGGGGACGAGGCCGATGCGCATTCAGCAGACCGCGTGGCATGACGCCGACAGGCTCGGCGAGCTGTCAGCCGAGTTCACCGGCTGGCGGATCGGGCGCGGCGGGTCCGGCCACTGGTGGGCCGTCCGGGGCAATGATCTCGTGCGCACGCCGGACGTCGAGGAACTGCGCGGCCGGCTGCGCGAACTGACCGGAGGGTCACGTTATCCAACCGAGTCCGGGAAGTGGCCGGACTGACCCCGTAACGAGGCATTTGCGTGCCACGATGTCGGGTGTGGGAGCCGCCGCCACGCGTACCCCCGAGCGTGTGGCGGCGGCTTCTTCCATGCCCGCTCCCGGCCCGCTGGAGGGCCGCTCCGCGGACGTCCGGCCCCCCGTCCGGGCACCCGCCCGGACCCCGGTGCGCGGGGCCCCGCGCGGGCCCGCCGGCACGCCCGTCCCGACCCGGCCGCGAAACCCCTCGACCTGCGGCTCCAAGCCGGCGGCCGGAACGGTACCGTTCGATACATGGCACCCAGCACAACGACCGACGCCCCGTTCGGGCGGATGCTGACCGCGATGGTCACGCCGTTCCTGCCGGACGGCGGAGTCGACTACGACGGCGCCGCGCGCCTCGCGACCCACCTGGTCGACGAGCGGCGCCACGACGGCCTGGTCGTCAACGGGACGACCGGCGAGTCGCCGACGACGAGCGACGACGAGAAGAGCACGCTGCTGCGCGCGGTCATCGAGGCGGTCGGCGACCGCGCCGTGATCGTGGCCGGTGCCGGGACCAACCACACCGAGCACACCCTGAAACTCGCGCGGCAGGCCGAGGCCGCCGGCGCGCACGGCCTGCTCGTGGTCACCCCGTACTACAACAAGCCCCCGCAGGAGGGCCTGCTCCGCCACTTCACGGCGGTGGCCGATGCGACGGGCCTGCCGAACATGCTGTACGACATCCCGGGGCGCGCCGGGGTGCCGATCCAGAACGACACGCTGATGCAGCTCGCCGAGCACCCGCGGATCATCGCCGTCAAGGACGCCAAGGGCGACCTGTTCGGCGCCTCCCGGGTGATGGCGCAGACCGACCTGGTCTGGTACTCCGGCGACGACGTGCTGAACCTGCCCTGGCTGTCGGTCGGCGCCGCCGGGTTCGTCAGCGTGGTCGGCCATGTCGTGGGGACCGAACTCCATGAGATGATCGACGCATACCGCGCCGGTGA
This sequence comes from Actinomadura montaniterrae, assembly GCF_008923365.1. Lineage (GTDB taxonomy): Bacteria > Actinomycetota > Actinomycetes > Streptosporangiales > Streptosporangiaceae > Spirillospora > Spirillospora montaniterrae. The sequence continues at coordinate 16,410 of NZ_WBMR01000005.1, forward strand.
GCATGGGCGGGCGCTGGAGATCCACCGGCGCCTGCTGCCCGTGGTCGCCGCGATCATGACCCGTACGCAGGGCGCCATCGCCGTCAAGGCAGCGCTGAACCTGCTGGGCCTTCCCGGGGGCGGCCCGCTGCGCGCCCCGCTGGTGGAGGCCACGCCTGAGTTCGCGGCGCGCCTGCGCGAAGACCTCACGATAGGGGGAGTCAAAGTGCCGGAGGTCGTCATTCCGGAGGTCGCCCGGTGAGTCATCCTCACCCGGAGCTCTCGGACCCGCCCGCGCCGCCCGAGGGCGGTCTGCGCATCGTCGCGCTCGGCGGGCTCGGGGAGATCGGCCGCAACATGACGGTCTACGAGTACGGCGGTCGCCTGCTCGTCGTCGACTGCGGTGTGCTCTTCCCCGAGACCGAGCAGCCCGGCGTCGATCTGATACTGCCGGACTTCGAGTACATCAGGGACCGCCTCGACGACATCGAGGCCGTCGTCCTCACGCACGGGCACGAGGACCACATCGGCGCCGTCCCGTACCTGCTGCGCGAGCGCCGCGACATCCCGCTGATCGGCTCGAAGCTCACGCTGGCCCTGCTGGAGGCCAAGCTCACCGAGCACCGCATCAAACCGGTCACCGACGTGGTGGCCGAGGGCGAGCGGCGCGCGTTCGGGCCGTTCGACTGCGAGTTCTTCGCGGTCAACCACTCGATCCCGGACGCGCTCGCGCTCGCCGTCCGCACGCCCGCCGGGCTCGTCCTGCACACCGGCGACTTCAAGATGGACCAGCTGCCGCTGGACGGCCGGCTCACCGACCTGCCCGGGTTCGCCCGGCTCGGCGGCGAGGGCATCGACCTGCTGCTGTCGGACTCGACCAACGCCGAGGTCCCCGGCTTCGTCACCAGCGAGCGCAACATCGGCCCGGTCATCGACGAGGTGTTCCGCACCGCGCAGGAGCGGCTCATCGTCGCCTGCTTCGCCTCGCACATCCACCGCGTCCAGCAGGTGCTGGACGCCGCGGTCGCCAACGGCCGCAAGGTGTGCTTCGTCGGCCGCTCGATGGTCCGCAACATGGGCGTCGCCCGCGAGCTGGGGTACCTGAACGTCCCCGAGGACGTGATGGTCGACCAGAAGGAGCTGGACGACATCCCCGGCGACCGGCTGGTGCTGGTGTGCACCGGCTCGCAGGGCGAGCCGATGTCGGCGCTGTCGCGGATGGCCAACCGCGACCACTCGATCCGCATCACCGACCGCGACACCGTGATGCTTGCGTCCTCGCTCATCCCGGGCAACGAGAACGCGGTGAACCGCGTCATCAACGGCCTCACCAGGTGGGGCGCGCGGGTCGTGCACAAGGGCAACGCGCTGGTACACGTGTCGGGGCACGCGTCGGCGGGCGAGCTGCTGTACGTGCTGAACGTGACCAAGCCGGGCAACTTCATGCCGATCCACGGCGAGTGGCGGCACCTGCGGGCGCACGCCAAGCTCGCCGCGCTCACCGGCGTGCCGGACGACAACATCGTCATCGCCGAGGACGGCGTGGTCGTCGACCTGGTCGACGGCCGGGCCAAGATCGTCGGCGCGGTCCCGGCCGGGTACGTGTACGTGGACGGCCTGTCGGTCGGCGAGGTCACCGAGACCTCGCTGAAGGACCGGCGGATCCTCGGCGAGGAGGGCTTCGTCTCCATCGTCGTCGGCATCGACTCGACCTCCGGCAAGCTGGTGGCCGGGCCCGAGGTGCACGCCCGCGGCGCCGGCATCGTCAACGAGGACTTCGACGAGGTCATCGAGCGGATCGAGGGCGTGCTGGCGGGCGCGGCCGGCGACGCCGTCAACGACCTGCACCAGATCAACCAGCTGATCCGCCGCACGGTCGGCAAGTGGGTGAGCGACAACTACCGCCGCCGCCCCATGATCATCCCGGTGGTCGTCGAGGTGTAGCCGCCGCCCGGGGCGGCCGTGCGCGCACCGCGCGCGGTCGTCCGGGCGGCGTCGTGCCCGGTCGTCCGGGTGGCGGTCGTGCCCGGTCGTCCGGTATGGGCAACACGCCCGTTCGCCGTCCCGGGAACCCCGGCGCTCCTTGGTTACTCTCATAACCATGGCCACACGTGCGTCCGGGGGAGCGAAGACCACCTCCTCGCGTACCGGGGGCAGCGCGGCTCGCAAACCCGCAGGGTCGGCCCCCCGGAAGCGAACGAGCGGCGGCGCGAAGGGCGGTGGAGCGCGCGGCGGCGCGAAGGGCGGCGGAGGCCGGGGATCCGGCCGGGGCCGCCCGCAGCAGAAGCCGGACCCGATCTCGCAGGCCGTCCTCGGCTTCTTCAAGCTGCTGTTCAAGCTGTACCTGCTCGCGGCGGTCGCCGTCGGCTCCATCTTCCGCGCCTACGGCAACGGCGCCCGCAGCCTCGACCCCGAGCACCGGCGCGACGGCCTCGGGCTCGCGCTGCTCGGGTCGTCGATCGTGCTCGCCTCGGTGACCTGGTTCCGGCCGGACGGGGTCGTCACGATCGCGCTGGAGAAGGTCGTGCGCGGCGGCATCGGCATCGTGGCGATGGCGCTGCCGGTGGTGCTGGCGCTGCTGGCGTGGCGGACGCTGCGCCACCCCGAGCAGAACGAGGAGACCGGGCGCGTCGTCATCGGCCTGACCGCGCTGACCGTCGGGGTGCTCGGCATCCTGCACATCGCGGCGGGCGTCCCGTCGCCGTCCAGGGACATGCCCGGCGTGCGCGACGCCGGAGGCGTCGTCGGCTGGCTCGTGTCGGCGCCGCTGGACGCCGCGCTCAGCGGCTGGGTGGCGGTGCCGCTGCTGCTCCTGCTGTCGGGGTTCGGGCTGCTGGTCATCACCGCCACCCCGATCGCGAAGGTGCCCGAGCGGGTCGGCGAACTGTGGGCCGTCGCGACGCTGCAGGGCCGCCCGGAGCGCCCGTCCGACGCGGCGGAGGAGGAGCGGGAGGCGCCGAAGAAGCGCCGCCGCAAGAAGAAGGCCGACGAGGCCGACGACGAGCTGGAGGTCGGCGAGCACTCCCGGCCGTACGACACGCCGCTGCTGGAGGACGAGCCGAAGCGCCGGGAGCGGCCGAGCCGCGACCTCGCCGACGAGCTGTTCGAGCCGGACCCGTTCGGCGGGGACGTCCCGCCGCCGGCGCCGCCCATCGACGACGTGCCGCCGCCGCCCGACCCGGTCCTGGAGGAGCCCGCGCCGCCCGACGAGCCCGTCCACGGCGACGTCCCCGACCCGACGCCGGCACCGCGCAGCTCCGAGCAGCTGCCGCTGTCGTCGTCGGGGGAGATCTACGTCCTGCCGGACCCGTCGGCGCTGCGGCCGGGCAGCGTGGCCAAGCCGCGCACGAAGGCCAACGACACGGTGGTGAACGCGCTCACCGGCGTGCTGGAGCAGTTCGACATCGACGCGCAGGTCACCGGGTTCACCCGGGGGCCGACGATCACCCGGTACGAGATCGAGCTCGGCCCGGCGGTGAAGGTGGAGAAGGTCACCGCGCTGACCAAGAACATCGCGTACGCGGTGAAGAGCGCCGACGTGCGGATCATCTCCCCGATCCCCGGCAAGTCGGCGATCGGCGTGGAGATCCCGAACACCGACAAGGACATCGTCAGCCTCGGCGACGTGCTGCGGTCCCCGGCGGCGACCAACGAGCACCATCCGATGGTGGTGGGGCTCGGCAAGGACGTCGAGGGCCGCACGGTGGTGGCGAACCTGGCGAAGATGCCGCACATCCTCATCGCGGGCGCGACCGGCGCGGGCAAGTCGACCTGCATCAACGGGCTGATCACGTCGGTGCTGATGCGGGCGACGCCGGACGAGGTGCGGATGATCCTCGTCGACCCGAAACGGGTCGAGCTGACCATGTACCAGGGCATTCCCCACCTGATCACCCCGATCATCACCAACCCCAAGAAAGCGGCGGAAGCCCTCGAATGGGTCGTCGGTGAAATGGACCGCCGGTACGACGACCTCGCCGCGTCCGGGTTCCGGCACATCGACGACTTCAACAAGGCGGTGAAGGCGGGCAAGCTCACCGCGCCGCCCGGCAGCGAGCGCGTCTACACGCCCTACCCCTACATGCTGGTGATCGTCGACGAGCTCGCCGACCTGATGATGGTCGCGCCCCGCGACGTCGAGGACTCGGTCGTGCGCATCACCCAGCTCGCCCGCGCCGCCGGCATCCACCTGGTGCTCGCGACGCAGCGCCCGTCCGTCGACGTCGTCACCGGCCTCATCAAGGCCAACGTGCCGTCCCGGCTGGCGTTCGCGACCTCGTCGCTGTCCGACAGCCGCGTCATCCTCGACCAGCCCGGCGCGGAGAAGCTGGTCGGGCAGGGCGACGCGCTGTTCCTGCCGATGGGCGCCAGCAAGCCGATGCGCATCCAGAACGCCTACGTGTCGGAGAAGGAGATCCACGGGATCGTCGACCACTGCAAGGGGCAGATGGAGGCGAACTACCGGGAGGACGTCGCCGAGTCCGCCGCGCCGAAGAAGGAGATCGACGAGGAGATCGGCGACGACATGGACCTGCTCGTCCAGGCGATCGAGCTGGTGGTGTCGACGCAGTTCGGGTCCACCTCGATGCTGCAGCGCAAGCTGCGCGTCGGCTTCGCCAAGGCGGGCCGGCTGATGGACCTGATGGAGAGCCGCGACATCGTCGGGCCGAGCGAGGGCTCCAAGGCGCGCGACGTGCTCGCCAAGCCCGACGACCTGCCCGGGATGCTCGCGGAACTGCGCGGCGGCGGCTGACCGGGCGTTCCCCCGCGACACTTACCGCGGGGGAACAACGGAATGTCCGCGCCGTTACCGTCATATGGCCACCGGACACCGGGAAGGGCATGGCGGAATGATGCGAAATCTTGCCCTGTTTCGAACGTGTTGGCGCTCGCCGAGCGGGCATTCCCGTTTCTAGACTGGTGTCGCATCAGCGTGGAACCAGCCGCGAACGCGCTCGAAGGAGGCCCGGCGTGAGCATCGGTGAGACCTTGGCCCAGGAGCGTCGGCAGGCGGGTCTCTCGGTGACGCAGGTCAGTCTTCAGACGCGGATCCGCGAGACGGTGATCCGCGGCATGGAGTCCGACGACTTCTCCGCCTGCGGCGGCAACTTCTACGCGCGCGGCCACATCCGCAGCGTCGCGCGGGTCATCGGCATCGACCCGGAGCCGCTGGTCAGCGAGTTCGACGCCGCGCACGGCGGCGCCCCGCAGCCGGTGTCGGCGACGGCGGCGTTCGAGCCGGAGCGCGCGATCCCGTTCCGCGAGCGCCGCTCGGCGAACTGGAGCGCGGCGATGGCGCTCGCCCTCGCCGTCGTGGTGATCGCCGGGGTGTTCCAGGCCGTCCGGCACGACGGCGGCCGCGAGCAGCACACCGCGCGGCAGGTCGCCGGGACGCCCGCGCCGCGCCCCTCGAAGCCGGCCCCCTCCGCGCCGCCCAAGTCCACCGACCCGGTGGCGGCGGCGCCGCGCACCACGGTCGAGGTCGCGGTCGTCGCCAAGCGGACGGTCTGGGTGAACGTCCGCGGCGACAAGGGCAAGGCGCTGTACTCCGGCGTGCTGCGCAGCGGCGACCAGAAGAAGTGGACCGCCAAGAAGAAGATCAGCATGGTGATCGGCATCGGCGGCGGCGTCCGGCTCACCGTGAACGGCAAGGACATCGGCACGCCCGGGAAGGGCAAGGGCGTCCAGCGGCTCACCTTCGACCGCAACGATCCCGCCGCGGCCTGAACCCCCCGGCCCGCCGGGCCCGGCGGCGGCTGACCGCTCGGTCACAGGGGCGGGGCGGCGGTCCGCGGCGCTGCCGGCGCCCATTACCTTAGGGGCATGTCGACTCGCCGCAAGGTCTCGCTCATCACCCTCGGGTGCGCCCGCAACGAGGTGGACTCCGAGGAGCTCGCCGCGCGCATGGAGGACGCCGGCTGGGACCTGGCGGACGGTGCGGACGGCGCCGACGTCGTGGTCGTCAACACCTGCGGCTTCATCGAGGCGGCCAAGAAGGACTCCATCGACACGCTGCTGGCGGCGCACGACTCCGGCGCAAAGGTCGTCGCGGCCGGCTGCATGGCCGAGCGGTACGGCAAGGAGCTGGCGGAGGCGCTGCCGGAGGCCGACGCGGTGATCGGCTTCGACGACTACCTGTCGATCGGGGAGCGGCTCGACGACGTGATGGAGGGTCGCGCGCGCGAGGCGCACACCCCGCGCGACCGCCGCACGCTGCTGCCGATCAGCCCGGTCGAGCGGTCCGCGTCCGCCGACGGCGTGGCGATCCCGGGGCACGGCGGTCCCGGTGATCTGCCGGACGGCGTGGCGCCCGCGTCAGGCCCGCGGGTGCTGCGGCGGCGCCTCGGCGGCGGCCCCGTCGCGCCGCTCAAGCTGGCGTCCGGCTGCGACCGGCGCTGCACGTTCTGCGCGATCCCGGCGTTCCGCGGCGCGTACGTGTCGCGCCCCCCGGCGGAGGTGCTGGAGGAGGCCCGCTGGCTCGCCGGGCACGGCGTCCGGGAACTGGTCCTCGTCAGCGAGAACTCGACGTCCTACGGCAAGGACCTCGGCGACCTGCGGGCGCTGGAGAAGCTGCTGCCCGGCCTCGCCGCGGTGGACGGCATCGAGCGCGTCCGGGTCAGCTACCTGCAGCCCGCCGAGACCCGGCCGGGGCTGATCGAGGCGATCTGCGGCACGCCCGGCGTCGCGCCCTACTTCGACCTGTCGTTCCAGCACGCCAGCGGCCCGGTGCTGCGTTCGATGCGGCGGTTCGGCGACCGCGTCCGGTTCCTGGAGCTGCTCGACCAGATCCGCGCGCAGGCGCCGGAGGCGGGCGTGCGGTCGAACTTCATCGTCGGGTTCCCCGGCGAGACCGAGGACGACTTCGAGGAGCTGGCGGAGTTCCTGTCCGCCGCGCGGCTGGACGCGATCGGCGTGTTCGGGTACTCCGACGAGGACGGCACCGAGGCCGCGAACCTCGACGGCAAGGTCGACCCGGACGAGATCGCCCGCCGCGTCGAGGAGCTGTCGGGGCTGGCCGAGGAGCTGACCGCGCAGCGCGCCGAGGACCGCGTCGGCTCGCGGGTCGACGTGCTGCTGGAGGACAAGGCGGACGGCGGGTTCGAGGGCCGCGCCGCGCACCAGGCGCCCGAGGTCGACGGGACGGTGCTGGTCCGCGGCGAGGGCCTGGCCCTCGGCGAGATCGTCGCCGCCCGGGTCACCGGGAGCGACGGGGTGGACCTCGTCGCGGACGTGTCATGATCGCGGGCATGCCCGAACCGGTCGCCGGGGCGCCCGATCCGCCGCCCGCGAGCGTCTACAACATCGCCAACGCGCTGACGCTGCTGCGCATCGCGCTGGTGCCGCTGTTCGTGTGGCTGCTGTTCATGGACGGCACCGGCTGGCGGATCGGCGCGTTCGCGGTGTTCGCCGCCGCGTCCGTCACCGACAAGATCGACGGTGATCTGGCCCGGTCCCGCGGGCTGGTCACCGACTTCGGCAAGATCGCCGATCCGATCGCCGACAAGGCGCTGACCGGCGCGGCGCTGGTCAGCCTGTCGGCGCTCGGCGAGCTGTGGTGGTGGGTGACCATCGTCATCATGGTCCGCGAGATCGGCATCACGCTGATGCGGTTCGTCGTCATCCGGTACGGGGTGATCCCGGCCAGCAAGGGCGGCAAGCTGAAGACGATGCTGCAGGTCTTCGCGATCGGCTTCTACATCCTGCCCGGCCCGCTCGACTACCTGCGCTGGGTGACGATGGGCGCCGCGCTGATCGTCACCGTGGTGACCGGCGCCGACTACGTCGTCCAGGCGTGGCGCCTGCGGCGTGCTCCCCGTAGCTGACCCTGGTCGCGGATCAGGACGCGGTCAACTCGTCGCCGACGCGGAGCGTGCCGAGCGCGCGCGGGATGCCGAGGCGTCCGAACACGATCTCGCGGGCGCCGTCGAAGCGCCCGGTGCGGTACCCGGCGAGCGCGCGCAGGGGAGCGGGGGACCGCTCGGCCGTCTCCTGGTCGGTGTTGATGATGACGCAGCGCCCGCACGGCTTGACGAGCTCGATCTCGGCGGCGCCGCGCAGCCGGGTCACCGCGTCCTCGCCGTAGGGGCCGAGGCCGCTCAGGACGATGTTGGGGCGGAACCGGTTCATCGGCAGCGGCCCGTCCATCCGGCGGTTCAGGTCGTCGAGCGACTCCCGCGACAGCACCGAGACCGGTAGCCGTCGGCGTACGCGAGCGTCCCGCCGCCGCGTCGCGTGGGGCGCGTCCCGGTGAAGCGGACGAGGCGGCACGGGATCCCGAGCGCGTCGGAGAACCAGGCGGCGGCGTCGTCGCCCTGGTCGATTCCCTGGCAGGGGCGCCGGTGCACGGTGACGTCGCGGGCCGGGCCGTCGGCCGCCGCGCAGACCAGCGGCGCGTCCGCGAGCGGCGAGGTGACGGTGAGCTTCGTCCCGTCGTAGGCGGGGTGGACCAGCGCGAGGCCGGGCACCTCCCGCTGCGACAGGTGCCGCCCGTCCGGGCGGACGAGCATGAACGCCCGGTCGTGGCGCAGCCCGTCCGGCGTCATCTCCGCCTCGGCGAGCGGGACGCCGGCCGCGCTCTTGACCGGGTACATGTGCAGTGCGGCGATGACGGCGATCATGAGGCGACGGTAGAGCGGCACCCGCGCGGGTGACCAGGAGAACCGGTGGTACCTGACACCGATTCGTCAGTTTGGAGGCCGGACGGCTATGAGCGGGCGGGACTTCACCTATCCGGAGGTCGGCGCGACGTGGGACGCCGAGCGTCCGGCGGGCTACCGGCACCTGCGGGTGCGGACGCTCGTCGGCGCGGGTCCGGCGGCGATGCGCAACGCCTCGGACGCGCTGATGGAGTTCTGGATGCACCGCGCGCTCCCCGCGCGCGTGCGGGCGTCGGCCCCGCGGGCGGAACCCGGCGTCAGCGTGGAGATGGGCGTCGGGCTCGGGCCGTTCCGGCTGCTGGCGCCGTGCCGGGTCGTGTGGACGCGCGAGGACGACCGCCGCGCCGGATGGGCGTACGGGACGCTGCAGGGCCACCCGATGGCGGGAGAGGAGGCGTTCGTCGTGCATCTGGACGACGAGGGCGAGGTGTGGCTGACCGTCACCTCGTTCAGCCGCCCGGCGACGGCGGCGGCGCGGCTGGCCGGTCCGCTCGCGCCGGTGGCCCAGCGCGCGTACGCGCGCCGCTGCGGGGCCGTCCTGCGGCGCCTGGCGCGTCCCTGACCACCGGGACGGCCCGCGACCGGGCGGGGACGAGCACGGCCGCCATGGCGGGCTGCGGGAGCACGCCCACCCCGGTCGTGCCCCGCAGCCCCGTTCATGGCGGCCGCACCGACAATTATCCCCGTGAATGGGGAGTGGTCGCGACATGGCAAATGAGTTCTGACTCACAAAATGACGGCGCGGTTGGCCGATGGTGGACCGTCGCCGCAATGGCGCAGGTCGGGGGCGGTGCGACGATGCGCGCCCTGGTCGCGTTCCCACTCGCGCGCAGTGTGCGGGGCCCCGCGGGTGTGTGACACAATGCACGGCTCACGTTTTTCCCGGCGAACGAAATGCGATATGCGGGACCGATCGGACGAGCGGGTGTAAGTCGAGCAAAGAGCTGTTCGTCCTGATTCGGCCACGCGTGCGGTCAACCCGGCGCCCCGTGCCGCCGTCGCCCGCAACCGCCCGCGCCGCGCCGCGCGGACCGTCGTCCCCCGCCGGTAGATTCGGGGGACCGGCGACGGGGAGGCGGAAGCGATGCGGGTCGAACTGCTCACCGTCGGGGACGAACTGCTCCTCGGCGACACGATCAACGGGAACGCGGCCTGGCTCGGCAGGCGGCTCGCCGAGCACGGCGTCGAGGTGACCCGCAGCGTCGTCGTCGGCGACGAGATGGACGTCATCGTCGCGGCGGTGCGGTCCGCGCTGGAGCGCGCCGACGCGGTCATCACCACCGGCGGGCTCGGCCCCACCTACGACGACGTGACCCGCGACGCGCTCGCCGAGGCCGCGGGCGTCGTGCTCGTCCGCGACCCGGCGCTGGAGCTGCGCCTGCACGAGCGGGCCGAGGCGGCGGGCCGCGAGCTCCAGCCGATGGCGTTCCGCATGGCCGAGGTCCCGAAGGGCGCCGGCCTGCTGCGCAACTCCGCCGGCACCGCGCCCGGCCTGCGCGTCGAGCTGGACGGCGGGATCGTCTACGCGCTGCCCGGCGTCCCGTTCGAGATGCGCACGATCATGGACGAGGTGGTGCTGCCGGAGCTGGCCGGGATCGCCGGGCTGCCCGCGGTCGCCCGCCGGACGCTGCGCACCGCCGGGATCTGGGAGTCGGTCGTCGCGACGCGGCTCGCCGAGGTCGAGGCGATGGACGGGGTGAAGCTCGCCTACCTGCCCGATCCGGCCGAGGTCAAGATCCGGATCACGGTGGCCGGCGCGGACCCCGAGGGCCGTCTCGCGGAGGTGGACAAGCGCGTCCGCGAGCTGCTCGGCCCCGTCGTCTACGGCGTGGAGGACGAGACGCTGGACCGCGTCGTCCACCGGCTGCTCGCCGAGCGGTCCGCGACCGTCGCGGTCGCCGAGTCGCTGACCGGCGGCCTCATCGGCGCCGAGCTGACCGCGATGCCTGGTTCGTCGGCGACCTACGCGGGCGGGATGGTGACGTACGCGACGGAGCTGAAGCACCGCCTGCTCGGCGTCTCCGACGTGCTGCTCGCCGAGCACGGCGCCGTCCACCCGGACGTGGCCGCGGCGATGGCGGAGGGCGTCCGGGACCGGCTCGGCGCGACGTACGGGCTGGCCGTGACCGGCGTCGCGGGCCCCGAGCCACAGGACGGCACCCCGGTGGGAACGGTCTATATCGGCGTGACCGGACCCGGGAATACGCGCACCGTGGTCAGGCCGAAACTCCCCGTGCCCGGCACCGGCCCGGAGATCCGCGCGGTGCTCCGCCGGATGACCGTCGTGCACGCGCTTGAGCTGCTCAGACGCGAGCTGCTGGGACTTGACGCCGAGGTCGAGACCGGGGACGCTCGGGAAGATCGGGAAGTTAGGGGCTGATTACAGCGTTACGTTCCGAGCGAACACGAAATCAACGGTCTGCCATGGCCACCGTCAAGCCGGGTACGGTGGAACCGGCAGATGGTCCGAACTGAGGGAGGGAGCGAGACGATGGTCCTGCTTCGCCAGCTGCTCGGTGACGTACTGCGGCAGCTGCGGCTGCGCCAGGGACGCACCCTCCGTGAGGTGTCCGCGGCCGCGCGGGTTTCCCTCGGCTACCTGTCCGAGGTCGAACGAGGGCAGAAGGAGGCCTCCTCCGAGCTGCTCTCGTCGATCTGCAAGGCGCTGGGCGTTCCGCTGTCGCACGTGCTCAGGGAGGTGGCCGACTCGCTGGCCCTCGCCGAGCTGCAGCACGAGCCCGTCATGGCGGGCGCGCCCGAGCACGAGCGGATCCCCGCCGAACGCATTCCGGAGACCCCCGAGGAGATCACCGGCGAGTTCCGCGGCGACATGGTCGCCGCCTAGTCGCCGGTACCGGCCCGCGGTGCGCGCCGCGGCGCCGGGTTCATGCCCCGACCGGGGCCGCGGGTGTGCGCGGTCTCACGCATGAGCTCGGCATAGGCGGGCAGCCTTCCCCGTTGTAACGGACATCCCGTAACGACGCGGAAGGAGCCCGAATCATGGCGGCCGTCAAGAGCCCGCTCTCGGACGAGGCACTGAAGGTCACCGGGCAGGCCCTGCAGGGCGCCCTCGTGGACCTCATCGATCTTTCGCTCGTGGCCAAGCAGGCGCACTGGAACCTGACCGGCCGTAACTTCAAGGTCGTGCACGAACACCTGGACGAGGTCGTGGACCTCGCCCGCGCCGGCCAGGACGACGTCGCCGAGCGCGCCGTCGCGATCGGCGTGAACCCCGACGGCCGTGCCCGCACGCTCGCCGACCGCACCGAGATCCCGCAGCTGGAGGCCGGATACCTGGCCGACGACAAGGTCGTCGCGGCGGTGACCGACGTGCTGGCGCAGATCATCGCGCGGTTCCGCGAGCGGATCGCGGCGACCGACGAGCCGGACCCCGTCACGCAGGACCTGCTCATCGGCATCGCGGCCCAGCTGGAGAAGCAGCACTGGATGTTCCAGGCGCAGACCTGATCGGCATAGATCGCGGATCCCCGCGCCGCCGCGATCCTCGGCGCGGACCCGGATCCGAGCGGAAAAGGCCCGGCCCCTCTCCTGGGGCCGGGCCTTTCCCTGTCCTGGGCGCGCTCTGCCGGCGGCGCGCGCTCTCTGGGCGCGCTCTCTGGGCGCGCTCTGCCGGTGGCGCGTGCTCTCCGGGGGCGTCCCGGCGGGGTCAGCGGCGCAGGTGCTCCAGGACGGTGTCGGCGAACTCGATGGCCAGCGGGCTCAGCGCGTCCCAGCGCCGGGCCGCCCAGCCCGCGGTGAGCGGCGGCAGGTCCGGGATCGGGATCAGCCGCACCTCGCCCCGGCCGCCGCCCCAGCCGGGCAGCGCCGGCAGGATCGCGTGGCCGAGGCCGAGCTCGGCGAGCAGCAGCGCGGTGTCCCAGTCGGCGACGCTGGTCGTGGACGTCAGCCGCACCCCGTGCCGTTCGAGATGCATCTCCAGGTGGACGCGGGACGTCGAGTGCGCGGGCAGCTCGATGTGCCGGATGCCCGCCAGATCGTCGAGGGCGATCGTCTCGCGGGCGGCCAGCGGGTCGCCGGTGTGGACGGCGAGCATCCACGGCAGCTCGCAGGACGCCCGCTGCTCGACGCCGTCGAGGGGCGGGCCGATCGTGACCCACGCCAGGTCCGCGGTGTGCGCCCGCACCGCCTCCAGGCAGCTGCGGCTGGACGCGGCGGTCTCGAACTGCAGCGCCGCCTCGGGATGGCGGGCACGGAACGCGGCCACCCCGGCGGCCATGAAATGCCGGACGGTGGTGGCGCCCGTCGCGATCCGGACCGTGCCGCCGACGCCGCGGCGCAGGTCGTCCAGGTGCCGCAGGGCCGCGTCGATCCCGGCGATGCCCTCGGTGGCGGCCTGGTGCAGGATCCGGCCGGCGCGGGTGGGCAGCACGCCGCGCGGGCGCCGCTCCAGCAGCACCAGCCCGGTCTCCCGTTCGAGCCGCTTGACGTGCTGGCTGACCGCGGACTGGCTGCACGACAGGTCGCGCGCGACGGCGCTCAGGTTGCCGGCCGCGCAGACGGCCACGAACACGCGGAGGTCGTCGAGGGTCACGCGCCCAAAGGTAGACCTGGGGGATCGATAAGAAAACCCGAGAATTGACTTGGAACGATCGCAATCGGAGGATGCTTCTGCGGGCGCAGGATCCGGCGACCCGCGATCCGGCGGCGACCCGTCCGCGACCTCGAGGCGCGGGACGGGCGCCGACCACTCCGATTTCATTTACGGATCGATCCGTTTCGTTTATGCTCGGGCCATGAACCGAGGCCGCCCCCGCTCCGGGCACGTGGACCAGGCCGTCGCGGACGCGGTGCGCGCGCTGCTGGCGGAGTCCGGCTATCAGGCGCTGAGCATCGACGGCGTCGCCGCGCGAGCCGGGGTCGGCAAGGCGGGCATCTACCGCCGCTGGCGGTCCAAGGCCGAGATGGTCTTCGCCGTCACCGTGCACGGCCCGCATCCCGTCGCGCCCGCCGACTCCGGTTCGCTGCGCGGCGACCTGGCCGCGCTCGCCGAGCACATCATCGACCTGCTGTCCGCCCCGCACGCGCGGCTCGTCCTGCCGGGCCTGGCGGCCGACCTGTCGGCCGACCCGGCGCTGGCCGCGCGCTTCCAGGCCGGAGTCATCGACGCCGAGCGCGCGCTCGTCGCCGAGATCCTCGACCGGGCCCGCGCGCGCGGCGAGCCGGCCGGCGGCGACCCCGCCTTCGTTCACGCGCTGCTGCTCGGCCCGATCTACACCTACCTGTTCCTGGCGGGCGGCGAAGCGCCGCCCGGCCTCGCCGACCGGCTGGCGAACGCGGCGGTCGCCGCGCTCGCCACGAAGGAGAGCCCGTGAAGCACCCGACCCCGCCCGCCACGCCCGCGTCCGCCGGGTCCCCGCTGCTGCTCGACCGCGTCCTGCCCGAGGCCGACTTCCGCTCCCGCTACACCCGCCGCGTCCGGGCCGAACCCGCCGCCGTCTGGGACGCCCTGACCACCCTGGCCGCCGAGGACCTGCCCGTGTCGCGCCGCCTCATGGCGCTCCGCTCCGCCGGGCGCACCCGGCTCAGCGGCCCCCTCGTCGAGACGTTCCCGACCCCGACCCTGCTCCGGGACGAGGGCACGGAGCTGGTCAAAGGCAAGATCGCCAAGTTCTGGCGGGTCCGCCCCGAGACGGCGCCGGTGGAACCGGGCGACCCCGCCGCGTTCACCGCCTTCGAGGACCCCGGCTGGGCGAAGGTCGCGATGTCGCTGCGCGTGGCGCCCGACGGCCCCGGCTCCCTCCTGGCGTTCGAGACGCGGGTACGCGGCACGGACGCGTTCGCGCGCCGCGTTTTCGGGCCGTACTGGCTGCTCATCCGGGCCGGCGGCGCCGGCTTCATCCGGCTGGAGATCCTCGGCGCCGCCGCCCGCCGCGCCGAACGTGCGTCCTAACGGGCCGGCTGGCAGCGAGGGCACCAGAAGGCCGTCCGGTCGCCCACCCCGGACGTCTGCGGAGCGCGCTCGATCCGGGTGCCGCAGCGGCGGCACGGACGCCCCGCGCGGCCGTACACCCAGTGCTCCTGACCACGTCCCATGTTCCCCGTGGTGACATGGCCGTGCCGCGCCTTGTTGACGTCCAGGAGCCGGTGAGCGAGCTCCACGAGAGCGGGGAGGTCGGGGACCCCGGCCACAGGCGTCCAGGGGTGAACACCGCGCAGGAACAGAACCTCGGCCTTGTAGACGTTGCCGATCCCCGCGAGCCGCGTCTGGTCGAGCAGCGCCTCGCCGACCGCCCGGTCCGGCTGCTCCTCGAGCCGCGCGACGGCCCGCGCGGCGAGATCGTCGTCCCAGCCGGGATCGAGGAGGTCCGGGCCGAGATGCCCGACGGCCGCGTCCTCCTCGGCGGTGCGCAGCAGCTCGACCAGGCCGAGCGACTGCCCCACCGCCTGCCGTTCCGCGTTCGCCAGCACCAGCCGGACCCGATGATCGCGCGGCAACGGCCCGGCCGCCCGGATCTGCCAGCGGCCCTCCATGAGCAGATGCGTGTGGATCGTCAGGCCGCCCTCCACACGGATCAGCAGATGCTTGCCGCGCGACACGACCTCCAGCACCCTCCGGCCCCGCAGATCCGCGGTGGCGAGGCGCGGCACCCGGAACTGGGCACGCGTCAGCGGCCGCCCGGCGAGCGCCTCGTGCAGGCGCCGGGCGGTCAGCCAGACGACATCGCCTTCCGGCACGGTCCCGACCCGCCGCTAGATCAGGGAGGGGCTCTCCCAAGCGGACGGGTCCTCGGTGAGCTTGCGGACCCCCTCAGGCAGCTCGCCGGCGGCGATGTGCGCGAGAGTCACCCGCTCGAGGATGGCGCGCTCGCTCGCACGCAACGCGATCCACACCTCCTGCAGGGACCGGGCAGGGCCCTCGTAGCCGACGTGCTCGGGGCGCTCGCCCCGCACGCCGAGCAGCGGCCCGTCGATGGCGCGGATGATGTCGGCGAGGGAGATCTGCTCGGCCGGACGCGCCAGCCAGTAGCCCCCCTCAGGGCCGCGCTGGCTCCGGACGAGCCCCGACCGGCGCAGCTGACCGAGGATGTTCTCCAGGAATTTGGGCGGAATCTGCTGGGCCTCCGCGAGCTGGACCGCGGTCACCGGGTGACTCCCGGCCACCGCCAGCTCCGCGGCGGCACGCAACGCGTAGTCGACCCGGGCGGACAATCGCATGTAGGTATTATCCCTTGCCGATCGGACTGGTCGGGCTCTGCTTATGGCATTGCCCTTGGCGGTCGGGCGCTGGGCGCCCTCCCTTCGGCGGGCAATGCGTGCGATCGCTGCATCGCTCCGGCTCGGCCCTGGGGGCCTCGCTGCGCGATCAAGTTCTCGCAAGCTCGAACTTGGCTTCGCTCGCGATCGCGACGGTCGGGGTCGTCGCGTGGCTGGGCAAGGACGGCTAAGCTCCGTCTATCGCATTACCCCTGGCGGTCGGTTCTGGGGGCCCGCTGGGCGAAGCCGGATTCTCGCTTTGCTCGAATCCGGCTTCGCTCGGCGATCGCGAACGGTCTCGGTCGGTGCGTCGTTGGGCGAGATCAGTGCGGGGCTGTCTGGTCTTCCGGGTGTGTGGAACGTGGCGCGCCCGCTGGTACCGGGCCTTTGACCGGCGGGCGCGCCACGGCTCTCGGGCCGCGCTCAGGCGGCGGACACCAGCCCCAGGAGCTCGGCGGCGGCCTGGGCGTTGGCGGCGGCGGCGCCGTAGGTGGCCAGGTAGACGGCCGCGCCGGGCCGCCAGACCGGCAGGCCCATCTCCACGACCACCGCGTCCGGGCGGGCGGTGAGCAGGGCGTTCGCGAGCGCCCGCTGCGCCGCGTGCCGGTGGGCGTCCCGCAGCACGACCACCAGACCCCGCCCCCTGGCACGTTCCAGGACACCTTCCGCCTCTCCGGGCGCCCCCGCGGCCCGGACGGCGTCGGGCGCCCAGGGGTGCAGGCCCCAGGGCGTCGGCCCCACCGCGATGTTGCCGGTGGCCTCCGCCTCGACGACCAGCGGCGCCCCGTTCCAGCCGGGCAGCGCGCCGGTCACGCGGACGGCCCGGCGGGCCGCCTCCAGGCCGGCGGCGCGGTCCACTGCGGCGGGGCTGCTGCCGGCAAGCCAGTCGCGCAGCCGCCGGGTGCGCTCCGCCGCGTCGTGCAGCCGAGCCGCCGGCAGCCGCCCGGTCCGCACCGCCTCGTCGATCGCCGCCAGCGTCGCCCGGAGCGTCTCGGCGTGCTCGTTCGGGCCGAGGCACAGCAGGTCCGCGCCCGCGATCAGGGCCCGCACCGACGCCTCCGGGATGCCGATCTTCCCGCTCGCCCCCTGCATGTCCAGCGCGTCGGTGACGATCACGCCGTCGTAGCCGAGGTGCTCGCGCAGCAGCCCGGTGATCGCGGCACGGGACAGCGTCGCCGGCACCCCGCCGGTGATCGCGGGCAGGTTCAGGTGCCCGGTCATCACCGCGCGGGTGCCGGCCGCGATCGCCGCCCGGAACGGGACCAGCTCGCGGCGGTCCAGCAGCTCCAGGTCGGCGTCGACGATCGGGACGCCGAGATGCGAGTCGTCCACGGTCGCGCCGTGCCCCGGGAAGTGCTTGCAGCAGGCGGCGACGCCCGCCTCCTGCGTGCCGGTCACCGCCGCCGCCGCGTGCCGGGCGACGAGGTCCGGGTCCGCGCCGAACGAGCGCGTCCCGATCACCGGGTTGTCGTCGGCGGTGTTGACGTCCACCGACGGCGCGAAGTTGAGGTTGACGCCGACCTCGGCGAGCTCCGCGCCCAGCGAGCGGTAGATCCGCCGGGTCAGCTCCGGGTCGTCGACCGCGCCGAGCGCGGCGTTGCCCGGGTACGGGCTGCCGGTGGCGTGCCCGCCGAGCCGGGTGACGTCGCCGCCCTCCTCGTCGATCGTGATGAACGGGTCGCCCGCCTTGCGCATCTGCGCGGTCAGCGCGGCGAGGGACTCCGGGCTCGGCACGTTGCCGGTCAGCGCGAACAGCGTCACGCCGCCGAGGCCCGCCTCCAGCTCGTCCAGCACCCAGCGCGGCGCCGCCGCGCCCGGGAAGGAGGGCAGCAGGGTGCCCCGCGCCAGCCGGGCGATCTCGCCGGTGGTCGCGGTGTCGTCGGCGGTCACCCCTTCACCGCCCCGGCGGTCAGCCCGGACACCATGCGGCGCTGGACGAGCAGGAAGAAGGCGATGACGGGAATGGTGAGCAGCGTCGACGCTGCCATGATGGGCCCCCAGGCGGTGCTGCTGCGGCCGAAGAAGAACTGCAGCATGATCGGCAGGGTGTACTTGTCCTGGTCGTCCAGGAACGTGAAGGCGAAGATGAACTCGTTCCACGCGGTGATGAACGAGAAGATGCTGGTCGCGACCAGGCCGGGCGCGACGAGCGGGAGCATGACGGTGAAGAAGGTGCGGATGGGGCCGGCGCCGTCGATCGCGGCGGCCTCCTCCAGTTCCTTTGGGACGGCCGCGACGAAGCCGCGCAGCATCCAGATCGCGAACGGCACCGCGAACCCGATGTAGACGACCGCGAGGCCCGGCAGCGTGTTCAGCATGTCGAGCCGCTTGAGGTCCAGGAACAGCGGGATGACCAGCGACTCGCACGGCACCATCTGCACCACCAGCAGCATGACCAGGAACGTGGTGCGGAACCGGAAGCGGAACCGCGCCACCGCCGTCGCCGCCAGCAGCGCCAGCAGGCTCGACGCCACGACGGTGATCAGGGCCAGCAGGATGCTGTTGCGGAAGTAGGTCCAGAACGACACCTGCGCGATGCCGCCGTTCAGGACGAAGTCGAAGTGCGTCAGCGTCGGGTGCGTCGGCAGCGGCTTCGGCGTGGTGCTGAAGATCTCGCTGTTCGGCTTGAACGCGGTGGACGCCATCCAGAAGACGGGGAACACCGCCAGCACGAACACCAGCACGCCGAGCCCGTTGAGGCCGATCTTGCGGGCCCGCTTCCGCGCGGCCGGCCGGCCGCGCCGGGACCGTCCCGCCTTGAGGGTTGCCTGGGTCATCGGGTCTCCCCCTGACGCACCATGACCCGCACGTACAGCGCGGTGACGACGAGCAGGATCAGCGTGAGCACCGCCGCGATGGCCGAGCCCATCCCGAGCTTGGGGTTGAGCGCGCCGAACGCCTCGGAGTAGCCGTACAGCGACAGGTTGAACGCGTCGCGGTTGGCCATCCCGGACATGATGAACAGCTGGGTGAACACCTTGAAGTCCCAGATGATCGACATCACCAGGACGACGAGGAAGATCGGCTTGAGCATCGGGTAGGTGAGGCTCCAGAACGTCCGCCACGGGCCGGAGCCGTCCACCCGCGCCGCCTCGTACAGCTCGCTCGGGACGCTCTTCAGCCCGGCGAGCACCGACACCGCCACGAACGGGCACGCCTGCCACACCACGCAGACCGTCAGCACCGTGTAGGTGGACAGCGGCGTGGAGAACCAGTTGTAGTCGTTCCAGCCGCCGCCGACCAGCGCGTCCGGCAGCTTGTCGAGGAACCAGTTGACCAGGCCGCCGGTGGAGCCGAACAGCCAGCTGAAGATGATCGCGGCGGTGACCGGCGGGGTCGCCCAGGCGACCATCACGCCGCCGGAGACGAAGCTCGACATCCGCTTGCCGAGCTTGTTGAGCAGCAGCCCGACCAGCGTGCCGATCACCATGGTCAGGCTGACGGCGACGATCGCGAACAGCACGGTGTGCCGGAACGCCGCCCAGAAGAGCGGGTCCTTGAGGATGGTGTCGAAGTTCTGGGTGCCGACCGACTCGGCCGGCTCGCCGCGCAGCTGGCGGTTGCCGACCTTCTGGAACGACATGATCCCGATCTGGATCATCGGCCAGAACATCAGCACGGCGATCACGACGACGGTCGGCGCGATCAGCAGGTAGGGCCCGAATCGGGGCCGGCGGCGCGGGCGCCCGCGGCCGGACGGTCTGCGGCCCGGCGGCCTGCGCACCGCGGGAGCGGTGTCGAGCATGAACGCTTCCGATCAGCGGGGACGGGTGGCCTCACCGAGTCCGGCGGGCCCGCGGGGGACATGCGGCGCGGGCCCGCCGGACGCTCGGTGCTACTGGTTGAGCAGCTCGTTGGCCTGCTCGTTGGCCTTCTTCATCTCGTCGTCGGCCGACTTGCCCTGCATGATCGCCTTCACCGCGTTCGGCAGCACCTTCTTGGACTGCTCGAAGTCGCCCCAGCCGGCGCTGATCGGGGTGAACTTGGTGTTGGTCGCGATCTGCGTGAACGGCGCCAGCGCCGGGTCGGAGAACTGGACGTCCGACCGCATCGACGAGAAGCCGCTGATGTCGGCCCACTTCTTGGCGTTCGCGGCGTTGTTGAGGATCGTGATGTAGTCGAACGCGGCCTTCTTGGCCTTGCTGTCCTTCCAGACGGCGAGGTCGGAGCCGCCCGCCATGACCGGCGCGTTCCCGCCCGTCTTGGCCGGGATCGGGAAGACCGCCCACTTGTCGGCGTTCTTCGGGGAGATCTTCTTCATCTGCGCCAGCGCCCAGCTGCCGTCGATGTACATGCCGAGCTTGCCGAGCGCGAAGTCGCGCTGCGGGCCGTCCAGCTCGTTCTTGCCGACGTACTTCTCCGGCGCGACCTTCTCCTTGCTGACGAGGCCGGCGTAGAAGTTCACCGCCTCGACGGCCTGCGGCTGGTCGAGCTTGCCGGTCCACTTGCCGCCGTCCTTGACGGCGACCTCGCCGCCGTTGCCCCAGATGAAGCTGACCAGGGCGTTGGTCTGGTCGCTCGGGGCGCCGATGCCGGGCACCTTCTTGGCGTCCTGGACCTTCTTGGCGGCGGCGACCAGGTCGGCCCAGTTCGCGGGCGGCTGGATCTTCAGCTCGTCGAACCAGTCCTTGCGGTACCAGATGGCGCGGACGCCGCCGTACCACGGCACGGCGTAGGTCTTGCCGTCCGCCTGGTCGTTGGCGATGGCGGTCTTGTTCAGGGTCTTGTTGTCCGCCCAGCCCGACATCTCGTCGGTGACGTCGGCGAGGTTGCCCTGCTCGATGTGCGACTGGACGTCGGTGTTGCCGAGCTCGGTCACGTCCGGGCCCTCGCCGCCGGCGGCGGCCTTCTGGAAGGTGGTGGCGACCTGCGGCCACGGCACGTACTTGATCTGCACGGCCGTGTTCGGGTGCTTCTGCTTGAACTCCGTCTCGACGCCCTTGAGGAAGTTCGTCTGCTCGGTGGTCCCGTCGCCCATCATCCAGACCTTGAGCTGCGCCGGGTCCTTGCCCGCGCCGGAGTCGTCGTCCTTCTTGCCGTCTCCGCCGCCGCAGGCCGTGGCGGCCAGGGCGATCGCGGCCGCCGTGGCCGCAACCTTGATGTACTTCACTGGGGGTTCCTTTCCGGCATCGCCTCGCGGGGCCTTGTGGCCTGCGGTGCGAGTGGAGCACGCCCCGACCCTTTAGGGTCCGGGACATGCCCCGCTCGCCGTCGCGTCGCTCGCGGGCGCCCTGCTCGCCAGTCGGCGCTCTGCACGCCCCTCCCCGGATGAGGGGTCGGTCGGCGCTTGCGGGTAAACTAACAAGAAACTTTCCTAAACAAAACCGCCCGTTAGCGGATTGAGACATCGAGGGGTACCAGCATGGCCAGACGCCCGGGAACACCGCGGCTGCTGCGTGAGCTGAACGACCGCGCGGCGCTGGACCTGCTCGTCGAGCACGGCCCGCTGACGCGCGCGCAGATCGGCGAGCACACCGGGCTCTCCAAGGTCACCGCCTCCCAACTGCTGTCCCGGCTCGAGGAGCGCGGACTGGTGGCGGTCGTCGGGGAACAGGCCGGGGGCCGCGGGCCGAACGCCGCCCTGTACGCCGTGGTGCCGTCGAGCGCCTACGTCGCGGGTCTGGAGGTGGGGCCGGACGGTGTCACCGCGGGCGTCGCCGACATCACCGGACGCATGGTCGCCCAGGTTACCGTCGATCCGAACGGCGCTGACGAGCCCGTCAAGATGGTCCACAACGCGGTTGTCAAGGCGTGCCGCTCCGCCAAGGTCGCGCTGAACCGGCTGAGCGCCTTCGTCATCGGCACCCCCGGCGTCGTCGACCCGCGCTCCGGCGACGTGCAGTTCTCCTTCGACCTTCCCGCCTGGCACGAGGGCGTGCTCGCCGCCCTGCGCACCGACCTGCGCCGTCCGGTGACGATCGAGAACGACGTGAACCTCGCCGCGGTCGCCGAGCGCGCCTACGGCGCCGCGCGCGACACCGACGACTTCGCGCTGATGTGGTTCGACCGCGGCATGGGCCTTTCGGTGATGCTCGGCGGCCGGCTGCACCGCGGCCGGTCCGGCGGCGCGGGGGAGATCGGGTACCTGCCCGTCCCGGGGGCGCCGCTGCCGCTGAGCACCGCCCGCCGTGTCCCCGAGGAGGAGGGCGGCGTCACCGAGTCGACCTCGTGGGGCATCCCGACCCTCGCCGGCGGCTACGGCGCCCTGGTCGGCGCGGACGGGGTCCGCGCCCTCGCGCACGAGCACGGCATCACCGAGGCGACCGCGGTGGAGTGCGTCCAGGCGGCGGCGGCCGACGAGTCCCGCGGCGGGGCGTTCCTGGACGAGCTCGCCAACCGGTTCTCCTACGGCGTGACCTCGGTCAACATCGTCCTGGACCCGGGGCTGGTGGTGCTGTCGGGCAGCCTCGGACGGGCCGGCGGGGCGCCCCTCGCCACCCGCATCGAACGGGCCGTGGGGCGGATCAGCCCCACCCGTCCCACCGTCGCGGTGACGGAGGTGGAGGGCAACCCGGTGCTGCGCGGCGCCCTGCACGCCGCCCTGGAGCGCGCCCGCGACGAGGTCTTCTCCGCGGGCGAGGACTGACCCCGCCCCGCGCCGCGCCGGACCCGGCCGGGCGGCGGGACCTCATGTGGGCATGGCGAAGCGCCCCCGCCTGAAACGGGGGCGCTCACTCGTGTCCGGTCACCCGGCGCGCGCCGGGTGACCGGTCGGTTCTTACTTCCCCTGCGCGGCGACGGCCGCGGGCTGGTCATGGCGCCGCGGGTCGTTGAGCGCGCGGTCGATGACCGTCTGGCTGATGATCTGGCGCTTGCGCCGCTGCGCGGCGGCCCACCGTGCCGTAGGTGTCATGGCGAAACCCCGTTCCGCGGTGACGCTCTCCCCGTGGCCACCGCAACCCCGTAATGACTTCATGGTCTCAAACAAGGGGCTCGCGGGGATCCATCTTGGGGATGAATTCGAGGTCAGACCTCGTGCGGAGACCTCCCGGAGATCTTCCGGAGACCTTCCGCGGTGATCATGTGGAACGAGGGATCCGACCCGGCCGTTGGGGGGACCGTGACCGAGCCATCGAGGGGGCGTTATGGCGCTGCGTGACCGATTCCGGCGGCTCGTCCAGAAGCCCGGAAGCGTCGACCTCGCACCCTTCCGCGCCGTCGCCGAGGAGGCCGGACGGCGCGAGGAGCGGGTGCGCGGCCTCACCGACGCGGAGCTGACCGCCGCCGCGTCCGCCCCGGACCTGATCGCCGACCTGCCGGAGTTCTGCGCGGTCGGCCGCGAGGCCGCCCGCCGCGCGATCGGCGAGCGGCCCTTCGACGTCCAGCTCACCGGCACCCTGGCGCTGCTCGCCGGGCACGTCGCCGAGATGGCCACCGGCGAGGGCAAGACCCTCGCCGGCGCCCTCGCCGCCGCCGGATACGCGCTGCGCGGCGAACGCGTCCACGTCATGTCGGTGAACGACTACCTCGCCCGCCGCGACGCCGCCTGGATGGGACCGCTCTACGCCATGCTCGGGGTGACGGCCGCCTCGATCGGCCAGTCCTCCACGCCCGACGAACGGCGCGCCGCGTACCGCGCCGACGTCGTGTACGGGCCCGTCAGCGAGATCGGCTTCGACCTGCTCCGCGACCGCCTCGTCACCGACCCCGCCGACGCCGTGCAGGCCGCGGCGTCCGTCGCGCTGATCGATGAGGCCGACTCGGTGCTGGTGGACGAGGCGATGGTCCCGCTGGTGCTGGCCGGCGCCGCCGACCGCGACCCCGCCGACCCCCGGTACGCCGACCTCGTCCGGCGGCTGCGGCCCGGCCTGCACTACGCCACCGACGAGGAGGCCCGCAACGTCCAGCTAACCGCGGCGGGCACCCGCGAGGTCGAGCGCGTCCTCGGCCTCGACCTGTACGCCCCCGAGAACCTCGCGACCCTGACCGCCGTGAACGTCGCGCTGCACGCCGAGGTGCTGCTGCACCGCGACGTCGACTACATCGTCCGCGACGGCGCCGTGAAGCTGATCAGCGAGTCGCGCGGCCGGGTCGCGCTGCTCCAGCGCTGGCCGGACGGCCTGCAGGCGGCCGTCGAGGCGAAGGAGGAGCTGGCGGCGTCGCCGTCCGGGGAGATCCTCGACTCGATCACCGTGCAGGAGCTGGTCGGCCGCTACCCGGTCCGCTGCGGGATGACCGGCACCGCGATGGCCGTCGCGGGGCAGCTCACCGAGTTCTACGGGCTGCAGATCGCCGTCGTCCCGCCGAACCGGCCCTGCGTCCGCGACGACGAGCCCGACCGCCTGTACGCCACCACCGCCGACAAGGAGGTCGCGGTCGTCGAGGAGATCGTCGCGGCGCACGCCGCCGGGCGGCCCGTCCTCGTCGGCACCGGCGACGTCGCCGAGTCCGAGCGGCTCGCCCGCCGGCTCGTCCGCGCGGGCGTCGACCCCGTCGTCCTCAACGCCAAGAACGACGCCGAGGAGGCCGCGATCATCGCCGAGGCCGGCGCGCCCGGCGCGGTCACCGTCTCCACCCAGATGGCGGGCCGCGGCACCGACATCCGGCTCGGCGGCGGCCCCGGCGTACCCGTCCCCGGCACCGCGCCCGCCGACCGGGACGCGGCGCGCCGCGACCAGGTCGCCGACGCGGGCGGCCTGCTCGTGATCGGCACCGGCCGCTACCACAGCAGCCGCCTGGACGACCAGCTCCGCGGCCGCGCCGGCCGCCAGGGCGACCCCGGCGGGTCGGTGTTCTTCACCAGCCTCCAGGACGACCTCGTCACCCGCTACGCGCCCGACGAGACCTACAAGGGGCCCGCCGCGGACGACGGCCGCGTCGACGACAAGGGCGCGCACTGGATCGTCGGCCACGCCCAGCGCGTCGCCGAGGGCGTCGACCTCGAACTGCACCGCAACACCTGGCGCTACAACCAGCTGATCGGGCTGCAGCGCCGCGAGGTGCTCACCGAGCGCGACGCCGTCCTGACCGGCGACGCCGCCGACAAGGCCATGGCCGCCGACGCCCCCGGAAAGCACGCCGAGCTGGTGAAGATCGCCGGTGCGGACGCGGTCGCGGAGGCCGCCCGGCAGGTCGTCCTCTACCAGCTGGACCGCTGCTGGGCCGAGCACCTGGCCTTCCTCGCCGACCTGCGCGAGGGCATCCACCTGCGCTCCCTCGGCCGCGGCCTGGACCCGCTGGTCGAGTTCAACCGGGAGGCCGTCCCGGCGGGCAAGCGCCTCCTCGGCGACGCCCGGCGGCGGGCGGCGGCCGCGTTCGCGGACCTCACCGCGACCGAGGCCGGCGTCGACCTCGACGCCGCCGGCCTCAAGCGGCCGTCCGCGACCTGGACGTACCTCGTCCACGACAACCCGTTCGGCTCCCTCGACGAGCGCGCCCTCCGCGGCCTGATCTCCATGTTCAAGGGCCGCCGCTGAACCCCCGTCACGCGCGCAGGCGCAGGCCCCGGGGGGTGGGGTGGAAGCCCGCCGACTCCAGCGCGGCGGCGAGCGGCGAGTCGTTGATCGCCGCGCCGTCGGCGCGCTCGACGGTCAGCTTGCCGAGCGCGCCCTCGCGCACGGCGAGCGCGAGCGCGTCGACCGCGGGCTGCAGCACGTCCGGGTCGTCGTCCCAGGTCAGCAGCGTCTTGCCGCCGCGCTCCACGTAGAGGACGAGGCGCCCCTCGACCAGCACGACGAGGGCGCCCGCCTTGCGGCCCGGCTTGTGGCCGCTCGCGACCTCGTCGTCGCGGCCGGGCCACGGCAGCGCGGCGCCGTACGGGTTCGCGGGGTCGGCGGCGGCGAGCACCAGCGCCCGGACGTCCGGTTTGCGGGGCGTCTCCCAGAGCGCGGAGATGTCGTCGGGCGCCGCGGCCGCCGGACGCAGCGCGCGGAGCCGGTCGACCGCCCCGGGCAGCGCGAACTGCGCGGCGCCCAGGCCCTCGACGAAGTACCCGCGCCGGCACCGGCCGCTCTCCTCGAACGCGCGCAGCACCGGGTACACCGCGGAGAACCCGCCGGGCGTGCGCTCGGCCGCCACCGCGCCCCGGATGACGATGCCGTACCGCTCCAGCAGCGCCTCCGCCAGCGCGTGCGAGCGCAGCGTCGCGGTGGTCTCGCGCCCCGGCAGCGGCCACCAGCGGCCCGCGACCGTCGGCGGGCCCGTCCTGGACGGCAGGACGGGACGGCCGCGCCGGGTCGTCCGCGACCGGTGCGTGGGCCGGCCCGAGCCGAGCGCCGCCCGCAGCGGGGCGAGGGTGTCGTTGGTCAGGTGCCCCGCCCAGACCAGGTCCCACACGGCCGTGGCGAGGTCGGCGTCGGAGGTGGTGACCTGCGCGTTCACCCGGTCGGAGAGGGTGCGGAAGAACAGCGCGCCGCCGCCGTCGAGGGCGTCCAGCACGGCCTGGTGCGCGGGCGTGAGGGTGATCTCCGCGGGCTCCGGCATGAGCAGCGGCGCGGTGTCGGCCAGGTACAGCGCGACCCAGCCGTCGCCGCCGGGCAGCCCGCCCTGACCCGCCCAGACCACCTCGCCGGCGGACGTCAGCTCGTCCAGCATGGCGGGGGAGTAGCCCGCGACCCGCGACGGCAGCACCAGCGACTCCAGCGCCGACGCCGGGACCGCCGCGCCCTGGAGCTGCTCGATCGCCTGGACGAGCGCGTCGATGCCGCGCAGCCGCGACCCGCCCGCGATGCCGTGCCAGACGGGCAGGAACCGGCCGAGCGACTCCGGCGGCGACGGCTCCACCTCGGCGCGCAGCCGCGCCAGCGACCGGCGCCGCAGCGTCCGCAGCACCCCGGTGTCGCACCATTCGCTGGTCAGCGGGCCCGCGACGGCCTCGACGGGCAGGAACTCGCCCTCGACGACCCGGCCCGCGCCCGCCAGCCGGCGGAGCGTCTCGGCGACCACGGCCGCGCCGAGCCCGAAGCGCACCGCGACCTCGCCGGTCCGGAACGGCCCGTGTGTGCGCGCGTAGCGGGACACCAGGTCGCCGAGCGGGTCGTCCACTGGTTCCAGGAACGCCTCGGGGACGCCGACGGGCAGCGGCGCGCCGAGCGCGTCCCGGAGCCGCGCCGCGTCCTCGATCGCGGCCCACCGCTCCTCCCCGGCGACGCGGACGCGGATCGCCCGGCGGGTGGCCTCGAGCTCCTCCAGCCACCGCGACGCGTGGACAAGAACGTCCGGCGCCGCGGCGTCGGCATCGAGGGGGCCGGGTTCGCGATCCGGATCCGGGGCGGTGTCGGGTGCCAGGGTCGTTCGCAGAGCGACCTCGGTGGTCGTGAGCGGGCCGAGGGTGCGCAGCAGGTCGGCGACGCCTTCGAGGTCGCGGGCGCGGCGGTCGGGCGCCAGGCGCTGGAGTTCGCGCTCGATGTCGGCGACGGCGTCCGGGTCGAGCAGCTCGCGCAGGTCGGCCTGGCCGAGCAGCTCGGCGAGCAGCGCCGAGTCGAGCGCCAGCGCCTGGGCGCGGCGCTCCGCCAGCGGCGAGTCGCCCTCGTACATGAACGCGCCGACGTAGTGGAACAGCAGGGAGCGCGCGTAGGGCGACGGCTCGGGCGTCTCCACCTCGACGAGCCGGACCTTGCGGCCGGACATGTCGCGCATCAGCTGCACGAGGCCCGGGACGTCGAACACGTCCTGCAGGCACTCGCGCATCGTCTCCAGCGTGATCGGGAACGACGGGTACTTGCTCGCGACCGCCAGCAGTTGCGCGGCGCGCTGGCGCTGCTGCCACAGCGGCATCCGCTTGTCGGGGCGGCGGCGCGGCAGCAGCAGGGAGCGCGCGGCGCACTCGCGGAACCGCGCCGCGAACAGCGCGGAGCCGCCCAGCTCGTCCACCACGATCCGCTCGATGTCGTCGGCGTCGAACACCGCGAGGTCGAGGCTCGGGGGCTCGTCCATGTCGGGGATGCGGATGACGATGCCGTCGTCGGCGTGCATGGCCTGCGCGTCGACGCCGTACCGTTCGCGCAGCCGGCCCGCGATGGCCAGCGCCCACGGGGCGTGCACGCGCGCGCCCAGCGGAGAGTGGACGACCATACGCCAGTCGCCGAGCTCGTCGCGGAACCGTTCGACGACCATCGTGCGGTCGTCGGGGACGTGCCCGGTGGCCTCCCGCTGCTCGCCCAGGTACGACACGAGGTTCCCGGCGGCCCAGGCGTCCAGCCCGGCGGACGTGACGCGCTCGTGGGCCTCCTCGGCGGGCAGCCCCGCCAGCTCGCGGGTGAACGCGCCCAGCGCGCGCCCCAGCTCGGCGGGGCGGCCGAGCGCGTCGCCGTGCCAGAAGGGCAGCTTGCCGGGCTGCCCAGGCGCGGGCGAGACCAGGACGCGGTCGGGGGTGATGTCCTCGATCCGCCACGAGCTTGCGCCCAGGACGAACACGTCGCCCACCCGCGACTCGTAGACCATCTCCTCGTCGAGCTCGCCTACCCGGGACGACTTCTCCCCGACGAGGAACACACCGAACAGGCCGCGGTCGGGGATGGTGCCGCCGCTGGTCACGGCGAGGCGCTGCGCGCCCGGCCGGTCGTGCAGGACGCCGGTGACGCGGTCCCAGACCAGGCGCGGGCGCAGCTCCCCGAACTCGTCGCTGGGATAGCGCCCGGCGAGCATGTCGAGGGTCGCCTCCAGCGCCGACCTCGGCAGCGTCGCGTACGGGGCGGCGCGCTTGACGAGGGACTCCAGGTCGTCGACGGTCCACTCGTCCATGGAGACCATCGCGACGATCTGCTGCGCGAGCACGTCGAGGGGGTTGCGCGGGTAGTGCAGCTCC
Organism: Actinomadura montaniterrae; assembly: GCF_008923365.1. GTDB lineage: Bacteria > Actinomycetota > Actinomycetes > Streptosporangiales > Streptosporangiaceae > Spirillospora > Spirillospora montaniterrae. The sequence goes on from NZ_WBMR01000005.1 coordinate 45,006, forward strand.
TCGATCTCGCCGCCGCGCATCCGCTCGGCCACCACGGCCGTCTGGACGAGGTCGCCGCGGTACTTGGGGAAGATGACGCCCTTGGACACCGCGCCGACCTGGTGCCCGGCGCGGCCGACCCGCTGCAGGCCGCTCGCCACCGACGGCGGCGACTCCACCTGGACGACCAGGTCGACCGCGCCCATGTCGATGCCCAGCTCCAGGCTGGACGTGGCGACGACCGCCGGGAGGCGGCCCTCCTTGAGCGCGTTCTCGATCCCGGCCCGCTCCTCCTTGGAGACGGACCCGTGGTGCGCGCGCGCGATCTCCTGCGGCGCGCCCCGGGCCGAGCCCGCCTCGGCCATCAGCTCGGCGGGGGAGTGGTTCTCCGGGAGAGGCTCGCCCGTCACGCGCTCATAGGCGAGCTCGTTGAGGCGGCCGCAGAGCCGTTCGGCCAGGCGCCGCGAGTTGGCGAACACCAGCGTCGAGCGGTGCGCCTGGATCAGGTCGAGGAGCCGGTCCTCCACGTGGGGCCAGATGCTGCGCTGCCGCGGGTCGGCCGTGCCGGACTCCGCGACGAACTGCCCCACCTCGCCCATGTCCTCGACGGGGACGACGATGTCGAGGTCGAACACCTTGTCCGAGCCCGGCTGCACGACCGACGCGGGCCGCGTCCCGCCGAGGAACGCCGCGACCTCCTCCGGCGGGCGCACGGTCGCCGACAGGCCGATCCGCTGGGCGGGCCGCTCCAGCAGGGCGTCCAGCCGCTCCAGGGACAGCGCCAGGTGCGCGCCGCGCTTGGTGCCCGCGACGGCGTGCACCTCGTCGACGATCACCGTCTCGACGCCGCGCAGCGACTCGCGGGCGCGCGAGGTGAGGATCAGGAACAGCGACTCCGGCGTGGTGATCAGGATGTCGGGCGGCTTCACGGCGAGCCGGCGGCGCTCGTCGGCCGGGGTGTCGCCCGACCGCATCCCGACCCGGACGTCGGGTTCGGGCAGGCCGAGCCGGCGGGCGGCGTGCCGGATGCCGGTGAGCGGTGCGCGCAGGTTGCGCTCCACGTCCACGGCCAGGGCCTTCAGCGGTGAGACGTACAGGACGCGGCAGCGGCGCAGCGGATCGGGCTTCGCCGCGGCGTCGGGCTCCCCGGGGCCCGGCGAGCCCGTGCTCGGCCGGGCCGCGGTGAGGCGGTCCAGCGACCACAGGAACGCGGCCAGGGTCTTGCCGGACCCGGTCGGCGCCACGACCAGGGTGTTGTCGCCGCCGGCGATCGACTCCCACGCCCCCGCCTGCGCGGGGGTGGGCGCGGCGAACGCCCCGGTGAACCATTCGCGGGTCGCCGGGGAGAAGCGTTCGAGCACGTCACCGCCCATGGCGCCATACTGCCTCGCGGGTCCGACAGAATGCGAAGGCGTGGCGCGCGTCACGTTGTAAGCAAGCGCTTGTATGGGCATGGTCTACCGGTAGGACGCATGCCGCCGAGAAGACTGCTGAGAGTCGCGATGCCCTACCTGCTGCTCGCCTTCGGGATCATCTTCGCCCTTCTGGCGGCCAACGCGCACGCCCCCAGGCGCAGCGCCCTCCTGCTGGTACCGAGCTTCTTCTCCGGCTGGCTCACCATCGAGATGGCCCCGCACCTGCTCGTCACCGAGATCGCCGCGCTCGCCCTCACCGCCGCGTACGGCGGGCTGGACGGCTGGGCCGGCTGGGCGGGCCTCGTCCTCGGCGTCCTCGCCGCCGCCGGGACCGCCGCCATCATCCTGGCGTCCCGCCGCACCGTCGTCACGCTCCGGGAGAGCGGAGCCCCCCTCGACCTCGACCCGGACGGCGCACCGCGCTTCCCGCTGGCGCCCCTGTTCGTCCCGCCCCTGTGCCTGATCCCGCGCAAGGGCGTGAAGGTGCAGCGCAACGTCGTCTACCACCAGGACGGCCGGCTCCGCCTGAAGCTGGACGTCTACAGCCCGGCGAAGGACGGCCCCGCCGACGGGCTGCGGCCGGGGCTCATGCAGATCCACGGCGGCGCATGGGTCATCGGCGACAAGCGCGAACAAGGGCTGCCCCTGCTCAACCACATGGCAGTCCAGGGATGGGTCGGATTCAACGTCAACTACCGGCTCAGCCCGCGCGCCACCTGGCCGGAGCACCTGATCGACCTCAAGCGGTTCCTGGCCTGGTACAAGGAGCACGCCGAGGAGTACGGCGCCGACCCCGACTTCCTGTGCGTGACGGGCGGCTCCGCGGGCGGCCACCTCACCGCCATGGTCGCGCTCACGGCGAACGTGCCCGACTTCCAGCCCGGCTTCGAGGACGTGGACACCACCGTCCAGGGCGCCGTCCCCTTCTACGGCGTCTACAACTTCGTGGACGCCGGCCCATGGCCCGTCCCCATGGGATCCACCCGGCTGGTGGAGAAGATGGTCGTCAAACTGCCGTTCGAGGAGAACCGCGAGGCGTACGCAAAGGCGTCACCCGTCACCTACATCCGCAAGGACGCGCCGCCCTTCTTCGTCATCCACGGAAGCCACGACTCGCTCATCCCCGTCCCGGAGGCGCGCCGCTTCGTCGAACGGCTGCGCGACGTCTCCGAGGCGCCCGTCATCTACGCCGAGATGAAGGGCGGGCAGCACGCCTTCGACGTCTTCCCCTCCTACCGGACGGCCCGCGTCGTCGAAGGCGTCGAACGCTACCTGACCGGCCTGCACCGCCAGTACCGCCAAGGGACCGGCCCCGCCGTCCCCGGCGAGGTCGCGCAGTCCTTGGACGGGCCGTCCGTCGGATAGCGTGGACGCGTGCGCCTAACAGTCTTCTGGGACCGGATGAACCAGCAATTCGGCGAGGCCTACGCCCAGAGCGTGGCCAAGGACTACGTCATGGCCGAACTGGGCGGGCGCACCATCGAGCAGGCCCTCGCGGACGGCGAGCCCGCCAAGCAGGTCTGGCAGGCCGTCGTCGCCACCTTCGACGTCCCCTCCAGGCTCCAGTAGCACCGCCGCTTCATCGCGCTACAGTTCACCGCGCTACAGCGCGATGCGGTGCGGGACGAACGACGACGTGTCATCGGTGATGAGCCCCGACGTCTCGCGGATGCCCACGCCCGCCGGCTCGTCCTCGATCACCCACGCGCCGAGCACCGGATGCTCGCCGTCGAACTCCGGCAGCGCGCAGAACTCCTGGAAGACGAAGCCCTCCGCGCCGTAGTCGCCCTGGGTCCGCTGCTCGCTGCCGTCCGGCGCGACGATCCGCATGCTCGCGCCCTCCCGGCCCAGGAGCGGCTTCTGCACGTAGGAGGTCAGGCCCGACGGCGTGTTCAGATACGTCGGCAGCAGGTTGGGATGCCCCGGGAACAGCTCCCACAGCAGCACGAGCAGCGCCTTGTTCGACAGGACCATCTTCCAGATCGGCTCTATCCAGGACGTCGGAGCACCCGGGATCTCCCGCCCGAACGGCTCCGCCACGATCCATTCCCACGGGTAGAGCTTGCAGAGCGTGCGGATCTCCTGCTCGTCCATGTCGACGAACCGGCGCCGCACCGGATCCCAGCCGATGTCCTCCATCGCGATCGCCACGCCCGGCAGGCCCGCCTCCTCGGCAGTCTCCTGCATGTAGGCGATCGTCATGACCTCCTCGCCGGTCTCGTCGTCCGTCGTCCATGCGAAGTGCGCCGGCCCGCCGCCGAGACGCGGCACGAGGTCCTTCCACCGGGCGACCATCCGCTCGTGGATGGAGTTCCACTGGTCGTCGTTCGGATACACGTCCTGCAGCCAGTACCACTGCACTACCGAACTCTCGACGAGCGCGGTCGGCGTATCGGCGTTGTACTCCAGCAGCTTGGCGGGACCATGGCCGTCGTAACGCAGGTCGAACCGCCCGTACAGGTGCGGGTCGCGCCGCCGCCACGACTCCTCGATGAGGGGCGCCACCCAGTCGGGTATGCCGAGCACGTGGTACCGGCCCGTGCTGACGACGTGCTCCACCACCTGCAGGCACATCCCGTGCAGCTCCTCGACGACCGCCTCGAGCGCCAGCACCTCGTCTATGTCGAAGACGTAGTGCACGGACTCGTCCCAGTAGGGGCGCGTCAGATGCTCGGGGTGCGCGGTCCGGTGGAACGCCAGCCCGTGCGCCTCGACCTTCTCGGCCCAGCCGTCCCTCGGCGTCGAACGCGTCCGGCGCACGGTCAGCCCCCGCTCTTGCCGCTGCCGCCGAAGCCGCCCCGGCTCAGCGTCTTCCCGCTCCCGGACTTGATCTTCCCGTCGCTCGGCCGGTACTGGCTGCCGCCCGAGACGAAACCGTTCGATCCCCGCTTGCCGCCGTAGTACCAGAAGTACCGGTTGTAGGAGCCGGTGCTTCCGTTGTCGATGTCGTCGACATCGCAGTAGCTGTCGGAGACCACCTTGTAGCCGCCCTTGCCCGACGGCGCGTTGCGGTCGACGCACCGCGCCGTGGTGGAGCTGGAACCGCAGGCGACCAGGGTCAGCGACAGGGCGCTCACCATCCCTACCTTGACGCTGCGGGAACTGAGCCGGCGACCGGGCTCCTGAGGAGGCAAGGCGAACACGTCCTTCGCAAGGGGGCTGAACAGCGGCCACAGCCTAGGGGCGGCCCAACATGGGACGGAAGAGGGCATATGCCGGTTCCGTCACGCCTCGGGCACATGCCGTGCGGAGCCCCGGCCGTACGTCAGTCCGGGACGGGCAGGTGCGCGTACAGGTCCATCGCGTCCACCGACGCGGGCAGGTCGCTGACCTGGCCGTCGCCGACCTCCACCACCCGCCACTCGCCGTCGGTGCGGCGCGCCAGATCGGTCGTGATGAAGCGGCAGCCCAGCGCCCGGACCGCGTGCGCGACCGCGTCCAGCTCCGGATCGGGCTCCACGCCCGGCGTGTCCGGATGCGGCCCCACCAGGGCGGGCTCCCCGTCCACCCACCACACGCGCGCCTCGCCCTCGCCGTCATAGGACTCGAACTCGCGCACCACCAGGCCGCCCGCCAGGTACTCGTCCTGCAGGGCGATCATCTTGGCGGCGATGTCGCGCAGCTGCGCGAGGTTCTTCACGTCCGGGACGAAGCACGCCTCGTCCCACTCGTGCTTGCGCGACTTCACGTAGTCCTTGACCACACCGGGGCCGGGCCGCAGCGGCCGGACGAGCTCGGCGAGCGCGTTCAGGTCCCCCGGATCCTGCCCGGGGGAGAGGGGGCGCCACACGCTCTGCGGTGTCAGCCCCGCGAACGTGTCGTGCCAGCCGGGCAGCTCGTGCGCGCGCGTGTAGTCGTCGGGATGCGTCAGCAGCACCGTCCCGCGCCGCTTCAGGACACCGGCCATCGCGGCGTACTCCGGGCCGGTGACCATCCAGCCGCGATACCAGACGGGACCCAGGTCCGCCGGCACCGCGCGCACCGCGGCCTCCACGTCCCCGCGCCGCAGCGCGTCGTGGTCCAGCAGCGCCGTCTCGCCGTAGTGGTCCCGCACGGCCGCGGCCTCGCGTGCATAGTGGGGGTCAACGCGCCGGGGGTGGATCGGATCGACGCAGAAGAGGACGGTCAGCGTCATGATGGAACCCTCCGTTGACGGCGCCAGCGTACGGGGTCCGGACCAAGGCGCGCACGGTGATTCCCACCCGAATCGGCACACCGGGCGATGATCGAACGAGTGTTCGGTAAGCTGGCCCCGGCCGGTGTCGTCGTCCACAACCGCGCCCGCATCTCGAAAGTGTCGGTGGCCCGCCGTAACGTCGCCCTCGACATCGCAACCAGCGGCCGAGAGCCGACAAGTCACAACGCGAAGGACATCTCACATGGCAGCGAACGACCGGGAGAAGGCTCTCGAGACCGCACTCGCCCAGATCGAGCGGCAGTTCGGCAAGGGCTCCGTCATGCGGATGGGCGAGGAGGCGCGGGCACCGGTCGAGGTGATCCCGACCGGCGCGATCTCCCTCGACATCGCGCTCGGCATCGGCGGCCTGCCCCGCGGCCGGGTCGTCGAGGTGTACGGCCCCGAGGGCTCCGGCAAGACCTCCATCGCCCTGCACGCCGTCGCCAGCGTGCAGAAGAAGGGCGGCATCGCCGCGTTCGTCGACGCCGAGCACGCCCTCGACCCCGAGTACGCCAGCAAGCTCGGCGTCGACATCGACGCCCTGCTCGTCTCCCAGCCCGACACCGGCGAGCAGGCCCTGGAGATCACCGACATGCTGATCCGCTCCGGCGCGATCGACATCGTCGTCATCGACTCCGTCGCCGCGCTCGTCCCCCGCGCCGAGATCGAGGGCGAGATGGGCGACAGCCACGTCGGCCTGCAGGCCCGCCTCATGTCGCAGGCGCTGCGCAAGCTCACCGGCGCCATCAACCAGACCAAGACCACCGCCATCTTCATCAACCAGCTGCGCGAGAAGGTCGGCGTCATGTTCGGCTCGCCGGAGACCACCACCGGCGGCCGCGCGCTGAAGTTCTACGCCTCCGTCCGGCTGGACGTCCGCCGCATCGAGACCCTCAAGGACGGCACCGAGGCCGTCGGCAACCGCGTCCGCGTCAAGGTCGTCAAGAACAAGATGGCCCCGCCGTTCCGGGTCGCCGACTTCGACCTGCTCTACGGCCAGGGCATCAGCCGCGAGGGCGGCCTCATCGACCTCGGCGTGGAGCACGGCTTCGTCCGCAAGTCCGGCGCCTGGTACACCTACGACGGCGACCAGCTCGGCCAGGGCAAGGAGAACGCCCGCAACTTCCTCAAGGCCAACCCCGACATGGCCGACGGCATCGAGAAGAAGATCAAGGAGAAGCTCGGTATCGGGCCGAAGGTCGACAAGGAGGCCGAGCCGGCCGCCGTGCCGGTCGACGGCGCCGCCGACCCCGCCCCGGCCCCCGTCGCCGCCCCGGCCCCCGCCACCGGCCGGGCCACCGCGGCGAAGAAGGCCAAGGCGGGCAAGGCCACGGGTGATTCCTGACGGCGAATCCCCCGTTCCGGGTGACTCCTGACGAAGAGTGAGCGATGATCTCGTATGCAGGGCGGCGGCGCCCCACCGCGCACCGGCACGCCGATGCGCGGACCTTCCCCGACGGCGCCGTCGCTCTAGTTTTCTTGTATTGCCCTTGGCGGTCGGGCCTTGGGGGCCCTCCCTTCGGCGGGCAATACGTGCGATCGCTGCATCGCTCCGACTCGCCCAGGGGGCTCGCTGCGCGATCAAGTTCTCGCAAGCTCGAACTTGGCTTCGCTCGCGATCGCGACGGTCGGGGTCGTCGCGTGGCCGGGCACAAACATGCGCGTCCGTTGCGGTCCGCGGTCCTCGCTCGATCGTGAGTGCGCTGCTTCGCGGTGGCGTGTTGCGGGCGGGGCAGGTCGGCGCGTGGCTGGGCACGAACCTGCGTGTCCGTTGCGGTCCCTGATCCCTGCTCGGTCGTGAATGCGCCAGTCGAGTTCGGCGCATGGCCAGCTATGAACCACGGCGTCGGTCGCGGTGGCTGATTCTTGCTCGCTTGCGGGCGGGGTGCGGGGGCGGGTGTGGGCTTGCCTTGGGCACGGCGGCTTGGCTGGATGCGGGAGGTGAGGGGTGTGGAGGAGCGTAGGGCTGAGCGACGGCGGGGCCGCGGGGCTCGTGAGAAGGGCGGTGCGGGGTCCGGCGGGCGGGAGCCCGGGGATCCCGAGGCCGCGGCCCGGGAGGTGTGCCTGCGGCTGCTGGCGTCCTCACCGCGCACCCGCGCGCAACTCGCGGACGCCCTGCGGCGCAAGGACATCCCCGACGAGGTGGCGGAGAAGGTCCTCGGCCGGTTCACCGACGTCGGCCTCATCGACGACGAGGCGTTCGCACGGGCGTGGGTGCAGTCCCGGCATGCCGGACGGGGGCTGGCCCGGCGGGCGCTGGCCGCCGAGCTGCGCCGTCGCGGCGTCGCGGACGAGACCGTCAGCGACGCGGTGGAGGCTCTCGAACCCGACCAGGAGGAGCGGACCGCGCGCGCACTGGTCGACCGCAAGCTCCGCGGCACCAGGGGAGTCGACCCCGCCAAGCGCATGCGCCGGCTCGTCGGCATGCTCGCCCGCAAGGGCTACCCGCCGGGCCTGTCCTACCGGGTCGTCAAGGAGGCCCTCGCCGACGAGGGCACCGACCCGGACGCCTTCCCCGACGAGCCGCCGCCGTTCGACTGACCCGGCGTTCCGGTCGGGGCGACACGCCGGGAATGACGGGCAGGCTGACGGCGCGCCGTTCCTTCCCTGACTCCGGCGCCGGACGATCGGGCAGGTGGCGCGGGGTGCGGGCGGTCAGGGGAAGCGGTAAGGAAGGACTCACGCGCACGTTCGGTTAGTCCGGAATGCCCGGGGTTTGCTTGCTCATTACCTCCATGCCGCTTACCGTTACGGCAGTGAGGAGTTACTCCGCGTCTCGCGGATTGCCATACGACCGAGCACGTTCCAGCAGCTGAGAGGCATACAGGACACGTTCGTCGACCGGAACCGGCCGGAACTCCCGGGGCGCGCCCGCGGCCCGGCGGTGCCGTGTACCCGGCCGTCCGCCTGGCGCGAGTAAATCCTCGCTAGTCAGGGCCCCGATCCCGGGCGGGCCCGCGGCGAGGAAGGATCTGCCTCATGGAGAGCGTCCTGCTGGGTGCAGCGCTGCTGGTGACCCTGGTCGCTCTCGTCATCGTCATACTGTGGCGGCCCGGCGTGCCCGGGAAGGCGGCGGCGGAGATGGCCCGCGCGCAGAGCGAGGCCGACGGGATCCGGAGCCGGGCCAAGCAGGAGGCCCGGGAGGCGCGCGAGCAGGCCGAGGCGCAGGCGGACCGGATCGCCGCGTCGGCGCGCGCGGACGCCGAGGAGGAGGCCCGGGCCCTCCGGGAGGACCTGCGGACCGCCAGAGAGGATCTGGAGCGCAGGGAGACCCGGCTCGCGGAGCGGGAGCAGCGCCTGGACGGCGAGATGCGCCGGCTCCAGGAGTGGGCGGACCGGCTCGCCGAGACCAAGCGGTCCCTGGAGGCGCGCAAGAAGGAGCTCGCCGAGGTCGAGGACGAGCGCCGCAAGGTGCTGGAGCGCGCGGCCGGCCTGACCGCCGAGCAGGCCAAGGGCGAGCTCGTCGCGGCGATCGAGAACCAGGCCAAGCGGGAGGCCATCCCGATCACCCGGGAGATCGAGAACGCGGCGCGGGCGGAGGGCGACAAGCGCGCCCGCAAGATCGTGACGCTGGCGATCCAGCGGGTCGCCAGCGAGCAGACCGCCGAGTCGGTCGTGTCGGTGCTGCACCTGCCGAGCGACGAGATGAAGGGCCGGATCATCGGGCGCGAGGGCCGCAACATCCGCGCGTTCGAGACCACCACCGGCGTGAACCTCATCATCGACGACACGCCGGAGGCGGTGCTGCTGAGCTGCTTCGACCCGGTGCGCAGGGAGGTCGGGCGGCTGACCCTGGAGAAGCTCGTGCTGGACGGGCGGATCCACCCGCAGCGGATCGAGGAGGTCTACGACCGCAGCCGCAGCGACGTCGAGCAGCGGTGCGTGCGGGCCGGCGAGGACGCGCTCGTGGAGGTCGGCATCGCCGACATGCACCCGGAGCTGATCGCGCTGCTCGGCCGGCTGCGGTACCGGACGTCCTACGGGCAGAACGTGCTGAAGCACCTCATCGAGTCCGCGCACATCGCCGGGATCATGGCGAGCGAGCTGCGGCTGCCGGTGGAGGTCGCCAAGCGGTGCACGCTGCTGCACGACATCGGCAAGGCGCTCACGCACGAGGTGGAGGGCAGCCACGCGCTCATCGGGGCGGAGATAGCGCGCCGGTACGGCGAGGACGAGGACGTGGTGCACGCGATCGAGGCGCACCACAACGAGGTCGAGGTCCGCACGGTCGAGGCGGTGCTCACGCAGGCGGCGGACGCGGTGAGCGGCAGCCGCCCCGGGGCGCGCAGGGAGTCGCTGGAGGCCTACGTCAAGCGGCTGGAGCGGCTGGAGCAGATCGCCCGGGAGAAGCACGAGGGCGTGGAGAAGGTCTTCGCGATGCAGGCGGGCCGGGAGATCCGGGTGATGGTGAAGCCGGACTCGGTGGACGACATCCAGGCGCAGGTCATCGCCCGCGACATCGCCAAGCAGGTGGAGGACGAGCTGACCTATCCCGGGCAGATCCGGGTGACCGTGGTGCGCGAGTCCCGGGCGATCGAGTTCGCGCGCTGACGGGTGTGATCGTTCTCGTTGTGCGGGGGCGTGGAGATCGGTAGTTTTGCGCGATGCGCAATCGGTGGATGCGGTGGACGGCCGCGGGCGGGGCCTGCGCCGGCATCGTCGCGGCGGGGGCCGCGACGGTTTGGTACACGGAGGGCGACGCCCAGGGCCGCACGGTGGCCGACACGTCCGCGAGCATGCGGATCAGCGCGGCCGACGCCGGCGACGCGTCCCGCTACTGGACGGCGAAGCGGATGGCCGCGGCGACGCCCATCGACCGGCCGGGCGGCGCGGCGTCCGGGCGGACGCTGACCGCGCAGTCGATCGCGCAGTCCAAGGCGTTCGGCGGCGTGCCGACGATCGGCGCGCTGTTCTTCAACAACGGCCAGGGCGACCACTTCTGCACGGCGAGCGTCGTGCAGAGCTCGTCGCAGCGGCTGCTGATCACGGCCGCGCACTGCATCCACGGCGGCAAGGGCAAGCAGTACGCGACGAAGGTGGCGTTCGTCCCGAAGTACGACCAGGGGAAGCGCCCCTACGGCACGTGGACGGCCAAGATGCTGCTGGTCGACCAGCGCTGGATCACCAGCACCGACCCCGACCTGGACTTCGGGTTCATCGCGCTGAACGACCGGAGCGGCAAGACCATCCAGAAGGCGGTCGGCTACAACCGGCTCGCGATCAACCAGGGCGTCGGCAAGACGGTGAACGTGGCCGGCTACCCGAAGATCGCCTTCGACCCGCGCGACCGGCCCATCTACTGCCGGACGACGACGGCGCGGCAGTCCACGTACCAGATCCGGATGGACTGCACCGGCTTCTACGGCGGCACGAGCGGCAGCCCGTGGCTGCTGAACTACAGCTACACGACGCAGAAGGGCGACATCAACGGCGTGATCGGCGGCTTCCACGGCGGCGGCTGGACGGCGGACCGGTCGTTCTCGGCGTACTTCGACAAGGACGTCTACAACCTGCGCGCCGCCGCCGACAAGCGCGCCGCCTGACCCGCACCCGCCTGACCCGCACCCCGCCCGGCTCGCACTCGCTTGGCCTGCGCCCGCACGGCCCGGGCCCGCTGGGCCCGGCCTGCGCCCGTCCGGCCCGGTGTTCCGGAGCGCCTGTGCCGTCCGCCGAGGCCCGGAGGCCGCCGGCGGACGGGACGGGGGCTCAGGCCACCGTCAGGTCGATGGGAGCGACGCCCCGCGGCTCGAACCCGAGGGTCTGGCCGTAGAACGCCAGCTCGGCCTCCAGGCACCGGATGACGGTGTCGGCGCGGCGGAAGCCGTGCGACTCGCCCTCGAACGTCAGGTAGGCGTACGGCATCTTCTTGGCGGCCAGCGCGACCGCGAACCGCTCGGACTGGTCCGGCGGCACCACGGGGTCGTTGAGGCCCTGTAGGAGCAGCACGGGGCACGCCGTCCGGTCGGCCCGGTTGAGCGGCGAGCGCTCCTCGTAGGCCCGCTCGAAGCCGGGCAGCGGGCCGATCAGCCCGAACAGGTAGTGCGACTCGAAGTCGTGCGTGGCCGCGGCGAAGCTCTGCAGGTCGCTGATCCCGAAGTAGGACGTGGCGGCCTTGAACAGGCCGGTCTGGGTGGCGGCGGCGAGCGTCGTCCAGCCGCCCGCGGAGCCGCCGCGGATGGCGAGCCGCGCCGGGTCCGCTATGCCGCCGTCGACGAGCGCCTGGGCGGCGGCCATGGCGTCCTCTACGTCCACCACGCCCCACTGGCGGCGCAGCCGCTCGCGGTAGGCGCGCCCGTACCCGGTGGACCCGCCGTAGTTGACGTCGATGACGCCGATACCGCGGCTGGTGAAGTAGCACCGCTCCAGGTCGAGGTCCTTGGAGACGCGGCCGGTCGGGCCGCCGTGCACGAACACCACGTAGGGCGGCAGCTCCCCTTCCGGTGCGGCGGCCTCCGGGTTGGTCGGCGGGAACACGTACGCGTGGACGGGCCGCCCGAACGGGCCTTCGAGGCGCTCGGTGCGCGGCTTCGACAGGTACGCCACGTCGGGCAGTTCGGCGAGCTCGCGGCGGAGCCCCTCGACGCGGCCCGTGGTGGTGTCGACGCGGACCACCGACGTCGGCAGGTCCGGGCCGCCCGCGATGCCGACGATCGTGGTCCCGTCGGCGGACAGCTGCGGGTGCCAGTCCTCGTAGGGCACTTCCAGGTCGACGAGGTCGAGCGTCTCGGGGTCGTAGATGCCGAGCCGCATGTCGCCCTCGCCGTGCAGGACGGCGAGGCGCCCGTCCTCCAGCAGCGCGTACGGCATGCCGCCGAGCTGCCAGAGCGCCCCGGTGAACTCCTCCTCGGCCGGGTACAGCGCCTGCGGGGACTCGCCGTGCAGGCCGACCTGGTAGATGTTCCACCAGCCGGGCCAGTCGGAGATGACGTAGAGGGACTCGTCGTCGCGCCACAGCGGCGCGACGGCGGACTCGGTGAGGCCGCCCTTGACGGTGCGGGGCGCGACCGTCGTGCCGTCCTCGATGGCCGCCACGCGCAGCTCCGTGCCGTCCCACGGCATGCGGGGGTGGTTCCACTGCACCCAGGCGAGGTGCCCGCCGCTCGGGGACGGCGCCGGCGAGGCGTAGAAGTGCGCACCGGTCACGAGCTCGCGGATGGCCCCGGCGTCGTCGGCGGCGCTGCCGTCCAGGGGGACGGCGACGATCGCGCGGCGGATCCCGGCGGCGGTGTCCCCGCCCTCGGGCGGCTCGGCGATGTGCCCCTCGCACACGCACCAGATCTCAGTGCCGTCTGGGGACAGCACGTAGTCGGCGTAGCGCAGCCCCGCCTGGACGGCCGGTTCCGGGGTGAGCGGGTACGGCTTGGGGTCGCCCTCGTCCAGCCTGTGGAGGCGCTGGTCCTCGTAGTTGGAGAACACCAGGGACACGCCGTCAGCGGTGCGGACCGGCAGGTACGACCGCCCGCCGTACTCGTGCACGCGCGTACGGGCGTCCCAGGGAGCCTGGAGGACCTCGGTACGGTGACCGCCCTTCAGATGGATGACCGTCGTACGCCCGCCCTCCTCGGGACGGGTCTCCTGCCACCACACGTCATCACCCGCGACGGTGGGGAAACTGAGGCGCAGCCGGGCGCGGGCCACATCGGCCGCGGAGATGGGGGAAGGCCAGGAGCCGTAGGGGAGGGTCGCACGAGCGGTCATACCAGGAATCGTCCCGCATACGGGGATCGGTTGGGGCCATGACGGGCGCTTTGACTTCGGAAAGATATGTGCCGGTCACGGGTGATCGCCGACCCTCCGCCGCGCGCGCGGCGGCCGCCGGGAAAGCGGAGGGCGCCACCGGTGACCGGTGGCGCCCCGCGCCCTGCTGCGGCGCTGGTCAGATCGAGGCGGACCCCGTCCCGCCCGCCGTCCGGTCCTTGACCGACATCCCGGGCGCCGGCGGCGTGCCGACCCCGGTGCCGAGCGTCGTCCCGCCGGTCTTGCGGTTGCGGCGGCCGCGGCCCTCGAGCCACGTCGCGAACCGGCTCACCGCCATGTTGATCGCGATGTAGATGATCGCGATGACGATCCCGGCCTGGATCTTGTTGTTGTGGTAGTTCGCCGGGATCAGGTTGAAGCCCGCGTTGAGCAGCTCGCCGTAGGCGATGATGAACCCGAGCGCGGTGTCCTTGAGCAGGACGACGAGCTGGCTCACGATCGCCGGCATCATCACCCGGATGGCCTGCGGCAGCAGCACCAGCCGCATGACGCCGTTCTTGCGCAGGCCGATGGAGTAGGCGGCCTCCGCCTGCCCCTTCGGGATGGACAGCACGCCCGCACGCACGACCTCCGCCAGCACCGAGCCGTTGTACAGCACCAGGCCGAACACGACCGCGGCGAACGCCGGCACGATGATCGTCCCGGCGTTGATCTCCACGCCGAACAGCGAGAAGAAGTCGTCCACCAGCACCCGCTGCAGGGTGCCGAACTGCGAGTCGGCGATCGACGGGCTGATCTTGTTCGGCACGAAGAACATCAGGAAGATCAGGATCAGCAGCGGGATCGCCCGGAAGAACTCGACCACCGCGCCCGCCGGGATCCGGATCCACCGGTGGTCCGACAGCCGGCCGAGGCCGAACACGATCCCGAACAGCATCGCCAGCACGGCGGCGACCGCGGCGGCCTTCAGCGTGTTGCCGAGGCCGGGAAGGATCAGCTCTTTCCAGACCGTCCACTTCACGAACGGGCTCCACAGCTCGCCCGCGAACTGGCCCTTGTCGTTGAAGCGCCAGACCAGGGCCGCGAAGATCGCCAGGAGGACGACCGCCGACACGACGGTCATCACCCGGTTGCGCGCCTGCGCCCGCGGGCCGGGGGCGTCGAAGAGGACCGTCGCTTCCTTGCTCACCGCGCCACCGCCATCCGCTTGGCCAGCCAGCCGAAGAAGAACCCGGTCGGCAGGATGAGGATCATGAAGCCCACGGCCACCCCGATGAACAGCGGGATCGCGCCGCCGGTGAAGGTCGGCGCGTCCAGCAGCGTCTTGCTCACCAGCGCCACCTCGGCGTAGCTGGCCGCCGCCGCGACCGTCGTGTTCTTGATCATCGCGATGAGGATGCTGCCCATCGGCGCGATCACCGAGCGGAACGCCTGCGGCAGGATGATCATCCGCAGCGACTGGGTGAAGGTCAGCCCGATCGACCGCGCCGCCTCGGCCTGGCCGAGCGGCACCGTGTTGATGCCCGAGCGCAGCGTCTCGCAGACGAACGCGCCGGTGTAGCCCGACAGGCCCAGGACCGCCCACCAGTAGTACGTCGTCGAGGAGTTCGACGAGAACGTCAGGTGCAGCGTGTCGTTGAGCCCCTGGGCGCACAGCAGCAGCACCAGGGTCAGCGGCGTGTTGCGCACGATGTTGACGTAGCCCGTGCCGAAGGACCGCAGCACCGGCACCGGGGAGACCCGGAAGCTCGCGAGGAGCGTGCCGATGATCAGCGACAGCACCGCCGACGCCGCGGCCAGGCGGATCGTCGCCCAGAACCCCTGGAGGATCTCGTCGAAGTGGTCGAAGAAGGCGCTGAAGTCAAACATTGCTTAGCTGTTCCATAGCGTTCCAGCCGGTCGAGTCCACGCCGGTGCCTCCCCGGGGAGCGCGTCCCCGGGGAGGCACCGGCCGAGGGGGAGCCTCAGCCTGGGATCAGGCGCAGCCTTCCATCTGCGGGACGGTCGTGTTGAGCTTCAGGCCCGTGCCCGTGAAGTTCTTCTCCAGGTAGGTCTTGGCGCTGCCGTCCTGGTACATCTTCTGGATGGCGGCGTTGACCGCCTCGCAGGTCTCCTTGTCGCCCTTCTTGATGCCGACGCCGTACTTCTCGTCGGTGAAGGGGTCGTTGATGACCTTGAACTGGCCGGGCTGCTGCGCGGCGAAGCCGGCGAGGATCAGGTCGTCGGTGCTGACCGCGTCCAGCGCGCCCGACTTCAGCTTGCTGACGCAGTCGGAGTAGCTGTTCGCGTCGACCAGCGTGACGCCCTTGATGTTGAGCTTGCCGTCCGGCGGCGGCTCGGTGACGCGGCGGAAGGAGTTCGACCCGGCCGCGCGGCACAGCTTCTTGCCCTTGAGGTCCTGGGCCTTCTTGATGGAGGTGTTCTTGGCCTGGACCATCGTGTCCTGGTGCGCGACGTAGTAGGGGCCGCCGAAGGTGACCTGCTGCTTGCGCGCGTCGGTGATGGAGTAGGTCGCCACCACCAGGTCGACCTGGCCGCCGCCGAGGAACGACTCGCGGTTGGCGGAGGTCGTCTCCTTGAAGGTGATGCCGCTCTCGGGGACGCCGAGCTGCTTGGCGATGTACCGGGCGACGTCGACGTCGAAGCCGGCGAACGTGCCGTCCGGCTTCTTCAGCCCGAGGGCGGGCTGGTCGAACTTGATGCCGATCGTCAGCTTCTTGTCTTCCTTGGCCTTCTGGACGACCGTCTTCGCCTCGGTCTTCTCCTTGTCGCTGCCGCAGGCCGACACGGCCAGCGACAGGGCCAGGCCCGCGCCGATCAGAGCGCCGAAACGCTTGAATCGCATTACTCGTCACACCTCTGCTTCTCTGAGGAGCCCCGCGGCTCAGTGCGTGAGGATCTTGGAAAGGAAGTCCTTCGCGCGGTCCGTGCGCGCGTTGGTGAAGAACTCGTCGGGCGTGTTCTCCTCGACGATCTGGCCGTCGGCCATGAACACGACCTTCTGCGCGGCCCGGCGGGCGAAGCCCATCTCGTGGGTCACCACGATCATCGTCATGCCCTCCCTGGCCAGGCCGGTCATGACGTCGAGGACCTCGTTGACCATCTCGGGGTCGAGCGCCGAGGTGGGCTCGTCGAAGAGCATCACCTTCGGCTTCATGGCGAGGGAGCGGGCGATCGCGGCGCGCTGCTGCTGCCCGCCGGAGAGCTGGGCGGGGTACTTGGCCGCCTGGTTCGCGATGCCGACGCGCTCGAGGAGCTCCATCGCGTGCTTCTCCGACTCCTGCTTGCCCTGCTTGCGGACCTTCACCGGCCCCAGCGTGACGTTCTCGAGGATCGTCTTGTGGGCGAACAGGTTGAACGACTGGAACACCATGCCGACGTCCGCGCGGAGCCGTGCCAGCTCCTTGCCCTCCTTGGGCAGCTCCTTGCCGTCGACCAGGATCCGGCCTCCGTCGATGGGCTCCAGCCGGTTGATCGACCGGCACAGGGTCGACTTGCCGCCGCCCGACGGGCCGATGACGACGACGACCTCGCCGCGGTCCACGGTGAGGTTGATGTCCTTGAGCACGTGCAGCTCGCCGAAGTGCTTGTGGACGTGCTCGACCACGACGAGCGGTCCCGTGCCGGTTGCGGCGGCCTGCGTGATGGCGTCCTCCGGCCCTTGCCCCTTGGTCAGGTCGGGCCCGCCTTCGCTGTCCGTCATGCGGTCGGACTCTACGTCATGCGGTTGTACGCGTTGGTCCCGTCGCGGTACCGATCCGATCACGACTGCGCAGTTCGGCGGGTGGATCGGGCACCGCAGCGTGATCATCCGTGCCCGGCGCGCACCCTCCGGCGCGTACGCTTGGGACCGTCATGAGTGCGCCTATGGAGACGAGCCCCCGCACGTACGAGATCCGTACCTACGGGTGCCAGATGAACGTCCACGACTCCGAGCGGCTGTCCGGCCTGCTGGAGGCGGCCGGCTACGTGCGCGCGGGCGAGGCGGAGCCCGACGTGGTGGTGTTCAACACCTGCGCCGTGCGGGAGAACGCCGACAACCGGCTCTACGGGAACCTGGGGCATCTGCGGCCCGTCAAGGACGGTCATCCGGGCATGCAGATCGCCGTGGGCGGCTGCCTGGCGCAGAAGGACCGCGACACGATCGTGAAGCGCGCCCCCTGGGTGGACGTGGTGTTCGGCACCCACAACATCGGGGCGCTTCCCGCGCTTCTGGAGCGGTCGCGGGTGCAGAGCGAGGCGCAGGTCGAGATCGAAGAGTCGCTGGTGACCTTCCCGTCGACGCTGCCGACGCGCCGCGAGTCCCCCTACGCCGCGTGGGTGTCGATCTCCGTCGGCTGCAACAACACCTGCACGTTCTGCATCGTCCCGTCGCTGCGCGGCAAGGAGAGGGACCGCCGGCCGGGCGAGATCCTCGCCGAGGTCGAGGCGCTGGTGGCCGAGGGCGTCCTGGAGATCACGCTGCTGGGGCAGAACGTCAACGCCTACGGCTCGGGCTTCGGCGCGCTGTCCGCCGCGCCGGACGAGGTGCGCGCGATGACGGCGGACGGGTCCTCCGCTTTCGCGGGCCTGCTGCGCGCGTGCGGCAACGTGGACGGCCTGGAGCGCGTCCGGTTCACCTCGCCGCACCCCAAGGACTTCACCGACGACGTGATCGCGGCGATGGCCGAGACGCCGAACGTCATGCCGTCGCTGCACATGCCGCTGCAGTCCGGGTCGGACGCGGTGCTGCGGGCGATGCGCCGGTCGTACCGGCAGGAGCGCTACCTCGGCATCATCGAGAAGGTGCGCGCCGCCATCCCGGACGCCGCGATCACCACCGACATCATCGTCGGCTTCCCGGGCGAGACCGAGGCCGACTTCGAGCAGACCCTGCACGTGGTGCGCGAGGCGCGGTTCTCGTCGGCGTTCACGTTCCAGTACTCCAAGCGCCCCGGGACGCCCGCCGCCACCATGGACGGCCAGCTGCCCAAGGAGGTCGTGCAGGAGCGGTACGAGCGGCTGGTCGGGCTGCAGGAGGAGATCTCCTGGGCGGAGAACAAGAAGCAGCTCGGTCGCACCCTTGAGGTGCTCGTGGCCGAGGGCGAGGGGCGCAAGGACGAGGAGACCCGGCGCCTGTCGGGCCGCGCGCCCGACAACCGCCTGGTGCATTTCCAGGCGCCGGACGAGCCCGTCCGTCCCGGCGACATGGTCACCGTAGAGGTGACCTATGCGGCGCCCCACCACCTGGTGGCCGACAAGCCGGTCCAGAACGTCCGCCGTACGCGGGCGGGCGACGCGTGGGAGGCGCGCCAGGGCGAGGGCCCGAAGGGCGTCTCGCTGGGCATGCCGACCATCGGCCGTCCCGCGCAGAGCCAGGCCGCCGTGTCCGGATGCGCCGCCCCCGCTCCGACCCAGGCATGATCGTCCGGTGCTGATCTCGGCGGCGGTGTGCCCGCATCCGCCCATCCTCGTGCCCGCTCTCGCGGCGGGGGCCGCCCCGGAACTGGACGGCCTGCGCGCGGCCTGTGACGAGGCCGTCGGCCGGCTCGGGGCGCGCGACGCGGACGCGCTGATCGTCGTCGGCGGGGCCGCGGAAACGCGCGCCTACGGGGCCGGCGCCTACGCGACCCTCCGCCCGTACGGGCTGGACTGGACGAGCCCGGTCGACCTGGCGGACGGGTACGGCGGCGAGGCGCTGCCGCTGTCCCTCACCATCGGGTACTGGCTTCTCGAACGGCACGGCTTCGCCGCGGACGCGCGCTACCAGTCCGTCGCGTCCGACGCGGATCCGGACGCGTGCCTGCGGCTGGGCGCGGAACTCGCCGGTTCGGCGGCGCGGGTCGCGCTGCTGGTGATGGGCGACGGATCCGCGTGCCGGACGGAGAAGGCGCCCGGGTATCTCGACACGCGCGCGCAGGGCTACGACGAGGGCGTCGCGCGCGCGCTCGGCAAAGCCGACGCCACCGCCCTCGCCGCGCTGGATCCCGGCGTCTCCGCGGAACTCCAGGCGGCCGGACGCGCGGCGTGGCAGGTGCTCGCAGGCGCCGCCATGGCCATGGACGCCGAAGGCGCTCCGCCCGCCACGGCCGCGACGGCGGCCGCTTTACTGGCGGACGAGGCGCCCTACGGGGTCGGTTACTTCGTCGCTAGCTGGTCCATGGAAGGCCTCAGGACGTCCTAGCGGGGCTCGTTCGGGCCGGCCTCGCCACCGGTACCGCCCTCGCTGCTGCGGTCGATGTAGTCGTTCCCCTTGTCCTGGACCTTGTCGACCTTGTCGGCGTACTTGCCGCCGGTCTTCTGGTCGAACATGTCCCCGGCCTTGTCCACGCCCTTCTTGGCCTGGTCGGAGTGCTGGCCCAGCATTTCCTTGACCTTGTCGACGAAGGACATCGCGATTCCCCCCCGGATCCCTCGGCTCGGCGGCTCCCCGCGGCCTCGAGCGGCCTCGCGCGGAGCCCGTACAAGCAGGGCCATACCCAATCTGTTGCCACAATTGCAGGCGTGACCTCTCCAGATGTGATCGCGGTCGTGGGGGCGACGGCCGCGGGCAAGTCCGACCTCGCCGTGGAACTGGCGCTCCGCCTCGGCGGTGAGGCCGTCAACGCCGACTCGATGCAGCTCTACCGCGGCATGGACATCGGCACGGCGAAGCTGACGCCCGCCGAGATGCGCGGGGTCCCGCACCATCTGCTGGACGTCTGGGACGTCACCGAGACCGCGAGCGTCGCCGAGTACCAGCGGCTCAGCGCCGGCGCGATCACCGGGATCCGCGCCCGCGGGCGCGTCCCCGTCCTGGTCGGCGGGTCCGGCCTCTACGTGCGGGCCGCGCTGGACCGGATGGAGTTCCCCGGGACCGACCCGTCCGTCCGGGCGCGTCTCGAAGCCGAGCTGGAACGGGACGGGAGCGCCGCCCTGCACGCCCGCCTCCGCGAGCGGGACCCGGCGGCGGCCGAGGCGATCCTGCCGAGCAACGGCCGCCGGATCGTCCGCGCGCTGGAGGTCATCGAGATCTCCGGCCGCCCGTTCACCGCCACGCTGCCCGAGCACGCCTACCGCTACGGCTCCGTCGTCCAGGTGGGGCTGAGCGTCCCGCGCGAGCGGCTGGACGAGCGCATCGCGCTGCGCGTCGAGCGGATGTGGGACGCGGGGCTGGTGGACGAGGTCCGCGCCCTGGAGAAGCGGGGGCTGCGCGACGGCCTGACCGCCGGCCGCGCCCTCGGCTACGCGCAGGTCCTCCGGTTCCTCGCCGGGGAGTGGACGGAGGAGCAGGCCAAGGAGGAGACCGTCCGGACGACGCGGCGCTTCGCCCGCCGCCAGGAGTCGTGGTTCCGCCGCGACCCCCGCGTCCACTGGCTGCCCCACGACGCCCCCGACCTGCTGGAGCGGGCCCTCGGCCTCGTCGGATGAGCCGCCCGGCCGAGACCGTACGATCGGGGAATGCGGTTTGTTAAGGGGCACGGCACCGAGAACGACTTCGTGATCCTGCCCGACCCGGACGGCGCGCTGGAACTCACGGCGGAGGCGGTGGCGCGGCTGTGCGACCGCCGCGCCGGCATCGGGGCGGACGGCGTGCTGCGGGTCGTCCGGACGAAGGCGATGGACCTCGACGGCGCGGGACCCGACGATGCATTGCTCAGCGGCGCGGAGTGGTTCATGGACTACCGCAACGCCGACGGCAGCATCGCCGAGATGTGCGGCAACGGCACCCGCGTGTTCGCCCGCTACCTCGTCGACGCGGGCCTCGCCGCCCCGGGCGAGTGGGACATCGCCACGCGGGCCGGCCTCAAGCGGGTGACGCTCGGCGCGTCCGGCGAGGTGAGCGTCGACATGGGCGCGCCCGTGGCGCTCGGCCCGGGGGAGGCCTCGATCGGCGGCGCCGTCTTCCGCGGCGAGCGCGTGTCCATGGGGAACCCGCACCTCGCGTGCCGCACCGACCGGCCCGTCGCCGCGCTGGACCTCTCCCGCGCTCCGGACTTCGACCCCGCGGTCTACCCGGACGGCGTGAACGTCGAGTTCTACCGCCCTGTCGGGGACCGGCACCTGGAGATGCGCGTGTTCGAGCGGGGCTCCGGCGAGACCCGCTCCTGCGGCACCGGGACGGTGGCCGCCGCGGTGGCCGCCGCCGGCGAGTCCGGGCCCGGCGAGTGGACCGTGGACGTCCCCGGCGGGCGGCTGACCGTCACCCTCGACGGCCGCACCAGCCACCTGCGGGGCCCGGCCGTCCTGGTCGCCGAAGGCGAGACCCGGCCCGGCTGGATCTGACGAACTCGGCCCTGACCAGGGCAGACGGTGCTTCCGTCGCGGTCCCGGATCGATCGGGACAAGTGTCCCTCCGCAACGGGACCGCGCACCGCGTAAGTTCTCTCTTGCACACCCTCTGGTGAATGGCCCGTATGGACCGGGATGGGAGCCCCGGCGCCGTACGGAGCCCGAGGGCCGGTGGCGACCTTCTTGGCGGGGGGCGGTCACCGGCCCTCCCACCAGGAGAGGTACGGGACGTGGGAGAGGCACGGGACGGCCGGCGGGGGACTCAGCCGCGGGCGCCGTTGACCGGCAGCCGCGCGCGGACCAGCGTCCCGCCCTTCGGGCCGGGACCCACCGTGCAGGAGCCGCCGAGTTCCGCCGCGCGCTCGCGCATCGACGACATGCCGATCCCCGAACGCATCTGCGGGGGAAGCCCCACGCCGTCGTCGTCGACGGTCACGTGCAGATCGCCGTTCAGGTAAAGCCGCACCACCGCCGAGTCGGCCCTGGCGTGCCGGTGTACGTTCGTCAGGGCCTCCTGGACGATCCGGTACGCGGCGACCTCGGCGGCGGCGGGCAGCCGCTCCAGATCGCCCTCGACGTGGACGTCCACCCGGGGGCCGTCGCCCGTCGCGACGACGCCGCCGAGCGCCTGGATCGCGCCCGCGAGCCCGAGGTCGTCCAGCGCGGGCGGGCGCAGCCCGTACACCAGCTCGCGGATGTCGCCGATGGTGCGGCCCATCATCGTCCGCAGGTTCTCCAGCAGCGCGTCGGCGGCCTCGGGGTCGGTCTTCAGGGTGATGCGTGCCGCGTCCACCGTCATCGCGAGGCTGGCGAGCGTCGGGCCGAGGCCGTCGTGCAGGTCGCGGCGCAGGCGGCGGCGCTCCTCCTCCCGGGTGCGCAGGATGCGCTCGCGGGAGCGCGCCACGTCCGCGGTGAGCCGGGCGGCGTTCGCCAGCTCGGCGAGGTTGCGCGCCAGGATGCCCGACATCCGGGCGTCCGGCGGCCGGGAGACGCCGAACAGCAGCCGGCCCACCGGCTCGCCGTGCCACACCAGCGGGACGAGCTGCGGGCGGTCGCCGAGCACGCCGTCCTCCGCGGAGACCGTCCGGCCCTCGCGGTCGAGCACCTCGATCACGACGCCGGTGGCGTGCAGCGCGGAGCGGGCCACCTCGGCGGCGACCGCGAGCGCGGCGGCCGGGTCGACGGCGGTCTGGAGCCGCCGGTTCAGCCGGTCCGCGATCCGGTACGGGTCGCGCTCGCCGTGGATGAGCCCGTCCACGGCGCGCTGGAGCCGCCGCCGGACCGGCTCGAACACCGCGCCGGCGACGATCGCGCCCGCGAGCCCGGCGAGCGTCCCGTATCCGTGCGCGAGCAGGCCGGCCGCCCCGACCAGGGCGAAGTACACGCCGGTGATCACCACGACCAGCCCGGCGTAGACCAGCGTCCGGCTGACCACGAGGTCGATGTCGTACAGCCGGTAGCGGCGGATGGCGATCCCGATGCAGATCGGCACGGCCGCGATGCTGAGGTCGCGCAGCGGGTCGCCGATCGCGCTGTTCTCCCCGACGAAGATCACGGCCTGCGCGATCACGCCGGGGTAGACGACCCACGCGATCTGCCGCCGCACGTCCGGAGCGGACCGGGCGAACCGGACCACGAGCGACAGCAGGCCCCCGGCGAGCGTCCCGAGGATCAGGACGCTGATCGGGACCGGGATCTCCTCGAACGGGTACACCGACACGCCGTTGTGGAACCGGCGGGCGCCCGGGTCGACCGTCAGGTGGACGCACACGACGACCGGCACCAGCCAGGCGAGCCACAGCACGGGGCGGAACCAGCGCGTCACCACCCGCCCGTCCGGGAAGATCAGCGGCAGGACCAGCGTGAGCGCGTAGGTGTCGACGGCCCACAGCCACGTGCCGAGCCACCGCAGGAACGCGGCACCGGCCCAGCCGTGCAGCGTGAACCACGGCGCGAGGTTGAGGACCAGGACGTACACGGCCGCGCTGAACCCGGAGCCGAGCATCAGCCAGCCGACCCGCAGCCCGGCCCGCTTGCGCAGCAGCGCGGCGGCCACCGGCGTCCAGAACAGCGCGATGACGATCTCGGGGTGCCACCAGACCAGCCGCGTGCCGGCGGGCAGGCGGGTGCCGAGCAGCAGCGTCGCGGCGACGGCCAGGACCGCCGCCAGGGCGAGCGGGACCGCCGCGCGTGCCGCGTGCCCGCGGCCGTGCCCGGCGGTGTCCATGGCGGCTCCCCGAATCAAAAGTAATGGAATGTTAAAACGTCCGGCGCACCGTCCTGCACTGATGGCGGCGTCCGCCTCAGGACAGCGGGTCCGGCGCGCCGCGCGGCGGGGGCGCGCGTGCCGTGATGGTAGCCGCGGAACCCGGCACAGGGAACAGATGTCCCAGCTCAGGACACTCCGGACGGTCACGGGCGCGAGGGGGCGGCTCCGCGCCGGCGCCCGCGGCGGCGTCCGGTAACGGAAACGGGAACCGTCGGCGTTTCTCCCACGCTTCGCGTGATCGATCCATGACAGTGTGTGATCGGCGCGTGCGGCGGGAGGAGGGACATGGCGGCGTTCCTGCTGCGGCGGCTCGCGAACTACGCGGTGCTCGCCGTGGCGGCCACGAGCCTGGCCTACCTGCTCGCCGCCGTCGCGCTCGACCCGCGGTCCAACTTCGACGACCGCGCGCCCCGCCCGCCCGAGTCGGTCGTGGACGCGCGCCTCACCCGCCTCAACCTGAACGACCGCACGGCACTGGCCGTGCGGTACGGCACCTGGGCCGCGGGCGTCCTGCACGGCGACTTCGGCCGCACGTGGGAAGGGCGGCCCGTCAACGCGGAACTGTGGCGGCGGCTGGGAGTGAGCGTGCGGCTGATGTCTCCGGGCGCGGTGCTGGGGTCGGCCCTAGGGATCCTGCTCGGCGCCTACGCCGCGATACGGCAAGGACGTGCGGCGGACCGGTTCATCACGTTCGGCTCGTACCTGCTACTGGCCGTGCCGGTGTTCGTGCTGGCCGTGCTGCTGCAGATCGTCGCGGCCAAGGCCAACGACGCGATGGGGATGCACCTGTTCGCCTGGGTGGGGGAGACCAGTCCGGGAGCGGCCTACGGACCGTTCGGCGCGCTCGGCGGACTGGCGGACCGCGCACGCCACCTGTTCCTTCCGACCGTCACCATCGCCATGACGCAGATCGCCTTCTACAGCCGCTACCAGCGCGGCCTGATGCTGGACGTCCTGCACGCCGATTTCGTGCGGACGGCGAGGGCGAAAGGGCTGCGGCACCGCACGGCCCTGCTGCGGCACGGCCTGCGGACCGCGCTGATACCGATGACGACCTACTTCGCCTACTCGTTCGGGTTCCTCGTCCTGGGCGGCATGTTCTGCGAGCAGGCCTTCGGCTGGCACGGCATGGGCGAATGGCTGGTCGAGGCGGTCTCGCGCGGCGACGTCAACGTGGTCGCGGCGATCAGCTGCCTCGCGGCGTGCGGGGTCCTGGCCGCGGGGCTGGCGTCGGACGTCCTGCACGGCGTCCTCGACCCGCGCGTCCGGTCCGGGGCCGCCGCGTGACCACCGGACTCGCCGCCCGCACGGCACCCGGGCGACCGGCCGGGACGCCGTCGCCCGCCGGCCCGCCCCGGCTGCCGCGCCGCATCGCGCGCAGCAGGCGGGCCGTCGCGGGACTCGTCCTGCTCGCGGCCCTGTTCGCGGTCGCGTTCGCCGGGCCGCTGCTGTCCCGCTGGGGCTGGGACGACACCGACTTCACCGCGTTCCGGCAGGGGCCGTCCGCGCGGCACTGGCTCGGCACCACGCAGAGCGGCCGCGACGTCCTCGCCCTCACCCTGCGCGGGACCCGCCGGTCGCTGGTCATCGGCCTGTCCGTGGCCGTGCTGTCGACCGGGCTGGCGGGGCTGGTCGGCACCGTCGCCGGGTTCGCCGGCGGCCGGCTCGACCGGATCCTGATGTGGGGCACCGACCTGCTGCTCGTCGTGCCGTCGTTCCTGCTCGTCGCCGTGCTGGCGCCGCTGCTCGGCGGCGGGGCGCTGGTGCCGCTGCTCGCGGCGGTGCTGTGGATGGTCGGCGCGCGGTCGGTGCGGGCCATGACGGTCTCGCTGCGCGAGCGCGAGTACGTGCTCGCCGCCCGGTTCCTCGGCGCGGGCCCGGCGCGGGTGATCGTCCGGCACGTGCTGCCGCAGCTGGCGTCGCTGCTGGTCGTGGACGCGAGCGTGAACGTCAGCGTCGCGGTCGTCGCCGAGAGCGGGCTGTCCTACCTCGGCTTCGGCGTGCGGCCGCCGGACGTCTCGCTCGGCACGCTGGTCGCCGCGGGGCAGGGCGCCGCGCCCGCCTGCCCGTGGCCGTTCGCGGCGGCCGCGGCGATGCTCGTGCTGATCGTCCTGGCGGTGAACCTGCTCGGGGACGGGCTGCGCGACGTCCTGGACCCGGAGGCCGGCCCGCGGCGGGGGGACCGGTGACGCTCCTCGTGGTGCGGGACCTGACGGTCCGGTACGCACCGGGCGTGCCCGCCGTCCGCGGGGTGGGCTTCGACGTCGGCGCGGGCGAGGTCCTCGGCGTCGTCGGCGAGTCCGGGTCGGGCAAGACGGCGCTGGCGCTGGCGATGGTGGGGCTGCTGCCGCCGGACGCGCGCGTCACGGGCTCGGTCCGGCTGCGCGGCGAGGAGCTGGTCGGACGGTCCGACGCCGAGCTGTCCCGGATCCGCGGCAGGGACCTGGCGATGGTGTTCCAGGACCCGCTGTCCGCGCTGACGCCCGTCCACCCGGTCGGCGACCAGATCGCGGAGGCGGTCCGCATCCACTCGGGCGCGACGTGGCCGGCGGCGCGGGCCCGGGCCGTGGAGCTGCTCGACCTCGTCGGGATCCCCGGCGCCGCGCGGCGGGCCCGCGCCTGCCCGCACGAGTTCTCCGGCGGGATGCGGCAGCGCGTGATGATCGCGATGGCGATCGCCAACGACCCGGTCGCGATCGTCGCGGACGAGCCGACGACGGCGCTGGACGTGACCGTGCAGGCGCAGGTCCTGGACGTGCTGAAGGCCGCGAAGGAGGCCACCGGCGCCGCGATCGTGCTGATCACCCACGACCTCGGCGTCGTCGCCGGGTTCGCCGACCGGATCATGGTGATGCACGCGGGCCGGGCGGTGGAGTCGGGGCCGGTGGAGGAGGTGTACCGGCGCCCGCGGATGCCGTACACGATCGGGCTGCTGCAGTCGCTGCCGCGGATGGGCGCGGCCGGGGCCGCCCGCCCGGCGCCGGTCGACGGGGCCTCGCCCGAGGCGCCGGCGGCGGGCGGCGGGTGCGCCTTCCGGCCGCGCTGCCCCGTCGCGGTGGACGCGTGCGGCGGCCGGGACCCGGAGCCGGTCCTGGTCGGGCCGTCCGGGCACACGGCCGCGTGCGTCAACACCGAGGCGACCGCCGACCCGGACGCGGTGTTCCCGCTGCCCGACGCCGTGCCGCGGCCCGCGCGCCCGCCCCGGCGCGAGCGGCCCGTCGTCCTGGAGGTGGACGGCCTGGTCCGCCACCATCCGCTGTACCGGGGGACGCTGCTCAGGCGGCGCGCGGGCACCGTCCACGCTGTGGACGGCATCGGGTTCGACGTCCGGGAGGCCGAGACGCTCGCGCTCGTGGGGGAGTCGGGCTGCGGCAAGACGACGGCGCTGATGGAGATCCTGCGGCTGGCGCGCCCGCAGCGCGGAAGCGTCGCCGTGCTCGGGCAGGACACCGCCGCGCTGCGCCCGGCGCGCCGCAAGGCGCTGCGACGCGACGTCCAGGTCGTCTTCCAGGACCCGTTCACGTCCCTCGATCCCCGGATGCGCGTCGCCGACATCATCGCCGAGCCGTTCGCGGCGCACGGCCTGCGGGCACCGCGCGGGCGCGTCCGGGAGCTGCTCGACCTGGTGGGGCTGGAGCCGGCCCATGCCGGGCGGTACCCGCACGGGCTGTCCGGCGGGCAGCGGCAGCGCGTCGGCATCGCGCGGGCGCTCGCGCTGGAGCCGCGGCTCCTGCTGCTGGACGAGCCCGTCGCGGCGCTGGACGTGTCGGTCCAGGCGGGCGTCATGGACCTGCTCGAAGGCCTGCGCAACCGCCTCGGCATCGCGTACCTGTTCGTGGCGCACGATCTGGCGGTCGTACACCGCATCGCCGACCGCGTCGCCGTCATGTACATGGGACGCATTGTGGAGATCGGTTCCGTGGACGAGGTGTACGGACGGCCCGCCCACCCGTACACGCGCGCGCTGCTGGACGCGGTGCCGCTACCGGATCCCCGTCTGGAGCGCCGCCGACGTCGCGTCCCGCTGAGGGGAGACCTCCCCGACCCCACGGCTCCGCCCGCGGGCTGCCGTTTCCGGTCGCGCTGCCCCCGTTACGCGGCCTTGGGCGCGGTGGACGCCCGCCGATGCGAAGAGCACGACCCCATGCCCCGCCCTATGAGCACCGACCGAGAAAGCGATCAATGGGCCGCCTGCCATCACCCCCTCGCCGAAGCCGGAGCCGGTTCGTGAAACGCCCCTTGGGCGCCCTTCTGCTCGCCGCCGCGACCGCGGTCGCCGCCGGATGCGGCGGACCGGGCCCCGGAGAGGCGACGACCCGCGCGGCCGGCGGGCTGCCCGCGTCGGACGTCAACCCGACGCCGCGCGACCACGTCCGCAACGGCGGCACGCTCCGCTGGCCGCTCCCCGAGTTCCCGTCGCAGTGGAACTTCAACGATGTCAACGGGACGAAAGGCTCGGTCGAGCAGGTGATCCAGGGCGCGCTGCCCCACCTCATGCGCGCCGACGAGAAGGCCGTCCCGCACCCCGTGCCCGAGTACCTCCGCTCGGCGGAACTGCGGCGCAGCGGTCGCGGCCAGGTCGTCACCTACCGGCTCAACCCCGACGCGCACTGGTCCGACGGCCGGCCCCTCAGCTATCGCGACTTCGCCGCGCAGGCGCGCGCGCTGTCCGGCCGCGACCCCGGCTACGAGGTCTCCACCATCACCGGATACAAGGAGATCCAGCGCATCGAGCAAGGCGCGGACCCCCACACCGTCAAGGTGACCTTCGCGGGGACGTACGCGGACTGGCGGAGCCTGTTCAGCCCCCTCTATCCGGCGGTGGCCTACTCGACGCCCGCCGCGTTCAACACGGGCTGGATCGACCGCATGCCGGTCACCGCGGGCCCGTTCCGTCTCGAGAGGATCGACCAGACGGCCGAGACCGTCACGATGGTCCGCGATTCAGGCTGGTGGGGCCCGCCCGCCAAGCTCGACCGGATCGTCTACCGGGCGATGGACACCAGCGCGATGCCCGGCGCGTTCGCCGCCAACGAGATCGACCTGATGGACGTCGGCATGGACGCGGGCGCCCTGCGCCGCGCCGAGTCCGTCCCCGGGGCGGTCGTGCGCAGGGCCGGCGGCCCCGACTGGCGGCACTTCACGTTCAACGCCGCCGGGCCGATCCTGTCCGACCCGCGGGTCCGGCGCGCCGTCATGCTCGGCATCGACCGCCGCGCCATCGCCCGCTCCGACCTGTCCGGGCTGGGCGTGCCGATCCAGACGCTCGGCAACCACTTCTACGTCAACACCCAGGACGGCTACCAGGACGACTCGGGGGACCTGGGCGGCTACGACCCGGCGGCCGCGCGGCGGCTCCTCGACCAGGCCGGCTGGACCCGGCACGGCCGGTACCGCGCGAAGGGCGGCCGGACGCTCGCGCTGCGGTTCGTCATCCCCTCCGGCGTCCCGATCAGCGAGCAGGAAGGGGAGCTCACGCGCGCGCTACTGCGGCGCATAGGCGTCCGGGTGGACATCGACGCCGTCCCCGCCGACGACGTGTTCGACCACTACGTCACCCCCGGGAACTTCGACATCGTCCCGTTCTCCTGGCTGGGCACGTCGTTCCCCGTGTCGCCCATGAAAGCGGTCTTCGCGCGGCCGCACGGGGACCGCGTCCAGCAGAACTATTCGCGCACGGGAACGGCCGCCATCGACGCGGCCATGGACCGCGCGATCGCGGAGGTCGATCCTGCGAGGATTCACGTCCTTGTGAACGAGGCGGATCGGCTGGTCTGGCAGCAGGCCACCGTCCTGCCCCTGTACCAGCGTCCCCAGCTCGTCGCGGTGCGCGCCGACCTGGCCAACATGGGCGCCCGCGGCTTCTACGAGCCCGGCTACCAGGACATCGGCTTCACGAGCCCGGGGTGAGCGCGGCGCCCGGCTAGGGGAAGCCGATCTCGACGCCCTTGCGGTCGCTGGTGTAGCGGGCGTTCCACACGTACATCTTCAGGTCGCCGGCGGACAGCGCGTCCTTGACCGGCAGGTCCGTCGCGATCCGCACCAGGTAGGAGGCGCCCGCGGGCATCATCTGGTCGCCGTCGTCGTTGACCGGCGCCTTCGACCCGCCGAGCCGGGCGGTGATCTTGCTGTGGTTGGGCAGGGTGCACAGGTCGTCGGGGATGCCCGGCTGCGGCATGCAGCGGCCCTGCGCGTCCGCCGGGACCTGCGACTTCGGCATGAACAGGTCCGCCGGGAAGTCCAGCAGGACGGGCCTGCGCTGGCTGTTGGTGAGGACGTAGTCGGCGTAGGCGTACGTCGTGCCGGACGGCGGCGCCTCGGTCGCGCCGAGCGGCTGCCGGTCCGTCCCGGCCTTCACGGCGGCGAGGCTGTAGCCGTAGCCCTCGGGGGTGGTGAAGTTGACGGGCGGCCCGGTCTTCGGCAGCGGGGCGGCGCTCTGCGACCCGGTCTCGCCCTGGCTGGCGAGCGACGGCCGGCCGGTGCCGCCCGCGTCGCCGGACGGCCGGAAGTAGACGATCCCGGCGGCGACGGCGGCGATGCCCACGACGCCCGTGAGGGCGCCGGCGAGGCCGAGCCGGCCCGCGCCGCTCTTCCTTCTTCGGCGGTGTGAGTGGTAGCTGTTCGACACGTTCCTCGTGCT
Organism: Actinomadura montaniterrae; assembly: GCF_008923365.1. Classification (GTDB taxonomy): domain Bacteria; phylum Actinomycetota; class Actinomycetes; order Streptosporangiales; family Streptosporangiaceae; genus Spirillospora; species Spirillospora montaniterrae. Next base: position 75,434 of record NZ_WBMR01000005.1, read on the forward strand.
CCCTCGGGCCCGTTTCCTGCCCAGTAAGCGCGTCCTGCCTGCAGGGGCCAGTCACGATACAGGACGGCCGGAACCGTGGCGGCCGGGCCTCCCCGGCCGGGGAAGCGGCGGAACCACCTGGTCAGGACCTTACGAAGTGCGTCCGACAAGGGCGTCACGGCCGAGCCCGCGCAGCGAGGCGTCGAGCACCTGCGCGGTGTGCGCGACCGCGATGTGCGCGCCGCGGCGTTGCAGCGCTGTGGCGATCTGCATGGAGCAGCCGGGGTTGGCGGCGACGAGTAGTTCGGCTCCGGTGGCGTCCACGTTCACCGCCTTGCGGTCGCCCAATGCGGAGGCGGCCTCCGGCTGGAGGAGATTGTAGGTGCCGGCGGATCCGCAGCAGAGGTCCGGTTCGGCTATCTCCATGACGGTCAGCTCCGGGATGCCGCCCAGCAGGGCCCGCGGCTGGGCGCGGACGCCCTGCGCATGGGACAGATGGCACGCGTCGTGGTAGGCGAGCGTGACCGGAAGTGGCCGACGTTCCGCGCGGGGCCCGAGTTCCACGAGGAACTCGGCGAGGTCCCTGGTCTTGGCCGACAGCGCCTCGGCTCGGGCGGCCCACGCCGGGTCGTCGGCGAGCAGCGCCCGGTACTCCTTCATCGCCGAGCCGCAGCCCGCGGAGTTCACCACGATGACGTCGGCGGACTCGAAGGTCTCGACCGTCCGGCGGGCGAAGGCGCGGGCCTCGTCCTCGCGGCCGGAGTGCAGCGACAGTGCGCCGCAGCACCCCTGGTTCCCGGGGATGACCACGTCGCAGCCCTCTAGCGCGAGGACGCGCGCGGTGGCCGCGTTGACGCCGGGGAAGAACTCGCCCTGGACGCAGCCCGTCAGCATCCCGACCGTCGCGCGGCGCTTGCCGCGCGCGGCGACGAACTCGGGCAGGCGCGGCGCCTTGCCAAGGGGCGGCGCGAGACGTTCCATCGCCGCGACGGACGGCGAGATGCGTTCCAGGACGCCGCTGCGCCGCACCAGCCGGTCCAGACCCGACTTCTGGTAGGCACGCAGCGGTCCGCGGAGCGCGCGCAGACGCCGCCTGTACGGGAACAGGCGGAAGATCGCCTCGCGTATGGCCCGTTCCTTGAGCGAACGGGGATGCTCGCGTTCCACCTCCGCCCGCGTCGTCTCGATGAGCCGGTCGTACTGCACGCCGGACGGGCACGCCGTCACGCACGCCATGCATCCGAGGCACTGGTCGAAGTGCTGCACCATCGGCGCGTTGAGGGGCGCGCCCTCGGCGTGCTGCTGCATGAGGTGGATGCGTCCGCGCGGGGAGTCCATCTCCTCGCCCCACAGCACGTAGGTGGGGCACGTCGGCAGGCAGAAACCGCAGTGCACGCAGTCCCCGAGGAGTTTCGGGAGGTCGTCCTGGGCGCTCATTCAGATTCCTCCCACGAAGCGGCCGGGGGACAGCCGATGATCGGGATCGAACTGGTCCTTCACCCGGCGCATCAACGAGAGGGCCGGAACCGGCCCCCACGGATCGATTTCACTGCGCACATCCTGCGGCGCGTAGCGGACGACGGCGCCGCCCTTGTGGCGGCCTAGGACGTCGCGTAGTGCGCCGAGCGTTGCGGCCACTTCCTCGGCCGCCATCCCGGAGGGGAGACCGATCTGTCCGTGTCCGCTGCCGCTCCATGTCATCGCCACGTCGTGCTGTAGGCCGTCGACAAGGCCGATGAGTTCGCGGAGGGACGGCGGTGGTGCGGTCACGTCGATGAGGGTGGTGCCGTCCGGGTAAAGGCCCCAGCCGTCCGGCGCCTCCTCGGTGACCCGGGCATCGCCGCCGAGGAGCTTGACGAGCTGCCCAGCGCGCGCGGCGACACCGTCCGGGACGCCTTCCAGCAGCGCCGCGACCGTCCCAGGACCGATGTACTCGAGAGCACTCGGCGCAGTGGGGGAGTGCAGGACGGCCTGGACGGCCTCGTGCGCCTCCTCCGGGCCGCTCACCCGGCGCGTGACCCACGCCGCCGCGGCCGGCACCGGATGCAGGCGGAACGTCGCCTCCACGATGAGCCCGAGCGTCCCGTACGAGCCGGAGAACAGCCGCCCCAGGTCGTAGCCCGCGACGTTCTTGACGACCTTTCCGCCGGACCGTGCGATCTTCCCGTCGGCCCGGACGACCGTGAGCCCGATGACCAGGTTGCGCGGCGTCCCGAACAGCGTGCGTAGCGGGCCGGCGGCCCCGCTGGCGATCGTCCCGCCGACCGTGGAGCCGGGCAGCGGGACGTCCAGGGACAGCCGCTGCCCCTTCTCCGCGAGCAGCCCGGCCAGCGTCTCCAGCGGCAGGCCGGCCTCCGCGGTGGCGACGAGGTCGCCGGAGGCGTGCTCGACCAGCCTGTCCAGCCGGTGGGTGTCCACGAGCAGGTCGCAGCCCCGCGGAGGCGTCCCCCAGTCCAGCCGCGTCTCGGCGCCGCGCGGGACCACGGACAGGCCCTGCTCGGCGGCGACGCGCATCACCTCCGCGGCCTCCGCGACCGACGACGGCGCCGCCACCAGCGCGGGCTGCACGCCCAGCACGCCCTCCTCGGGCTCGCCGGCGCGGACGTCGTCGCAGACCTTCGCCAGAGCCTCCAACGGCCGCATCAGAAGATGTCCGCCTTTCCCTCGTACGGGTGCGGGCCCTTCCGCACGCCCGGGACCTCGCCGCACAGCCGCGGCGTGGGGAAGACCTTCCCCGGGTTGCACAGTCCCGCGGGATCGAACCCGCAGCGGACCATCTGCATCGTGTCCAGATCGGTGTCGGTGAACATCCGCGGCATGTAGCGGGACTTGTCGACGCCCACGCCGTGCTCGCCGGTGATGGACCCGCCGTGCTCGATGCACAGGTCGAGGATCGCGCCCGACACCTCCTCGGCGCGCTCCGCGGCGCCCGGCTCGGCGTCGTCGAACAGCACCAGCGGATGCAGGTTGCCGTCCCCGGCGTGGAACACGTTCGCGACCCGCACGCCCGACTCGGCCGACAGCGCGTCGATCCGCGCCAGCACCTTCGGCAGCGCGGTTCGCGGGATGACGCCGTCCTGCACGATGTAGGCGGGGCTGATCCGGCCGACCGCCGCGAACGCCGACTTGCGCCCCGTCCAGATCAGCGCGCGCTCCGCGTCGTCCGCCGCGATCCGGATCTCGAACGCGCCCGCGTCCCGGCACAGCCGCTCCACCTCGGCGAACTGCGCGGCGACCTCCGCGTCCGGGCCGTCCAGCTCCACGATCAGCACCGCGCCCGCGCCCGGCGGGTACTCGCAGCGCACCGCCGCCTCCGCCGCCTCGATCGACAGCGCGTCCATCATCTCGATCGCCGCCGGCACCATCCCCGCGCCGATGATCGCCGACACCGCCGTGCCGCCCGCCTCGATCGAGTCGAACGCCGCGAGCAGCGTCTGCACGGTCTCCGGCACCCGCGTCAGCCGCACCGTGATCTTGGTGGTGATGCCGAGCGTGCCCTCCGCCCCGACGAACACGCCGAGCAGGTCGTAGCCGGGGCCGTCCGCCGCCAGCTCCACCAGCTCGCCGTCCGGCGTGACGACCTCGCACGCGAGCACGTGGTGGGCGGTGAACCCGTACTTCAGGCAGTGCGCGCCGCCGGAGTTCTCCGCCACGTTCCCGCCGACCGAGCAGATCTGCTGGCTGGACGGGTCGGGCGCGAAGTAGTACCCGTACGGGCGGACGGCCCGCGTCACGTCCAGGTTGATCACGCCGGGCTCGACCACGGCCCGCTGCCCCGGGACGTCGATCTCCAGGATCCGCCGCATCCGGGACGTGACGATCAGCACCCCGTCCGCGCGGGGGAGCGCCCCGCCGGACAGGCCCGTCCCGGACCCGCGCGCCACGTAGGGGACGCCCGCGTCCGCGCACGCGCGCACGATCGCCGCGATCTCCTCGGCGGTGTCGGGCAGCACGACGATGCCGGGCGTCGACCGGTGGTTGGTGAGGCCGTCGCACTCGTAGGTGCGCAGCCGCACCGGGTCGGTGATCACCCGGTCGGGCCCGAGCAGCGCGTCCAGGCGCGGGCCCAGCGCCTTCAGTAGCGGTTCCATCCCCTCCACCATCCTCCCGGCCCCCCGCGAACGGCAAGATCGGACCGCCCGGTCCCGGGCGGCCCGATCGTCGCGTCAGATCACGGGAACTGCTGGTAGGCGGGGGTGGTGAGGAACTCGGAGTACTCGTCCGCGAGCGTGACCTCCTTGAAGAGGGTCACCGCCTGCGCGTAGCGCGGCTCGTTGTAGGCGTCGCCGAGCTCGGCGCGGATCTTGGCCAGCTCCTCGTCCAGGAGCTGCTCGACCCACTCCTTGGTGATCTTCTTGCCCTCGGCGGTGGAGACGCCGTTGTAGATCCACTGCCACACCTGCGAGCGGGAGATCTCCGCGGTGGCGGCGTCCTCCATGAGGTTGTGGATGGCGACGGCGCCGGAGCCGTTCAGCCAGGTGGCGAGGTAGCGCAGCGCGACGTCGACGTTGCCCCGCAGGCCCGCCTCGGTGATGTCGCCGGGGGTGGCCTTGACGTTGAGCAGGTCGGCGGCGGAGACGCTGACGTCCTCGCGGAGCCGGTCGCGCTGGTTCGGCTTGTCGCCCAGCACGCCGTCGAAGACCTCGCGGCAGACCGGGACGAGGTCGGGGTGGGCGACCCAGGAGCCGTCGAAGCCGTCGCCGGACTCGCGGGTCTTGTCGGCCCGGACCTTCTCCAGCGCGACCTTGTTGACCTCCTCGTCCTTGCGGGACGGGATGAACGCGGCCATGCCGCCGATCGCGTGCGCGCCGCGCTTGTGGCAGGTGCGGACGAGCAGCTCGGTGTAGGCGCGCATGAACGGCGCGGTCATGGTGATCGCGTTGCGCTCGGGCAGCACGAAGTCGGCGCCGCGGTCGCGGAACTTCTTGATCACCGAGAACAGGTAGTCCCAGCGGCCGGCGTTCAGGCCGGCGGAGTGGTCGCGCAGCTCGTAGAGGATCTCCTCCATCTCGAACGCGGCCGGGATCGTCTCGATCAGCACGGTCGCGCGGATCGTGCCGCGCGGGATCTCCAGGGCGTCCTGGGCGAGGTTGAAGGCGTCGTTCCAGAGCCGCGCCTCCAGGTGGCTCTCCATCTTCGGCAGGTAGAAGTAGGGGCCCTTGCCCTTGTCCAGCTGCCGGCGGGCGCTGTGGAAGAAGTACAGCCCGAAGTCGAACAGCGACCCCGACATCGGCTCGCCGTCGACGAGGAGGTGCTTCTCCTCCATGTGCCAGCCGCGGGGGCGCACGACGATGGTGGCCAGCTCGGCGTCGTCCTTGAGCGCGTAGGACTTGCCGGACTTGGCGTCGGTGAAGTCGATGGTGCGGTCGAGGGCGTCGCGCAGGTTCAGCTGCCCCTCGATCATGTTGTTCCACAGCGGGGTGTTGGCGTCCTCGAAGTCCGCCAGCCACACCTTCGCGCCCGAGTTCAGCGCGTTGATGGTCATCTTCCGGTCGGTCGGGCCGGTGATCTCGACGCGGCGGTCCTCCAGGCCCGGCGCCGGGTCGGCGACCCGCCAGGTCTCGTCCGCGCGGACGGACGCGGTCTCGGGCAGGAAGTCGAGCGTCCCGCCCTCCGACAGCTTGCGCTGGCGCTCCGCGCGGGCCGCCAGCAGCTCTTTGCGGCGCCCGCCCAGCTCGCGCTGCAGGGCGGCGAGCAGGCCGAGCGCCTCGGGCGTCAGGATCTCCTCGTACCGCTCCCCGAGAGGTCCGGCGACCTCGACACCTTCCAGTTCGGCCATCTGCTCGCCCTTTCGTCTGGTGAAATTCCACTTCTGTCTTATGGAGTAACGCTACTCGGCGGTACAGAGCCCGGTCAAAGCGGGGCCGCCCGCCCGCCGTGCCGTTGACCTCCCCGCGCGCGCGGCGGGTACGCACCTGTCTTGGCGTCCCTATAACCACGTGACCCGCGACGACGGCCCGTGAGACGATCCCGGGGAAGATACGGCCGCGCCGCGGCGTTCTACCGAGGACATATGACTCTTCCTTTCTCTGCAGACCAGACCCACGAGGACCGGACCTACGACGAGACCGACGCCGAGCCCATGACCGGCGAGCTCGACCTCGAGGACCGGCGGGCACTGCGCCGCGTCGCGGGACTGTCCACCGAGCTCACCGACGTCACCGAGGTCGAGTACCGCGCCCTGCGGCTGGAGCGGGTCGTCCTCGTCGGCGTGTGGACCGAGGGCACCGCGGCCGACGCCGAGAACTCCCTGCGCGAGCTGGCGCTGCTCGCCGAGACCGCGGGCTCCCAGGTGCTCGAGGGGCTCGTCCAGCGCCGGTCCCGGCCCGACCCGGCCACCTACATCGGCTCCGGCAAGGCCGCCGAGCTGCGCGACGTCGTCATCTCCACCGGCGCCGACACCGTCATCTGCGACGGCGAGCTGGCCCCGAGCCAGCTGCGGCACCTGGAGGAGACCGTCCAGGTCAAGGTCATCGACCGGACCGCGCTGATCCTCGACATCTTCGCCCAGCACGCCAAGAGTCGCGAGGGCAAGGCGCAGGTCGAGCTCGCGCAGCTCAACTACCTGCTGCCGCGCCTGCGCGGCTGGGGCGGCAACCTGTCCCGGCAGGTCGGCGGGCGCGCCGCCGGCGGCGTCGGCATCGGCGGCCGCGGCCCCGGCGAGACCAAGATCGAGCTGGACCGGCGGCGGATCCGCACCCGGATGGCCAAGCTGCGCCGGCAGATCGCCGAGATGTCCAAGGCCCGCGACACCAAGCGCGGCGAGCGGCGCCGCAACGAGGTGCCCGCCGTCGCCATCGCCGGCTACACCAACGCCGGCAAGTCGTCCCTGCTCAACGCGCTCACCGGCGCCGGGGTGCTGGTGGAGAACGCGCTGTTCGCCACCCTCGACCCCACCGTCCGGCGCGCCGAGACGCCCGGCGGCCGCGCCTACACCCTCGCCGACACCGTCGGGTTCGTCCGGCACCTGCCGCACCAGCTCGTCGAGGCGTTCCGCTCGACGCTGGAGGAGGTCACCGACGCCGGGCTGATCCTGCACGTCGTGGACGGCTCCGACGCCGACCCCGAGGCGCAGATCGACGCCGTCCGCGAGGTGCTCCGCGAGATCGGCGCCGACGCGATCCCGGAGATCGTCGTCATCAACAAGGCGGACGCGGCCGACGACCTGGCGATCGCCCGCCTGCAGCGGCGCGAGCCGCACAGCGTCGTCGTCTCCGCCCGCACCGGGTTCGGCATCGAGGACCTGCGGGAGGCCATCGAGGCCGACCTGCCCGGCCTGGACGCCGAGCTGCGCGCGCTCGTCCCGTACGAGCGCGGCGACCTGGTCGCGCGGGTACACGACCGCGGCGAGGTGCTCAAGCAGGAGCACGTCGCCGAGGGCACGCTGCTGCACGCGCGCGTCCCCGAGGACGTCGCCGGCGAGCTGGCCCGGTACGAGGTCGCGGCACAGATCGTCTGACCGTCCCGGTCTCCGGACCGCGATCCGCGCCGCGCCCACCGCGGGCGGCCGGACAGCACGATCGCCCGGGCTCGGGCCGTCCGAAAAGGACGGTCCGAGCCCGTCCGAATACCGGTCCCGGGCGGATCCTGGTCGCCGAACGGTGACAGCTTCCCCAATCGGCTTGACGGTTCGGTTGAAATCCGTACGGTCGAAGGGCTAGGGGGCGGGTGATGGCTGTCGATGGGCTGCGAACGCACACCACGGAGTGCGCGGACGGGCGTGCGGGCCGTGCCGGGCCGGCCGGCCGGCGCCGCGCAGAGCTTGTCGGCCGGGCCTTCAGTGCACTACCGTGACGAAACCGATATCTCCGGTCTCGTTGCCAGTGGTGGTCGCCCGATCACCCGGCCCTCCAACGGTGAATCGCCGGCACCCAGTCGGCGTTTCGGATCGAGAGCAGGTGGCCCCATCGATGGCAGGTGCGAACACCGGACGGCGCGCAGGCGGCCCGCTCCATCCCTCCCTGCTCCTCTCCCACACAGCGTCCGGTACCGCGCCGCGCGGCGCGTCGTCCCAAGCAGGTCGGTGACCCTATGACGGTACGGCTGTTGACGAACATCGGCAGGCTCTGGACGGGCACCGACGTCTGCAGCAACGCCGCCGTGCTGATCCACGACGACCGCATCGTGTGGGCCGGCCCCGCCTCGGACCTCCCGCAGAGCGTCCCCGGGATCATCGACGACATCGTCGACGTCGACCACGTGGAGAACCTCGGCGGCGGCCTCGTCACGCCCGGCCTCATCGACGCCCACTCCCACCCCGTCTACGCGGGCAACCGCTGGGCCGAGCTCGCGATGCGCACCAGCGGCTCCTCGCACTCCGCCATCGCGGCGGCGGCGGCGGCGTCAACTCCACCGTCACCGTGACCCGCGGCACCGACCCCTGGACGCTGTGCAACGGCGTCCGCGAGCGGCTCCGCCAGTGGATCCTCGCAGGCACCACCACCGTCGAGGCCAAGACCGGCTACCACCTCACCCGCGACGGCGAGCTCGCCGACATCCGGATGCTGCGCTCGCTGGAGGGCGAGCCGTCCATGCCGCGCATCCACGCGACGTTCCTCGCCGCCCACATCCTCCCGCCGGAGTTCTTCGGCCGCCGCCGCGACTACATCGAGGCCGTCCGCCTGTGGGCCGGCGACGCCGCCGTGGCCGGCGCCGACTCCATCGACGTCTACTGCGACGAAGGCCACTTCACCGCCGAAGAGGCCCGCGCCCTGCTGCTCACCGGCAAGCGCGCCGGGCTGAAGGCCCGCATGCACGCCTGCGCCAACGAGCGCATCGGCGCCGCGCAGGTCGCCGCCGAGGTCGGCTGCGCGTCCGCCGACCTGCTCACCCAGGCCAACGACGACGACATCAAGGCCCTCGCGCACGCCGGCGTCACCGCCACCGTCTGCCCCGGCAGCGCCCTCAACAGCAGCCGCGCCCCGGCACCCGTCCGGCAGATGCTCGACCGCGGCGTCACCGTCGCGCTCGGCACCGACCACAACCCCGGCCAGTGCGGCATCACGTCGATGCCGCTGGTCATCGGCCTGTCCGTGGCCATGTTCGGGCTGAGCGTCACCGAGGCGCTGCGCGCCGCCACCCTCGGCGGGGCCGCCGCCCTGCGCGTCGGCGACCGCGGCTCCCTCGCCCCGGGCATGCTCGCCGACATCGTGCTGTGGGACGCCGACCACGAAGGCGCGTTCGCATGGGCGTTCGGCCTGCGCGCGCTGCGCGTGTGGCGCGGCGGCGTCCCGGTCCAGCCCTGACGGGGCGTCTTCTTTACACGCCGATATGTCGCGGACATCCCCGAGTGGAGATCGGGGGGTAATGTCCCGTTCATGGGCAGCGCCGTCGCGGTCGTCACGGATTCCACCGCCTACCTCCCGCCGGGGCTCGCCGAACGGCACGGGCTGACCGTCGTCCCCCTGCAGATCTCCCTCGGCGGCGCCATGCGCGACGAAGGAGACATCAGCGGCGACGAAGCCGTCCGGGCGCTCCGGGACCGGCGGCCCGTCAGGACGTCCCGCCCCTCGCCCGGACGGTTCGCCCAGGCCTACGAGAGCGCCGCGGAGGCCGGCGCCGACGCCGTGGTGTCGGTGCACCTGTCCGCGGCCATGTCCGGGACGCTCGCCGCCGCCCGCCTCGCCGCCGCGGACGCGCCCGTTCCCGTCAGCGTCGTCGACAGCGGAACCATCGGCATGGGCCTCGGCCTCGCCGCCCTCTCCGCGGCCGCCGCCGCGATGGCGGGCGGGGACGCCGAGACCGTCGCGCGCGCCGCGGCACGCCGCGCCGGAATGTCCCGCTCCCTGCTCTACGTCGACACCCTCGAACACCTGCGGCGCGGCGGCCGGATCGGCGCCGCCGGGGCGCTCTTCGGCTCCGCCCTCATGGTCAAGCCGCTCCTGGACATCGCCGGCGGCCGGATCGTCCCGCTGGAGAAGGTCCGCACGTCCGCGCGGGCCCTGGCCCGGCTGGAGGAGATCGCCGTCGAGCAGGCGGGCTCCCGCCGCGTCGACCTCGGCGTCCAGCACCTCGCCGCCGCGTCCCGCGCCGACGCCCTCGCCGCCCGGCTCCGTGACCGCATCCCGCACGTCGAGGACGTCTACGTCGGCGAGGTCGGCCCCGTCATCGGCGCGCACGTCGGCCCCGGGATGCTCGGCGTGGTGATCGCCCCGCAACTCTGACGCGTATCCCCTGGTCAGAGGGGGTGTGGCGCGAGTTATCCACATTTTCCGCAGGCCCTGCTCGGGGCCGGGCGGCGCGCCTAACGTCGGCGTCATGACAGCCGACGACCGCCTCCACTCCCTCGCCGACCGGCTCAAGCCGCCGCCTGCACAGCCGCTGTCCGCGCAGCCGCCGTCTGCGCAGCCGCCGTCGGCGCGGCTGCGCTCTGTGCCCGAGAAGGCGAACGTCCGCGTCCTGGCCGTCATCGCGGTGATCGCCGCGCTGGTCGCCGGCGGCTACCTCTGGCTCGCCCGCCCCCGCCCCGACCCGGCGCCCGCCACCGCGGACGCCGCCGCGACCGAGGTCCCCGCCGCTTCCGCACCGTCCGGGCCGTCGCCTGCCGCCGTGCCCGCCGGCGCCTCCGGCCCCGCGTCCGTGGTCGTCCACGTCCTCGGCAAGGTCAGGCACCCCGGCGTCGTCACCCTGCCGTCCGGCTCCCGCGTCGAGGAGGCCATCAAGGCCGCGGGCGGCGTGCGTCCCGGCGCCGGCACCGGCACGCTCAACCTCGCCCGCAAGCTCGTCGACGGCGAGCAGATCCCGGTCGGCGTCCGCCTGCCCTCGCCCGCGCCCGGCGAGCCGCCACCAGGGCAGCCCCCGCCCGGGCCCGCGGCCTCCGGGGCGCCCGGCACGCCCGTCGACCTCAACACCGCGACCGCCGGCCAGCTCGACCAGCTCCCCGGCGTCGGCCCCGTCCTCGCCCAGCGCATCGTCGACTACCGCACGCAGCACGGCGGCTTCCGCTCCGTCGACCAGCTCCAGGACGTCGACGGCATCGGCGCCCGCCGCTTCGCCGACCTGAAGCCGATGGTGCGCGTATGACCCCCGACCTCCGCCTGGCCGCCCCGGCCCTCGCCGCCTGGATCACCGCCGCCCTGACGATCGGCTTCCCGCCCGCCCTCACCTGGACCGTGGCCGCCACCACGACCACCACCGCCCTCTACCTCCTCACCACCGCCCGCCGCACCCCACCCACCCCCGATGCCGCGCCCGCAGTGCTCGGAAGCCGAGAACCGACCGCCCGGGGTGAGCCTCTGCTGCCGGATGCGGCGCAGGGCCGAGCGCGGTTGGGGGACCAGTTCGCCGGGTCTTCGCTCGATAGCTGCCAGGGGCGAGACGGAGGAGTGCAGTGGGCGCCGTCAGGGCCCGGGTTCAGGCGCGGGCGTTCGACCTCTGCCCGGGATGAGCCTCTGCTGCCGGACGCGGCGCAGGGCCGAGCGCGGTCAGGGGACGAGTCCGCCGGGTCTTCGCTTGATACCTGCCAGGGGCGAGACGGAGCAGTGCAGTGGGCGCCGCCAGGACCGGGGTTCAGACGCGGGCGTTCGACCGCTGCCCGGGATGAGCCACTGCTGTCGGACGCGCCGGCGTGGAGATCGCAGGAGGCGGTCGGGGTCGGCGGGACTTCGATCGGGGCCGGTTTGGAGTCTGGTGGTGACGCGCGGCGCGCTTCGGCGGGACGGGCGGGTGCGCGGCGGACGCTCGCGGGACGGGCGGTTGCGCGGCGGACGCTCACGGGAGGGGCGGGTGCGGGGCGGACGTTGCTGAGACGGGCGGCCGAGCAGCGGGGGTTAACGGAAGCGCTCGTGGGGGGTGGGCGGCTCGCCATCGCCCGCATGACCGCGTCCCGGGCGAGAGGCGGCGCACGCGGGATCTCGGGGACGGTCAATCGGCGGTTGCTGGGGATGGTGCTGGTCTGCGTGGCCGCGTCCGCGACCGGGGTGGCGTTCCGGGCGACCGCCGTCGGCACGGGGCCGGTGTGGACGCTCGCACGGACGGGAGGGGCGTCGTCGGCCGAGGCGGTGCTGACCGGGGACCCGCAGGCCAGGAAGGCCGGCGGGCGGCCCCTGGTGATCGTCCGGGCGCGGGTCGAGGCGGTCGCGCGGGCCCGGGTGCGCGTGCCGGTGCTGCTGATCGCGCACGACCCGCGGTGGCTCGGGCTGCTGCCGAGCCAGCGGGTGCGGCTGCGCGGCCGGTTCGAGAAGCCGCGCGGCGCCGAACTGCTCGCCGCCGTGGTGATCGTCCGGGGCCCGCCCGTGCTCCTCGGCGGCCCGTCCGACGTCCAGCGGGCCGCCGAGGCCGTGCGGGCGCGGCTGCGCGCGGCGGTCGACCGGCTCCCGCCCGACCAGCGGGGCGTCCTGCCCGGCATGGTCGACGGCGACACCTCCCGGCTCGACCCGGCCCTCGCCGACGACTTCCGCACCGCGGGCCTCAGCCACCTGCTGGTCGTCTCCGGCGCCAACCTCGCGATCGTCATCGGCGCGGTCCTGTGGCTGTGCCGCGTCGCGGGGCTGGGCCGCCGCCGCGCCCCGCCCGTCGCTGCCGTCGCGGTGGTCGCGTTCGTGCTGGTCGCCCGGCCGGACCCGAGCGTCCTGCGGGCCACCGTCATGGGCCTGGTGGCGCTGCTTGCCCTGTTCACCGGACGCTCCCGGCAGGGCGTTCCCGCGCTGTGCGCGGCGGTGCTCCTGCTCGTCCTGATCGACCCGGAACTGGCGCGCTCGTACGGCTTCGCGCTGTCCGTGCTGGCGACGGCGGGCCTGCTCGTCCTCGCGCCGCCCTGGCGGGAGCGGCTCGCGCGCCGCCTGCCCGGCCCGCTCGCCGACGCCCTCGCCGTCGCGGCCGCCGCCGAGGTCGCCGTCGCCCCGGTCCTCGTGATGCTCTCCGGAGAGGTCGGTGTGGTGTCCCTGCTGGCGAACCTGCTCGCGGCGCCGGCCGTGGCGCCCGCGACGTTGCTCGGCGCGCTCGCCACCGCGATCGCGCCCGTGTCGCTGCCGCTCGCCCGCCTGACGGTCCGTCCCGCCGGCCTCGCCGTGGGCTGGATCATCTGGATCGCCCGCACCGCCGCCGCGCTTCCGTACGCCACCATCCCGTGGACGGGCGGCGGGCTCGGCGCGGTGACCCTGCTGCTGGCAGGCGGCGTCGCCGTCCTGATCCTGCGCCACCCCGGGCTGCGCATGGCGGCGGTCGCAGCGATGGCCGGGGTGCTGATCGCCGTCGTGGTGCTGCGGGTCACGGCTCCGGGCTGGCCGCCGCCGGGCTGGCAACTGGTCGCCTGCGACGTCGGCCAAGGTGACGCGCTCGCGCTCGCCGCCGGACCCGGGCGCGCCGTCGTCGTGGACACCGGCCCCACCCCCGCCCCGGTCGACCGCTGCCTCTCCCGCCTGCGCGTGAAGGACGTGCCACTGCTCGTTCTGACCCACCCGCATGCCGACCACATCGGCGGGACGTCCGGCGTCCGGCACGGACGCACCGTCCACGAGGTCGTGAGGACGCCCCTCACCGACGGCGCCGAGAACCGCTTCATCGCCGGGCTTCCGTCGCGTCCCGCGCTCGCCGGACGGGAATGGCGCGTCGGCGACCTGACCCTGGCGATCCTCGCGCCCCTCGGCACCGGCCCCGCCCTGTCACCACGGGACGACGGCACCACGATCAACAACGCCAGCGTCGTCCTCGTGGCCCGCCGACCCGGATTCAGCGCCCTGCTCGCCGGCGACGTCGAGACCGACGCGCAGCGCGCCCTGGAGACGAGCGTCCCGCGCGTCCAGGTCCTCAAGGTCCCGCATCACGGCTCCCGCAGCCAGGACCCCCGCTTCCTGGCCGCCGCCCACGCGTCGATCTCCCTGGTCTCCGTCGGCCGGGACAACGACTACGGCCACCCGGCCCCGTCCACCCTCGGCCTGCTGCGCCGCCTCCACACCCAGGTCCACCGCACCGATCAGGACGGAGACATCGCCATTGTCCGCACCAGAACCGGCATCGCCGCCGTCCCGCGCCATTGACCCGCGCTGCCGATCGGGAGGGGTGCCGGGTGCAGTGGCGTGGCGGGGCGGGCGACGTGGCGCGGGGACGGTGTCGGGCGTGGCATGCTGCAAGGGTGTCCGAGGCCATCACCCTGATCGTGGGAGACGAAGAGCTGCTCGTGGAGCGGGCGATCGGCGAGGTCGCCGCCTCCGTGCGGGCGCGGGACCCGGACGCCGAGGTGATCGACCTCGCGCCGGGCGGGCTGGAGCCCGGGCGGATCTCGGAGCTCACGTCGCCGTCGCTGTTCGGCGGCGGGAAGGTGCTCGTGATCCGGTCCGCGCAGGACCTCGGCAAGGACCTCACCGCCGAGGTGCTCAAGTACGCCAGGGACCCGGCGGACGACGTGGTCCTCGTGGCCGTCCACCACGGCGGCGCCAAGGGCAAGGCGCTGGTGGACGGGCTGACCAAGCTGAAGGCGCGCAAGATCGCCTGCCCCAAGGTGACCAAGATGGGGGAGCGCGTCGACTTCGTGCGCGCCGAGATCCGCCGGTCCGGCGGGAAGATCTCGCCGGACGCGGCGCGCGGGCTGCTGGACGCGGTCGGCAACGACCTGCGCGAGCTGGCGGCCGCGTGCAGCCAGCTCGTCGCCGACACCGGAGGGAAGGTCGACGACGCGGCCGTCGCCCGCTACTACCGCGGCCGCGCCGAGGTCAGCGGGTTCACCGTCGCGGACAAGGCGATCGACGGGCACCTCGCGGAGGCGCTGGAGCAGCTGCGGTGGGCCCTCGCGACCGGCGTGGCACCGGTGCTCATCGTCAGCGCGCTGGCCCAGGGCGTCCGGGGACTGGCCAAGGTCGGCGGCGCACCGCGCGGAGCCCGTGGCGCCGCGCTCGCCAAGGACCTGGGGATGCCGCCGTGGAAGATCGAGCGCGTGCAGAAGCAGCTGCGCGGCTGGTCGGGCGACGGGGTGGCGCGCGCCCTCACCGCGGTGGCGGAGGCCGACGCGCAGGTCAAGGGCGGCGCAGCCGACCCCGCCTACGCGCTGGAGAAGACCGTAGCCGACATCGTCGCCGCCCGCGGCTGACCCCCGCCCCCAACCGCCGCCCTGCGCTCAGCCGCGGCCCTGCGTTCGACCGCGGCCCTGCGTTCGACCGCGGCCCTGCGTTCGACCGCGGCCCTGCGTTCGACCGCGGCCCTGCGTTCGACCGCGGCCCTGCGTTCGACCGCGGCCCTGCGTTCGACCGCGGCCCTGCGTTCGACCGCGGCCCTGCGTTCGACCGCGGCCCTGCGTTCGACCGCGGCCCTGCGTTCGACCGCGGCGCGGTGCTCGACTGCGGCGCGGTGGCCAGCCGCGGCCCGGTGCTCAGGCGCGGCGCGGTGCTTGGCCGCGCGGTGCTTGGCCGCGGCCCTCTGTCCGGTGGACGTTCCGTGCTTGGTTGCGATCTTCTGCGCGGCCGTCGTTCTGTGCGCGGCGCCGGCCCCTGGTCGGCGGAAGTCCGTGGTCGGCCGCCCTGTGCTTGGCCGCCGCCCCTGTCCGGCGCGCGTCCCGTGTGCGGGGGCTGGCTCCTGTGTGGACGCTGGCCGCTGCGTGGGGGCGGCCGGGGGTTTGGAGGCTGGCCCGTGCTTGGTGAGTGTGCTGTGTCTGGGGGTGACGGCCTTTGGTGTTGTGGGTCGCGGCGTGTTTCTGGGGTGGGGTCAGGGGGATTCGGCTTTGGTTTTCAGGCCGTTGGCTTCCATGGTGACGTAGCGGCGGGTTCGGGAGCCCATGAGGAGGGCGAGTAGCGGGGCCAGGGGGCCGGTCTGGTCGAGGGTGAGGCGGACGGTGCTGCCGCCCGACGCGCCGGGGCGGACCTCGTGGCCGCCGGTCGTGGTGACGCCGGGGGAGCGGGACCGCCAGGTGAAGTTCTCGTTCTCGGTGAACGCGGTGACCGTCCAGACCGCGGCGGGCATGCCGGGCTGGTGGACGCGGGCGCGGGCGCCCTCGCGGAG
Source organism: Actinomadura montaniterrae (assembly GCF_008923365.1). GTDB lineage: Bacteria > Actinomycetota > Actinomycetes > Streptosporangiales > Streptosporangiaceae > Spirillospora > Spirillospora montaniterrae. The sequence goes on from NZ_WBMR01000005.1 coordinate 91,340, forward strand.
GGGCCCGTCGAGCAGCTCGACGCGGTTGATCGAGGCGGTCATGTCCGGCCAGCGCTCGACGTCCGTCAGGAGGTTCCAGACGGTGTCGGGGGCGGCGTCGATGTCGACGGTGATCTCGAGGTGCACGGTGGGCTCCCGGTGGTCAGGGCGGTGCGGATCCTGGTCAGCAGGCCGGCGACGAGGGGATCGGTGTCGCGGCCCGGCAGGTGGACGGCGTAGTAGGGGACGGCGGGCAGGTCGGTGATCTCGCGGAGGACGACCCCCGGCGGCGGGACGACGCAGCCGTTCACGACGGCGAGCCCGGCGCGCAGGGACACGAAGTGCAGCAGCAGCGGCCAGCCCTCCGCCTCGACGGCGGCGGTCCACGGCACGCCGGCGGCGCGGAGGGCGCGTTCGAGGGCGACGCGGTGCGGACCGGCGGGCGGCGGGACGACCAGGGACGCGCCGGCGAGGTCGGCGAGGGTCAGGGTCCGGCGGGCGGCGAGCGGGTGGTCGTCCGGGACGGCGAGGGCCTGCGGGTACGCGGCCAGCGGGACGGTCGCGAGGTCGGCGGGCAGCACGTCGAGGACGGCGACGCCGAGGTCGGCGCGGCCGGTGCGGACGGCGGTGAGGGTGCGGGCGCGGTCGCCGTTGACGAGCCGGACGCCGTGCCGGACGGCGTCGCCGAGCAGGTACAGGTAGGCGCCCTCGCCGGCGGCGAGGACGGGCAGGCGGGCCGGGGCGGTGCCGTCGAGGTCGGCGAGGAAGGCGGCGACGCGGGCGTCGAGGTCGCGGGCGAGGCGGGCGACGGCCTCGCCCGCGGGGGTGAGGGCGAGGCGGCGGCCGTGCCGGGTGTAGAGGGGGCGGCCGAGGGTCTCGGCGAGCTTGCGGATCTTGACGTGCAGGGCCGGCTGGGAGATGTGCAGGTCCTCGGCGGCACGGGTGAAGTTGAGGTGGTCCGCGAACGCGGCGAAGGAGGCGAGCGCGTCGGTGGACAGGCGGCTCAGCTCCATAATCTGAAACTATAGACCGCCGGTCGATCGATAGTTCAGTTCTAGCCGTGGTGCGGTCAGGCTCAGAGGCATGGAACCTCGTCTCGGCATCGATTTCGGCCGCGTCATCCAGGGCGTCTCGGCTCCGGGGACGGCGGACACGGCGTTCCTCGGCGGCTCTTTCGCTGAGGCGCTGGCGTCGCCGGCGGCGGACGGCGTGTACGACGTGCTGCCCGGGCTGGTGGAGGCGTTCGGCGGCCGCGCGTGGATCATCTCCAAGTGCGGGGAGCGGGTCCGCGAGCGGACGCTGGCGTGGCTCGACCACCACGACTTCTACGGCCGGACCGGGCTGGCCAGGGGGAACGTGCGGTTCTGCCGGAAGCGGCCGGAGAAGGCGCTGCACTGCGCGGAGCTCGGGATCACGCACATGATCGACGACCGGCTGGACGTGCACCGGGCGATCCGCGACGTCGTCCCGTACCGGTACCTGTTCGGCCCGCAGAAGGGCGAGGTCCCCGACTGGGTGCGGCACGTCCCGGCGTGGGCGGACGCCGCCGTGATCAGCGCAGATATTCCGGCGGGACGGCGTCGGCCAGCCACACGCCGTTCGCGCTGACGCGGAACGCGTGCCCGTCGGCGGCCATCCGCCCCGCCTCGACGACGAGGACGACGGGCCGGCCGCGGCGGGCGCCGACGCGCCGCGCGGTCTCGGGGTCGGCGGACAGGTGGACGGCGTGCCGGTCCATGCGCAGCAGGCCCTCACGGCGGATCGCGGGTGCGGTGGCCTCGGTGGTGCCGTGGTACAGCAGCTCCGGCGGCGGGACGGCGGGCAGGCCGAGGTCGACGTCGATGCTGTGGCCCTGGACGGCGCGGATCCGGTCGCCGTCGAGGGCGTAGCGCCGCTTGTCGTTGACGGCGACGACGTGCTCCAGCTCGGCGCGCGTGATGGGGAAGCCGTGCCGGGCGGCGGCGTCGAGGAGGTCGTCGACGCGGGCCCAGCCGCCGGCGTCGAGGGTGAGGCCGATGCGCTCGGGGCGGTGCCGCAGGTGCTTGGCGAGGTACTTGGAGATCTTCACCGTGCGCCGTGCGTCCATGGATCCCCTGCCCGGGCATGCGTCAGGGCCGGTCGCGATGGACCGGCCCCGGGCGTGCGCGTCTAGCTGAGCGCCGTGCTCACTTCGCCTGCAGCGCGGCGGCCTGCTTGGCGATGGCCGACTTGCGGTTGGCGGCCTGGTTCTTGTGGATGACGCCCTTGCTGACGGCCTTGTCCAGCTTGCGGGCGGCGGCCTGCTGCGCCGCGACGGCGGCCTCGACCTCGCCGGACTCCGCGGCCTCGCGGAACTTGCGGATCGCGGTCTTCAGCTCCGACTTGACGGCCTTGTTGCGCAGCCGCGCCTTCTCGTTCTGCTTGTTCCGCTTGATCTGGGACTTGATGTTAGCCACGTCGTAGTGCCTCAGCCTTGGTTGCGATCATGGCCTGCCATGCCGGCAGGCGCGAACAGGATGTCTGACGGGGGCGGACGGTGCCCCCGGGGCACGACGCTACGCCACACGCAGTCGCACAGCCTACCAATCGGGCCCGTCCGCCGCGAACCGGCCTGGTGCGGGCGGGGGCGGGCCCGCGCCGCGGGGCCCGCACGCCGCAGGGCCTGCACGGAGCATCGCGTCCGGCATGGGACTATGGGACGTACAGATCCATTGTCCACCTGTGAGTTTGCGAACGGACCCCGGTGCCAGCGCCTGAGCCTGACAAGACCGATCCCGCGATCATCCGCAACTTCTGCATCATCGCGCACATCGACCATGGCAAGTCGACGCTCGCGGACCGCATGCTGCAGCTGACCGGCGTGGTCGAGGAGCGCCAGATGCGCGCCCAGTACCTCGACCGGATGGACATCGAGCGCGAGCGCGGCATCACGATCAAGAGCCAGGCGGTCCGGCTGCCGTGGAGCTCCGGCGGCACCGACTACGTCCTGAACCTGATCGACACCCCCGGCCACGTCGACTTCTCCTACGAGGTGTCGCGGTCGCTGGCGGCGTGCGAGGGCGCCGTGCTGCTGGTGGACGCGGCGCAGGGCATCGAGGCGCAGACGCTCGCGAACCTGTACCTGGCGCTCGAGGCGGACCTGCACCTGATCCCGGTGCTGAACAAGATCGACCTGCCCGCGGCGCAGCCGGAGAAGTACGCCGAGGAGCTCGCCGGGATCATCGGCTGCGACCCGTCCGAGGTGCTGCGGGTGTCCGGCAAGACCGGCGAGGGCGTGCGCGAGCTGCTCGACAAGATCGTGCGGGACGTCCCGGCGCCGGTCGGCGACCCGGACGGCCCGGCGCGCGCGCTGATCTTCGACTCGGTGTACGACACCTACCGCGGCGTGGTCACCTACGTCCGGATCGTGGACGGGCACCTGTCGCGCCGCGAGAAGAGCCTGATGATGTCGACGGGCGCCGCGCACGACACCCTGGAGGTCGGCGTCATCTCCCCGGAGCCGAAGCCCGTCCAGGGGCTCGGCGTCGGCGAGGTCGGCTACCTGATCACCGGGGTGAAGGACGTCCGGCAGGCGCGGGTCGGCGACACGGTGACCGGCGCGGGACGCCCGGCGCCCGAGGCGCTCGGCGGCTACCAGGACCCGAAGCCGATGGTGTTCTCCGGCCTGTACCCGGTGGACGGCGACGAGTACCCCGAGCTGCGCGACGCGCTCGACAAGCTGCGGCTGAACGACGCGGCGCTGATCTACGAGCCGGAGACGTCCGCGGCGCTGGGGTTCGGGTTCCGCTGCGGGTTCCTCGGCCTGCTGCACATGGAGATCGTCCGTGAGCGGCTGGAGCGCGAGTTCGGCCTGTCGCTGATCTCGACGGCGCCGAACGTGGTGTACCGGGTGGTCATGGAGGACGGGTCGGAGCACACCGTCACCAACCCGAGCGAGTTCCCCGAGGGCAAGATCGGCGCGGTGTACGAGCCGGTCGTGAAGGCGACGCTGCTGTCCCCGTCCGACCACATCGGCGCGATCATGGAGCTGTGCCAGGGGCGCCGCGGGGTGCTGCTCGGCATGGACTACCTGTCGGAGGACCGGGTCGAGATCCGCTACACGCTGCCCCTCGCCGAGATCATCTTCGACTTCTTCGACCAGCTGAAGTCGCGGACCCGCGGGTACGCGTCGCTGGACTACGAGCCGAGCGGCGAGCAGGAGTCCGACCTGGTGAAGGTCGACATCCTGCTGCAGGGCGAGTCGGTGGACGCGTTCAGCCAGATCGTGCACCGCGACAAGTCGCGCGAGTACGGGCTGATGATGACCGCGAAGCTCAAGGAGCTGATCCCGCGGCAGCAGTACGAGGTGCCCATCCAGGCCGCGATCGGGGCGCGCATCATCGCGCGCGAGAACATCCGCGCCATCCGCAAGGACGTCCTCGCCAAGTGCTACGGCGGCGACATCTCCCGCAAGCGCAAGCTGCTGGAGAAGCAGAAGGAGGGCAAGAAGCGGATGAAGACGATCGGCCGGGTCGACGTCCCGCAGGAGGCCTTCGTCGCCGCGCTGTCCACCGGCGGCGAGTCCACCGACAAGGGCCGCAAGTAGCGACGCCGGGGCCGGGCGGACGCACCGCCCGGCCTGGTTGTTCGACGGTCGGCTATTTGACGATCGGCCAGGCGACGACGACCGGGACCGTGCGGAACTCGCCGCGGTTCGCGGCCCGCGCCGCGTAGACGAGGAAGAACAGCACGGCCGCGGTGAACAGCAGCGGCACCCAGATCAGGACGTCGACGGCGAGCGCGAGCAGGCCCCCGACGATCCAGACGGCGATCGCCGCGAGGCCCATGTTCAGGCCCTGCGCGGCGTGCCGGCGGACGAACGGCGAGCGCGCCTTGCCGAGGTAGACGATGGCGGGCGCGATGGCGCCGACGAGGAACTGGCCGAGGTAGGCCATCAGCGACCACGTCTTCTCGTCGTCGCTGACCGGGCCGTAGTGGCCGGGCATCGGTGTGGTGCCGCGTCCCTGGGCCGGCTGCTGCCAGGCCTGGCCCGGGCCGTCCTGCTGGGGCGGCTGCTGCCACGCGCCACCGGGCTGCGGGGGCTGCTGCGGCTGCTGCCAGGCCGAACCGGGCTGCTGCCACGGGCTCTGCTGCTGGGGCGGCTGCTGCTGCCATCCGGGCTGCTGTCCCTGGCCGGGCGACGGGGGAGGCCCGTAGGCCATGGCGGGTGTCCTCTCCGGGTTCGCTGAGCGAGCTTTGGCGAAGTGTACGACTCCTAGGACGCACCCGGAGTTCGCCCGGTTTCCCGCCTTTCCTTCCCGCGCCGCCCGGCGTGCGGCGGGTACGGGCCGTCAGGGACGCCAGAGGACGCCCGATGGGTCGCCCGGCGTGAGCGTGACCGACCCCTTCCAGGTCAGGAACGACGGCTGCGGAAGGTACGCGGCGTCCAGGAAGAAGCCCCGGTTGAGCGAGGTGACGGTGGCGGGCGCGCCGTTGTCGCCGAGCCCGATGGGACGCCGGATCGCCTCGACGCTCGCGATGTCGGACGCCTGCGTGCCCGCGGGCAGCTCGACCGTCGTCGCGACGGGCCCGTCCCGGTCGATGGACCAGGTCGGCTGGTCATGGTCGGACCGGTAGAGCCGCGACGGGTCGGACTTCAGCCGCACCCCGAGCGCCACGCCCGGCACGGACCCCGTCCCGGTGGCGGCGCCGGTGGTCTTCGCGAACTCGACGAACAGGTAGGTGCGCTGGTCGCCGACCGCCGTCGTCGCGGGATCGGACGGGTTCTCGATCTTGCCTTCGCGGAGCATCTCCTGCGCCATGACCCGGTACGTCCACGGCTGCTGGTCCATGACGTACTCGCGGGTGCGGTCCTGCGGGCGCGTGGCGGTGACGTCCGGCATGAACCGCAGCGGCGAGTCAGGGGGCGTGACGGTGTCGCACATGTTGTTGTTCACCGTGCACGTCTGCAGCACCGGGTGGTCGGCCTCGTACTTGCCGGTGAACTGCAGCGTCGCGTGGTTGGGCGCCTGGTAGACGCCGGTGCCGTCGACCCGGTTCCCCTTGGCGTCGACCTCGACGCGGTAGATCCACTCGATGTCGGTGGTGCGGCCCCAGCGGGCCATGAGGGCGGGCGTGTCCGTCCCGCCGTCCTCGTTGCTCCAGACGACCGAGTATTCGAGGATCTGGTGGCCGGGGGTGGCGGCGGGCTTGGTCTCGTGCCACGCGATCAGCGGGGTGTCGGTCGTGGCGTTCTGGTAGGCGTCGCCGGTCACCGGGAGGGTCCGTCCCACCACGACGGGCGCGTAGCGCAGGACGAGCTGGTCGGCGGACGGCATCCGGACGCCGGTCCGCGTGAGCCGCACGCGCTGGGCGGCGGGGGCGCTGCCCTTGGCGAACCGGAAGGTGACCTTGTGGCGGCCCCGGTCGACGCGGCCGAGGGCGAGGCTGCGGGGCGTCGGGTCGGACGACGGGACGACGAGGTCGGTGACGTGCCGGCCGTCCACCGCGATGGACACCACGGCGGACTCGGCGCCCTTCTCCGCCCACGACACGCCGGGCGCGGACGCGGTGAAGCCGATCAGCGCCTCCCCGGCGCGGCCGGCGGTGAAGGTGAGCGTGCGGGCGGGCCCGCCCCGGCGGACGCTGATCGTCCGCCCGGCGGCGGTGGAGGCTTCGGAGGGAGCGGCTTGGGCGGGAGCGGCTTCGGCGGGGGCGGCGGCGAGGGCGAGGGGAGCGGCGGCGAGGGCGGCGGCGGACAGGGCGAGTGCTGTGTGACGCGCACGGCTTCTCATGATCGGGAAACCTAGGGCGGCCGGATTGCGCGCCGGTGACGGGCCGGTCCCCGGTGGGTGTCGGGATCGTTGCCGAGAGGACGATCTTCCGGACGCCCAGCGACCGCGGGGGTTCAGGCGTTGGTCCGGTGCGGGACGGACGGCGCCGGAGGCTGCATCGACACCGCCGCGAACCGCTCCTCCCCGCCGACCGACCGCCGCGCCGGGGCCGGCGACCGGCCGTCCGGCTCGTACAGGGTGAGGCCGAGCGCGGGCAGCCGCACCGCCCGTCCCCGCCGCACCACCTCGTGCCCCAGCTCGGTGAGGAGCGCGGTCACGTCGCCGGCCGGCTCGTCCAGCAGGTCGATCCCGTCGAGCCGGAACCGCATCTCCGGGTTGCCGCTCCAGCCGGGCCGCCGCGTCCCGCAGATCTCCGCGACCCGCTCCGCGCCCGTCCCGGACCGGTCCGTCGACAGCGACAGCACCCCGCGCCCCACCTGCACGCTGCGGTGATCGGCCCACCCGCACAGGAACTGCGCCCTCGGCGGCGGCGTCCCGCACCGCTCGGCGACCGCGGCGAGCGTCGCCCAGGCGTCCGACGCCGGCGTGCTGAACAGCAGGTGGGCGTCCGGGAGCAGCGCACCCCGCCCCGGCTCCAGCGTGACCACGAACGGCGCGACCCGGCCGGGGAACCGCGCCGGATCCGCCTCCCGCAGCGTGACGAGGCCCTCCCACTCCACCGGGTCGTCCACCGCGAACCAGGTGATCGCGGCCTCCGCGCCGAGGTCGCCGAAGGTCGCGTCGGTGAGCCGCTCGCCGATCACGGCGCGCAGCCCCTCGGCGGTCTCGCCGAGCCTGCGCCGCCACCACGGCGGCTCCGGGTCGGAGCGCCCGCCGGTCTGCCAGAGGGTGCCGGGACCGTCGAACGCGGTGCGCCGCTCCGCGCCCTTGTCGTCGACGACGACGTAGTGCCAACCGCCGGGGCCGCCGCGCAGCAGCACGCGCGCGGGCACACGCCCCCAGTCCACCGGCCCCTCGTTCCGCATTCGGACGACCCTATCCGCCCAAGAGGGGCGGCACGCATCATTGCGGCCCGTGCCGCCCGCCTTCCGCCCGGCTCGACCAAGATCGTCCCGGCTGGGCGGCGATCGCGGCCGGCGGTTTCGCCGCGACACGGCCGGCGCTCCTCGATCCGGGCCCGGATGTCGGTACGGTCGGGGGCAGTGCGTCGACGGTACCGGAGGTTCCAGCGTGACCCACTCCGAGCAGGTCCTGCGCTCCCCGCGGGAGCGCGAGACCGTGAACGGCGCCGTGCGCGCCCTGCGCTCGGCCGCGCCCCTGGGCTGGGAGCGGCTCGGCTTCGAGTTCCGCGCCACCGTCGGCATCGACAGCGCGTCCTTCGAGGTGGAGGACGCCGCCGGCGAGCGCCGCAAGGCGACGCCGCCGGGCCAGGCCGTCGGCAAGATGGACGAGCTGCGCCGCGTGATGTACCGGCGCGGCAAGGGCGCGTGGTTCACCGCCCGCCTGGAGATCGAGCGCTCCGGGCGGTTCAGCGCCGAGTTCGACTACGACGGCGAGCCCGAGTTCACGCCGCCGCTGACGCCGTCCGCCTACGCGCTGGACCTCGACCGCTTCCCCCGCACCGACGCGCACATCCCCGCCTGGCTCCGCCGCAAGCTCGACGAGGCCTGACCGGGCCGGACCATCCCGTTGCGGGCGGCAGACTGTGAGGGTGCCCTCTACGCTGCCCGATGGTGACCCCGTACCCGCCGACGGTGCGCTGCCCGGCAGCGCGCTGGAGGGCCTGGGCGCACGGCCGTTCGCGTTCTACGTACACGTGCCCTTCTGCGTGACCCGGTGCGGGTACTGCGACTTCAACACCTACACGGCCACCGAGCTCGGCCCGGGCGCGAGCCGCGACTCCTATGCGGACACCGCGATCGCCGAGGTCCGGATGGCCCGCAAGGTGCTCGGTGACGCGGACCTCCCCGTCCAGACGGTCTTCGTGGGCGGCGGCACACCGACCCTCCTAGCGCCCGACGATCTCGGACGCGTCCTCGCGGCCATCGACGCCGAGTTCGGGCTCGCCCCTGGCGCCGAGGTCACGACGGAGGCCAATCCCGAATCGGTGGACGAGGCCTACGTGGCGAAGCTCCGCGAGGTCGGTTTCACACGGGTCTCCTACGGCATGCAGAGCGCGCGCGAGCACGTCCTGGCCGTCCTAGAGCGGACGCATACGCCGGGCCGCGTTCCCCAGGTCGTCGAGTGGACGCGCAAGGCGGGCTTCGAGCACGTCAACCTCGACTTGATCTACGGGACGCCGGGGGAGACCGACGACGACTGGCGCGCGTCCCTGGAGGCGGCCCTCGCCTGCGAGCCCGACCACGTGTCCGCGTACGCGCTGATCGTCGAGGAGGGCACCCGCCTGGCGGCGCAGGTGCGGCGCGGTGAGCTCGCCGCCCCCGACGACGACGCCATGGCCGACCGCTACCTGATCGCCGACGAGCTCCTCAGCGCGCACGGCCTGCGCTGGTACGAGATCTCGAACTGGGCCTCCTCGCCCGAGGCCGCCTGCCGCCACAACCTCCTGTACTGGACGGGCGCGGACTGGTGGGGCGTCGGCCCCGGCGCCCACAGCCACGTCGGCGGGACCCGCTGGTGGAACGTCAAGCACCCCGCCGCCTACGCCGCGCGCCTCGCCGAGGGCACCACGCCCGCCTACGCGCGCGAGGTCCTCGACGCCGGCGACCGCCGCATCGAGCGGATCATGCTCGAACTCCGCCTCGCGGACGGCTGCCCAGCCGATCTCCTGGACGACGCCGCCGTCCGCCGCGCGATCGCCGCCGGCCTCATCGACCCGGCCGCCTACGAGCGGAGCCGCGCCGTCCTCACCCGCCGCGGCCGCCTCCTGGCCGACGCCGTCACCCGAGACCTGACCTGACCAACCTCAGCCACCGCCATACCTGACCGACCTCAACCGCCGCCTCGTCCGTCGTGACGGGGGTTCCAGGGGGTCGCCCCCCTGGGCTAACACGTGACGAAGTCGATGAGTTCTTCGACGCGGCCGAGGAGGGCCGGTTCGAGGTCGGTGTAGGTGGTGACGGAGCCGAGGATGCGCTTCCAGGCCGCGCCCGTCTCGCAGTTCCAGCCGAGCGCCTCGACGACGCCCTCCTTCCACGGGACGCCGCGGGGGACGCGGGGCCAGGCGGGGATGCCGACGGCGGCGGGCTTGACGGCCTCCCAGATGTCGATGAACGGGTGGCCCGTCACGAGCACGTGCGGGGACGAGACCCGCGCGGCGATCCGGCTCTCCTTGGAGCCCTCAACCAGGTGGTCGACCAGCACGCCGAGGCGGCGGCCCTCCTCGGGCGCGAACTCGTCGACGATCGCGGGCAGGTCGTCCACGCCCTCGAGGTACTCGACGACGACGCCCTCGACGCGCAGGTCGTGCCCCCAGATCTTCTCGACCAGCTCGGCGTCGTGGAGGCCCTCCACGTAGATGCGGCTCTCCTTGGCGACCTGGGCGCGCAGCCCCCGCACGGCGATGGACCCGGACGCCGAGCGGGCCGGCGCGGCGGGCGCCGCGGCGGGCCGGACGAGCGTGACCGGCTTGCCGTCGATCAGGAACCCGGCCTTGGTCAGGGGGAAGACGCGGCGCTTGCCGAACCGGTCCTCGAGGGTCACGCCGAACTTGTCGCAGGCCACCACGGCGCCGCAGAAGCCGCTGTCGGGATCCTCGGCGACCAGGCCCGGCTCGGCCGGGATCTCCGGGATCTGCCCCTTGCGGGGTCGGCGCCAGTCGCCGGCGAGGACGTCGTCTCCGTAGTTCTTGCTCCGCACGGTTCCGCACACTAACGGCCGGGATAAGATCGCGCAGCCGCGCGCGGCCCGGCGCCCTGCCGCGGCCCCCGGAACGTCCCCTCGGGGCCGTACACTTGGCACTCGGAAGTACGGAGTGCCAGCAAGGCCCTGTCGGCGGTATATCTGGACGTGAGGACCTGTGGAAGGTGCAGAAGGAGGTGACCGGGTGCTGGACGACCGGAAGCTCGCGGTGCTGCGCGCCATAGTCGAGGACTACGTCTCCACGAACGAGCCGGTGGGCTCCAAGGCGCTCGTGGACCGGCACAACCTCGGAGTGTCCTCGGCCACCATCCGCAACGACATGGCGGTGCTGGAGGAGCAGGGGTACATCGCCCAGCCGCACACCAGCGCCGGGCGGGTCCCCACCGACAAGGGGTACCGGCTGTTCGTCGACCGGCTGTCGACGATCAAGCCGCTGTCGGTCGCCGAGCGCCGGGCGATCGAGACGTTCCTGTCCGGCGCGTACGACCTCGACGACATCGTCGGCCGCACCGTCCGGCTGCTCGCGCAGCTGACCCGGCAGGTGGCGGTGGTGCAGTACCCGTCGCTGACCCGCTCGTCGGTGCGGCACGTGGAGCTGGTCCCGGTCGCCGAGGGCCGGCTGCTGCTGGTGCTGATCACCAACACCGGGCGGGTGGAGCAGCGGGTCATCGAGACGGGGAAGATCTCCGAGGAATCCGTGGGGCACCTGCGGGCGTTGCTCAATACATGCCTGGACGGGCTGGGCTTCGGCGACGTGCCGTCCGCCGTCGCGGACCTGCCGGACAAGGTGGGCCCGGACGAGCGGCCGGTGGCCGCCGCGGTCCTGTCGGTCCTGCTGGAGACCCTCGTCGAGAACCACGAGGAGAAGATCGTCTTCGCCGGCGCGGCGAACCTGGCCGCCGTCGACTTCTCGCCGAGCCTGCGGGAGGTGCTGGTGGCACTGGAGGAACAGGTGGTCCTCATGCGGCTGCTCGGCGAGACCGGCGACTCCTCTACTCTTACGGTGCGGATCGGTACCGAGAACCCCGATGAGGGGCTCCGTTCGACCTCGGTCGTCGCAGCCGACTACGGCGTCGGCGACCTCACGCTGGCCCGGCTGGGCGTACTCGGGCCGACACGCATGGATTACCCCGGCACGATGGGAGCGGTACGGGCAGTGGCACGCTACGTGGGACAGATCCTGGCGGGGTCGTAAGTGGCCAACGACTACTACGCGACCCTCGGCGTCCGCCGGGACGCCAGCGCCGACGAGGTCAAGAAGGCGTACCGGCGGCTCGCGCGCGAGCTGCACCCGGACGTCAACCCGGACCCGGAGACGCAGGAGAAGTTCAAGGAGATCACCCAGGCCTACGAGGTGCTCTCCGACCCGAAGAAGCGCGAGATGTACGACCTCGGCGCGGATCCGTTCGCGCCGGGCGGCGCGGGCGCGGGCGCCGGCGGGTTCGGCGGCGCCGGGTTCCCGTTCAGCGACATCATGGACGCCTTCTTCGGCACCGCGACGTCCCGGGGCCCCCGCTCGCGCGCGCGCCGGGGCCGGAACGCGACGCTGCGCGTCGAGCTGGACCTGGCGGAGACCGCGTTCGGCACGACCCGCGAGCTGTCCATCGACACCGCGGTCGCCTGCACGACCTGCGAGGGGACGGGCTGCGCGCCCGGCACGCACCCGGAGACCTGCGAGACCTGCCACGGCCGCGGCGAGGTGCAGCAGGTGCAGCGCTCGTTCCTCGGCCAGGTGATGACGGCCCGGCCGTGCCCCGCCTGCGGCGGTTTCGGCTCGGTGATCCGGCACCCGTGCACCGAGTGCTCCGGCGACGGCCGGGTCCGCACCCGGCGCACCGTCAAGGTCAAGATCCCGGCGGGCGTGGAGAACGGCATCCACATCCAGCTGGCCGGCGAGGGCGAGGTCGGCCCGGGCGGCGGCCCGCCCGGCGACCTGTTCCTGGAGATCGCCGAGAAGCCGCACCCGATCTTCGAGCGGGAGGGCGACGACCTGCACTGCACGGTCGAGATCCCGATGACCGCCGCCGCGCTCGGCACCAGCGTCACGATCGAGACGCTGGACGCCGCCGAGGAGGTCGACATCAAGCCCGGCACCCAGTCCGGCCAGGTGATCACGCTCTACAACCGGGGCGTGCGGCACCTCAACGAGAGCGGCCGCGGCGACCTGATGATCCACGTGAACGTGGAGACGCCGGGCAGGCTCGACGAGGAGCAGGAGGAACTGCTGCGGCGGCTCGCCGCGCTGCGCGGCGAGGAGCGCCCGCCCGGCAAGTTCGCGCCGGGCCAGCGCGGCATGTTCTCCCGCCTCCGGGACGTTTTCAACCAGCACTGAAGAGCCACCGCGGCGGCCTACCGCGAGGGCCGCGACGGCACGCCGCCGGCCCCGGGCGGGCCCGCCGCGGGTGGTCCGGGGGGAGGGCCATGAGTCCGCCGGTGTTCCTCGCCGACCCGGGCCGGCTGCGCGCCGACCGGGTCGTCCTGGACGGCGCCGAGGGGCGGCACGCCGCGACCGTGCGGCGGCTGCGGCCCGGCGAGCGGGTCGACCTGACCGACGGCGCCGGGCTGCTCGCCGAGTGCGTCGTCGCGGCGGCTGACAAGGCGTCCCTGACCCTGGACGTGCTGTCTCGCCGCACGGACCCGGCGCCCGCGCCGCGGCTCGTGGTCGTCCAGGCGCTGCCGAAGGGCGACCGCGGCGAGCTGGCCGTGGAGACCATGACCGAGGCCGGCGTCGACGAGATCGTCCCGTGGGCGGCGGCCCGGTGCGTGACGCAGTGGCGCCCGGAGCGCCGCGAGAAGGCCCTCGGGCGGTGGCGCAACGCCGCCCGCGAGGCGGCGAAGCAGGCGCGCCGCAGCCGGCTGCCGGACGTGCCGGACCTCGCGTCCACCGCCGACGTCGCCGCCCGGATCGCCGCCGCGTCGCTCGCGCTCGTCCTGCACGAGGACGCCGAGGAGCCGCTGAGCGGCGTGCGGCCGCCCGGAGCCGGGGACATCGTCCTGGTGGTCGGCCCCGAGGGCGGGATCGCCGGCGAGGAGCTGGAGCGGTTCGCCGCGGCGGGCGGGCGCCTCACCCGGCTCGGCCCGACCGTGCTGCGGACCTCGACGGCCGGGGTGGCCGCCGCAGCCGTGCTGCTGGCCGCCACCGGCCGCTGGTGACCCGCCGCCGGCGGGGCCGGGCGGCGGGCCGGAGGGACTAGGGCGCGGAGGCGCCGGTGCCCTGGTCGGCGGTGGTGGCGGGAGCGCTCGTGGCGGGCGGCGTCGGCTGCTCGGTCGGCTGCGTGGGCGTGGTCGGCGGCGGCGTCGTCGGGGTCTGCGTCGGCGTGGGGCTCGTCGTGGGGCTGCCGCTCGGGCACGGCGAGGCGGACGCCTTCGCCGGCTTCTTCGACGCCCCGGACGACGTGGACGTCTTCGCGCCGCCGGCGGCGGATCCGCACGGGGTGGGGCTGGACGAGGCCGACGGGGACGACGACGCCGACGCGGACGCCGAACCGGAGGTGCCGAGCTGCGACGGCGTCGGCGCCCCGGGCTGTATCGGACGGCCCTGCGAGTCGACGTGGTCGCCGGTGTGGTCGTCGTGGTCGCTCCCGGACGGCCCGTTGTTGCCGACCGAGTGCTGGATGAGGTCGATCGTCTGCGGCGCGGTCACGCCGAGCCCGGCGATCGCCACGGCCGCGGCCACGGCGAGCGCGGGCCGCGCCCAGGTGAGGGCGAACCGGTCCAGCCCGTACCAGGCGGTGCCGAACCGTTCCAGGCCGAACCAGCGCCGGCGGCGCGGATCGGCGATCCGGGCCCGGATGCGCTCCAGGCCGTCGTCGGCGGGTGTGACCGAGTCCGCCTCCGCGTGCAGGGCGCGGCGGAGGATCTCGCCGTGCTCGTCGTGGGGGTCGGTGGTCATGAGAACTGCTCCAGGACGTTGCGTAGCGCGGTCATGCCGCGCGCCGTATGGCTCTTCACGGCGCCTCGGGAGATCCCCATCGCGTTGGCGATCTCCGCTTCGGACAGATCGGCGTAGTAGCGCAGGACGAGCGCCTCCCGCTGGCGAGCGGGGAGCCGGGAGAGCGCGTCGATCACCGCCGAGCGTTCCAGTTCGCCGATCGCCCCGGCCTCCGCGCTCGGCGCGTCCGGCAGCCCCTTCGGGGCGTACTTCTCCACGACGGCGCGGTGCCGCAGCACCGATCGCGACCGGTTGACCACGGACTGGCGCAGGTACGACAGGGCCTTGTCGGGGTCGCGCAGGCGGCGCCAGCCGCCGTGCATCGCCACGAACGCGTCCTGGACGACCTCTTCGGCGGTCCCGGAGTCGCGCACGAGCATGGCGGCGAGACGCACGAGCGAGCGGTAGTTGGCGCTGTAGAGCGCGGTCACCGCCTGATCGGCGTCCCAGGCGACGGCCACGGCCCCCGCCGTTCCCCTGGCCACGAGGGTCTCGGTCACGTCAGTGGGACGCGCACCCTCGCCGTTGGGTTTACGAAAGGGCATGTTCTTGAGGACCTCGGTCACCTATCCGCCGCCTTCACCGTCCCCCGGCCGCCTTTCGGACGGGCCTTGCGGACCGGCATCGAATCGGGTGTCCCCCACCCGCGCGAAGACGCGGCAACGCCCTCGGACCGGGGGGTACGCCCTGAGTTGACAACCTTAACCAGTGGCCGGTCGGAATGCGGCTCGACAACCGGAGATCGACGCCGGAAACATTAGCGATCTTGGGGCGTCGCGGACCATCCCCGCACCGGTCTCGATAGGATCTCGGAACGCGGCCGCGGCCGCCGTGAGGGGAGACAGATGACCGACTGCCTGTTCTGCAAGATCGTTTCCGGGGACGTGCCCGCCAAGGTCGTCCGGGACTCCGCGCGCGTCATGGCGTTCCGCGACATCAACCCGCAGGCGCCCACGCACGTGCTGGTCATCCCCAAGGACCACCACCCCACGGCCGCCGAGCTCGCCGCCGCCGACCCGGAGCTGCTGGCCGAGGTGCTCGGCGAGGCGCACCGGGTCGCCGTGGACGAGGGCATCGACGGCACCGGCTACCGGATCGTGTTCAACACCGGCGCGCAGGCCGGCCAGACGGTCTTCCACGTGCACGCGCACGTGCTCGGCGGGCGTGGCCTGAACTGGCCGCCCGGCTGACCGGACCGGACGGCACCGGACGCCGCCGGACGCCGCCGGGCCGAGGGGCGGCCGCCCGGGCCGTCCCGGCGGCGCGGAGACCGGGTGCGGGGAAAAGCGGCGGCGTTCCGTCGGGGCCGCCCAGTACCATGGAAACGCAACCCAGGACACCCGGAGCGAACAGAAGGCAGGTCGGAGAGGCCGCAAGGCCCGGCTGATGGTCGAATCAACTCACACGAGGTCAACTCGGACGGGGCGTGACGACGGCGCGCGCTCCCAGATCAAGATCGTGGTGCCGGACGACCATTCGATGGTGAGCCTGCTCGGCTCCCGGGACGAGCTCCTGCACGCGGTCGAGCGCGCGTTCGGCAGCGCCGTCGACGTGCACGTCCGCGGCAACGAGATCACCGTGACCGGCCCGGAGGGCGAGACCGACCTCGCGTCCCGGCTGTTCACCGAGATGCTGGAGCTGCTCAAGAACGGCACCCAGCTCACGCCCGACGCGGTCGAGCGCAGCCTCGCGATGCTGCGCGGCGAGGGCGGCGAGCGCCCGGCGGAGGTCCTCACCCTGGACGTGCTGTCCAGCCGGGGCCGCACCATCCGGCCGAAGACGCTGAACCAGCGCCGCTACGTCGACGCGATCGACAAGCACACGATCGTGTTCGGCATCGGCCCGGCGGGCACCGGCAAGACCTACCTGGCGATGGCCAAGGCCGTCCGCGCGCTGCAGGACAAGAAGGTCAACCGGATCATCCTGACGCGCCCGGCGGTCGAGGCGGGCGAGCGGCTCGGCTTCCTGCCCGGCACGCTCTACGAGAAGATCGACCCGTACCTGCGGCCGCTGTACGACGCGCTGCACGACATGGTCGACCCCGACTCGATCCCGCGCCTGATGGCCGCCGGCACCATCGAGGTCGCCCCCCTCGCCTACATGCGGGGCCGCACCCTGAACGACTCGTTCATCATCCTCGACGAGGCGCAGAACACCTCGCCCGAGCAGATGAAGATGTTCCTCACCCGGCTCGGGTTCGGGTCGAAGGTCGTCGTGACCGGCGACGTCACCCAGGTCGACCTGCCGAACGGGCAGCTCAGCGGGCTCCGCGTCGTCCAGGACATCCTGGAGGGCGTCGAGGACATCCACTTCTCGCGGCTGGACAGCCGCGACGTCGTCCGGCACAAGCTGGTCACCGACATCGTCGACGCCTACAACCGGTACGACGAGACGCGGGTGCCGGAGTTCAAGCAGGGTGCGAACGGCCGCGGCGCGCAGCGCAAGCGGGGCCGGCAGTGAGCATCGAGGTGCTGAACGAGTCGGGCGCCGCGGTCGACGAGAAGGGCATCGCCGCCCTCGCCCGGCACGTCCTCGACGGCATGCGCGTCCACCCCCTCGCCGAGCTGTCGATCCTGTTCGTCGACGAGGCCGCGATGACCGAGCTGCACGAGAAGTGGATGGACGAGCCCGGCCCCACCGACGTGCTGTCGTTCCCGATGGACGAGCTGCGCCCCGGCCACATGTCCGGCGGCGCCGACGAGGACGGCGAGACCGACCCGGGCCTGCTCGGCGACGTCGTGCTGTGCCCGTCGGTCGCCGAGAAGCAGGCGAAGGAGGCGGGGCACGCCACCGAGGACGAGCTGGAACTGCTGTGCACGCACGGCATCCTGCACCTCCTCGGCTACGACCACGCCGAGCCGGAGGAGCACAAGGAGATGTTCGGCCTGCAGGCCGGGCTGCTCGCCTCCTGGCGGGAGGAACGCGGCCGCCGATGAGCACCGCCCAGGGGTGGCTGTCCGCCCTGGCGGTGGGCCTGGTCCTGATGGCGGGCCTGCTGGCCGGCGCGGAGACCGCGCTCGCCCGCGTCTCCCGGGTCACCGTCGAGGAGCTCGTCCGGGAGAACCGGCGCGGCGCCGGCAAGCTCGCCGAGGTCGTCGCCGACCCGGCCAGGTACGTCAACATGGTCCTGCTGCTGCGGATCGGCTGCGAGCTCGTCGCGACCGTGATCGTCGCGGACCTGTGCATCTCCTGGCTGGACGAGACGTGGCGCGCCTACGTCGTCGCCGCCGCGATCATGATCGTGGTCAGCTACGTCGTGATCGGGGTCGGGCCCCGCACGCTCGGCATCCAGCACGCCGGCCGGATCGCGCTGGCCGGCGCCGCCGTGATCCACCCGGTCACCCGGGTGCTCGGGCCGCTGCCCCGGCTGCTGATCGCCCTCGGCAACGCCCTCACTCCCGGCCGCGGCTTCCGCGAGGGCCCGTTCGCGTCCGAGGCGGAGCTGCGCGACCTCGTCGACCTCGCCGAGCAGCGCAGCCTCATCGAGCCCGACGAGCGGCAGATGATCCACTCGGTGTTCGAGCTGGGCGACACCCTCGTCCGCGAGGTGATGGTGCCCCGCACCGACATCGTGTTCATCGAGCGCGGCAAGACCCTGCGGCAGGCGATGTCCCTCGCCCTGCGCAGCGGCTTCTCCCGCATCCCCGTCGTCGGCGAGAACGAGGACGACGTCGTCGGCATCGCCTACCTGAAGGACGTCGTCCGCCGCAGCCAGGAGAACCCGGCCGGCGAGGCCGTCGAGACCGTCGGCTCGGTCATGCGGGACGCGACGTACGTCCCCGACAGCAAGCCGATCGACGAGCTGCTGCGCGAGATGCAGGCCCGCCAGATCCACCTCGCCGTGGTGATCGACGAGTACGGCGGCACCGCCGGCCTCGTCACCATCGAGGACATCCTGGAGGAGATCGTCGGCGAGATCACCGACGAGTACGACCGGGAGATCCCGCCGGTGTCCTGGCTCGACGACGGCGCCGCCCGCGTCACCGCCCGGCTCCCCGTGGAGGATCTCGCCGAGCTGTTCGACGTCGAGCTGGACGCCGAGGAGGTCGAGACGGTCGGCGGCCTGCTCGCGCACGCCCTCGGCCGCGTCCCGATCGAGGGCTCCACCGCCGAGGTCGGCCCCGCCGACGGCGAGCCCCCCGTCCTGTCCCTGAAGGCCGAGACGATCGCCGGCCGCCGCAACCGCGTCGGCACCGTCCTCGTCCGCCGGCTGGGCTGATCCAGGGGGCGCCCCCCGGAACCCCCGCTGCGCTCGCTTCTGGGGTGTCTGACCTCTGAATCTCGTTTCGGGTGACCGGGTCAGTGTGCTTTTTCCTGGATTCGGCAGGGGTGCAGGCTGTTGGGTGGTCGGGTGACGGCTTCGGCGGGAGGGGTGCGGTCCGGTGGCGGATGAGGACGTTGCGCTGGTCTGGCGGCCCGGTGAGGTGATCCTGGGGCTGTACGAGGTCCGCGACGTGATCACCAGCGGCGGGATGGGGGTGGTCTACCGGGTCCTGCACCGCGGGTGGAACGTCGAGCTGGCGGTGAAGGTGCCCCGCCCCGATCTCGTGGCGGCGGGACGGGGGCTGCGGGAGTTCGAAGCCGAGGCGGCGACGTGGGTGGGGCTGGGCGCGCATCCGAACACGGTGAAATGCGTCTACGTGCGGACCCTCGGAGGCGTTCCGCGGGTGTTCGCCGAGTGGCTGGACGGGGGCAGCCTCGCCGACGCGGTGCGGGACGGGCGCCTGTACGCCGGCGGCGGGCGGGCGGCCCTGCGCCGCGTCCTGGACGTCGCGGCCCAGACCGCGCGGGGGCTCGAGCACGCGCACCGGGCCGGGCACGTCCATCAGGACGTCAAGCCAGCGAACGTGCTGCTGGACGGGGACGGGACGGCCAAGGTGACCGACTTCGGGCTGGCCGGGGCGCGTGCCGCCGCGGGGGAGGACGTCACCGTTCCGCCCGGCGCGAGCCTGCTGGCCGGGTACGGGGGGATGACCCCGGCGTACTGCTCGCCGGAGCAGGCCGAGGCGGCCGAGCGGATGCGGGAGTCCGGCGGGCCCCGGCCGAGGCTGACGCGGGCGACCGACACGTGGTCGTGGGCGCTGACCGTGCTGGAGATGTTCGTCGGGCATCCCCCGTGCCCGGCCGGGCAGGTCGGCGCCGAGGTGTTCGCCGCGTTCGCCGAGGCCGGCGCCGAGGCTGCGGCGTTCGCCGGGGAGACCGACGAACGGCTCGCCGCCATCCCCGCGATGCCCGGCGGCCTGGTCGCCCTGCTGCGGGACTGCCTGGCTCCGGCGCCGGAGGATCGGCCCAGGGACATGGGCCGGATCGCCGACGCCGTCGCGAAGGTCTACGCCGAGGCCGTCGGCGAGCCGTACCCCCGGCCGGAGCCGCTGACGGCCGTACGGCTGGCCGACGAGCTGTCGAACCAGGCCCTGTCGATGCTGGACCTGGGACGCGGCGACGAGGCCGAGGCGCTGTGGCGGCGCGCCGCCGAGGCCGATCCGCGCAACCCGCACGTGGCCTACAACCGCGGCCTGCACCTCTGGCGCACCGGCGAGCGGACCGACGCGGAGGTGGTCGCCGATCTGGAGGAGGTCCGCGCGGCGCATCCCGGGGAATGGGAGCCGGCTTACCTGCTGGGCCTGCTGCACCTGGAGCGCGGTGATCCGGAGGCCGCCGAGGAGGCGCTGCTGGCCGCCGGACGGGCCGCCCCGGACGTCCCGGAGGTCACCGCCGCGCTGGAGCGGGCGGGCGCCGTGCCCCGGCCCGGCGCGCCCCGGGTCCTGAAGCGGCACGACGGGCCGGTGAACGCCGTGGCGTTCAGCGGGGACGGCCGGTTCGGCCTATCGGCGGGCGAGGACGAGAAGGTACACGTGTGGGATCTCGCCGGGCGCCGGTTCCTGATGCCGGGCAGGGGCGGGCCGCGCCGCGTCCGGACCCTGAGGACGCCGGGAGCCGAGTACGGCGTGCGGGCGATCTCGGTCGACGCGCAGGGCGGCCGCGCGGTGTTCGGCGGGCACGATGGCCCCGCGCAGATCTGGGACCTGCGCGCCGGACGGCTCTCCCACGAGCTGACCGCCGGTCCGGGAATGGACGTCAGCGGTCCCGGGGGCCTCATCGGGGCGCTCATCGGTGGCTCCCTGCCGTACGTGCCCACCGTGGACGTGGCGATGAGCGCGGACGCTCGCCTTGTGGCGACCGTGCACGGCGATGGGGCCGTCCGGGTATGGGATGCGTCCACCGGCCGGTGCCTGCGGCGGCTGGCGGAAGGGCACGGCACGTCCTACGCCCACTTCGCCTCGGTGGACGTCGACCGGGACGGCGAGGTCGCCTTCGGCCGCGACGCGGAGACCGGTGTCGCGCACACGTGGGACACCCGGACGGGCGGGGTGCTGCGCACGTTCGGCGAACCGTCCTTCATGGCCGCGATGAGCGCCGACGGCGGGACCGTCGTCACCCAGGAGGGGACGGACCACCGGGCGCGGGTGCGGATCTGGGATCGGGAGTCGGGCCGGGAGGTCCGCACCGTGAACCGTCCGGGCGGCCTCGGGGACGAGTTCGCCGTGAGCGGCGACGGGCGGTTCGCGATCTGCTGCGACCAGAACGCCATGGAGCTGTGGGAGCTCGGCACCGGGCGGCGCCTGCGCTCCTGGCCGACACCGGAGCGGGCGATGGTGGCGGCGCTGAGTCCCGACGGACGCCGCGCCCTCATCGGCGACGACGAGGGCGAGGTCGCCCTGTGGGACATGCCGGTGCCGGGCCCGGCGGCGCCCTGGAGCTACCCGCTCCCGCGCGAGGCCGCCGACCGGCTCCGCGAGGACGGGGTGGTGGACCGGGCGCTCGACCGGACGGCGGAGCTGATGGCCGAGGGCCGGTTCGCCGCGGCAGCCGACGAGATCCGCCGGGCCCGGGCTGTTCCCGGCTATCGGCGGCACCGCGTGCTGCTCGATCGCTGGCAGGATGTGGCGCGGGACGGGCGGCGCGCCGCGCTGTCGGACGCGTGGGTCCGCGACGTCCCGGCGATCGTGGGCGAACCCCGCGTCCCACCTGCGACGAGTCACGGCGGCCACCTTGTGCTGACCGGAGGCGAGGACGGGACGGTGCAGGTCTGGGACCTGGCGCGGGGCGAGCGGCGCCACGCGCTGGCGGGACACGAGGGTCCGGTCCACAGCCTCGCCCTCGTGGGTGATGGGCCGCTGGCGCTGTCGGGCGGCCGGGACGGCACCGTCCGCGTCTGGGACGTGGAGTCGGGTGCCGTCCTGCACGTGCTCGACGGCCATGGCGGCGAGGTCACCGTGGCGGTGAGCGCCGACGGCCGGGTCGCCGCTTCAGGCGGGGAGGACGGCGCCGTCCGCGTGTGGAACCCGGAGACGGGCGAAATCGTCTGCCGGCTCGCCGAACGGCACAGCACCGTGATCAGCCGGCTCCTCCTGAGCGGAGACGGAAGCCGCGTCGTGTCGACCGCGTCGGGCGACCACTGGGCCCCGCACATCTGGGACGCCCGGACGGGAAACCGCCTGCACGTCCTGCCGCCGGATCTCGGCGGCGGATGGGGCGCCGACGCGCTGGCGCTGAGCGGCCACGGTGACGTGCTGCTGTCGGGCCATCAGGACGGGACCGTGCAATTGTGGGACGTCCGGACCGGCAAGGCGCTCCACACGATGACCGGCCACGGCGGATCCGTGCGGAAGGTCGCGGTCTGCGCCGACGGCACGCGGGGCTTGTCGCTGGGCGCCGACGCGACGGCGTGGATCTGGGACCTGCGCTCGGGCGAGGGCCTGCCCGTCCCCGGCGCCGGAGGCGTGGACGCCTGGTTCGCCGCGATCGCCGCCGACGGTCGCTTCGCCGTCACCGACGGCCGGGACGACCAGGTGAGGGTGTGGGACCTCCGTACCGGCGAGTGCCTGCGCGTGCTGGGCCGCCACGACGCCTCCGTGGAGGGCCTCGGCCTCAGCGGGAACGGCCGCGTCGTGACCTCGCTGGACCACAACGGCGTCGTCCGCGTGTGGGAACTGGACTGGGAGTTCGACTTCTCCCGCTAGCGGCCGTCAGACCGCACCCGCCGGGCCGGGCGCGTTCAGACGGTGGTGCGCAGGTCGCCGTTGGGGGCGGCCACGAGGACGGGGGCCTTCGGGCCGAGGTCGCGGACGGCGGCGACGTCGGCCGGGTCGGCGGTGCCGGCGGCGGTGACGACGGCGGCGGCCTCGAGGTCCTCGGCGCCGCTGGACACGGCCATCGCGACGGCGACCTTGAGGGCCGACAGCTTCAGCGACGGCAGGTCCACGCTCGTGGCGGAGTAGGTGCGGCCCGTCTCGTCCCGGACGGCGGCGCCCTCGGCGGAGCCCGCGCGCGCCCGGGCGGACCGGGCCAGGGTGATGATCTTCGCGTCCTCGGCGTTCAGCTCGCTCACGCCCCCAGCGTACGGGCTCGCCGGTGACCGCAAGTCACCGGCAACCGGGCGGCAAGCGGGCCGGGCGAGCCTGGGCGGTGTCGGATTCACACCGTTCTGGGGGAGGGCCATGTCCCGCCTGCTCTACCGCCTCGGCAAGGCAGCGGCCATGCGGCCGTGGCGGTCCGTCGCCGTCTGGGTGGTCCTCGTCGGCGCGATGGCCGGTCTCGCGGGCGTCGCCGGGGGCGCGCTGCACGACGACTACACGCAGTCCGGGAGCGGCTCGCAGAAGGCGAGGGACCTGCTGGAGGAGCGGTTCCCCGCGCTGTCGGGCGCGGACGCGCGGGTCGTCGTGCACGCGCGGACCGGCCGGGTCGATCCGGGGGCGCTGGCCGCCGCGGGGGCGCGGCTCCGCACGCTCCCGCACGTCAGCGCGGTCGATCCGGCGCTGCTGAGCCCGGACGGGCGGACCGCGCTGCTCACCGTCCGGTACTCGGTGCAGGTCACCGAGCTGGCGCCGAAGGAGACCGTGGACCGGCTGAAGTCGGCGACGCGGAACCTGGACGCCGCCGGGTACCAGATCGAGTTCGGCGGCCAGGTACCGGAGAACGTGACCGCGCCGGGCGGCGTCGCCGAGGGTGTCGGGATCGTGGCCGCGCTCGTGGTCCTGTTCCTGGCGTTCGGGTCGGTGGTGGCGGCGGGGCTGCCGCTCGCGGTCGCGCTCGCCGGGCTCGGGGCCGGCGTCTCCGGGGTGACGCTGCTCGCCGCGTTCACCGACGTGTCCACGACCGCGCCCACGCTGGCGGTCATGGTGGGCCTCGGCGTCGGGAT
The DNA here is from genome assembly GCF_008923365.1 of Actinomadura montaniterrae. Taxonomy (GTDB): domain Bacteria; phylum Actinomycetota; class Actinomycetes; order Streptosporangiales; family Streptosporangiaceae; genus Spirillospora; species Spirillospora montaniterrae. The sequence goes on from NZ_WBMR01000005.1 coordinate 115,026, forward strand.
CGACTACGCGCTGTTCATCCTCACCCGGCACCGCGAGGGGCTGGCCGAGGGCCTGGACGTGCCCGAGGCGGCGGGACGCGCGATCGCGACCGCCGGCCAGTCGGTGATCTTCGCCGGGTTCACGGTGCTGCTGGCGCTGTGCGGGCTGGTGCTGTCGCGGAACCCGGTCTACATGACGATGGGGTTCGCGACCGGGCTCGTCGTGGCGTTCACGGTCGCGAGCGCCGTCACGCTGCTGCCCGCGGTGCTGGGCCTCGCCGGACGCCGGGTGCTGCGCCGCCGCGACCGGGCCCCCGGCGCGACGGTCCACGCGGACTCGCCGCGCGTGCGGCGCTGGGCCGAGCACGTCGGGCGCCGCCCGTGGGCGTGGCTGCTCGCCGGGCTCGTCCTGATGACCACGCTCGCGGCGCCCGCGCTCGGGATGCGCACCTGGCCGAGCGACGCCAGCAGCGAACCGGAGTCCAACACCGTCCGGCGCGCGTACGACCTGGTCGCCGACGGCTTCGGTCCCGGCGCCAACGGCCCGCTGATCGTCGCCGTCGACCTGCGGAAGACCGGCGCGGACACGCTGCCCGCCCTGCGGGACCGGATCGCCCGCACCGACGGCGTGGTGAGCGTGACGCCGCCGCAGCTGTCCCCGGGCCGTGACGCGGCCGTCCTCGTCGCGACGCCGCGGTACGGGCCGCAGGACGAGCGCGCGCCCGCGGTCGTCGACCGGATCCGGGCGCACGACCTGCCGCCCGGCGCGGAGATCACCGGGCTCACCGCCGCGTACGTGGACCTGTCGCGCTCGCTGTCGGACCGGCTCTGGCCGATGATCGGCGCGGTCGTCGCCACCTCGTTCGTGATGCTGATGCTCGTCTTCCGGTCGCTGGTCGCGCCGCTGAAGGCCGCCGCGATGAACCTGCTGTCGATCGGCGCCGCCTACGGCGTGCTGACGGCGGTGTTCCAGTGGGGCTGGGGAGCGGGCCTGCTCGGGCTCCCGCACGGCGTGCCGGTGTCGTCGCTCATCCTGCTGCCGATGTTCGCGGTGCTGTTCGGGGTGTCGATGGACTACGAGGTGTTCCTGCTGTCGCGGGTCCGGGAGGAGTGGCTGCGGCACGGCGACGCGCGCGGCTCGGTGTCGTCCGGGCTGGCCGCCACGGGCCGGGTGATCAGCAGCGCCGCACTGATCATGGTCGCGGTCTTCCTCGGCTTCGCCGCCGACCCGGGCCTGGTCATCAAGCAGATGGGGGTGGGGCTCGCCGTCGCGGTCGCGCTGGACGCGACGGTCGTCCGGCTGGTGCTCGTGCCCGCCGCGATGGCGCTGCTCGGACGGGCGAACTGGTGGCTGCCGAAACCGCTCGCCCGCGTCCTGCCCGAGATCGGCCCGCACGGCTCCCCGGACGCGGCGGACGCCGGGCACGAGCGGGAGCCCGCCCCGGCGCGCTAGCACCGCGGAGGCGGCGGTCCCACCGGAGCGGCAGGGGATCACGGCGGCGGTCACGGCCCGGTTAGGCTGATCGGGCCATGACCACCGCCGTCCGCGTCCTCGGGGCGTTCGCCGTGCACGTCGCGGGCGCGCCCGCCGACCTGGGCGGCCCCCGCCGGCGCTCGGTGCTCGCGCGGCTCGCCGCCGCGCACGGCCGGATGGTCCCCGCGGACCGGCTCGTCGAGGACCTCTGGGCGGGCACCGCCCCGCCCCGCGCCGCCGCCGGCCTCCAGTCGTTCGTGTCGCACCTGCGGCGCGTCCTCGAACCCGGCCGACCGCCCCGCACGCCCGCCCGGATCCTGGTCACCGAGCCGCCCGGATACGCCCTGCGGCTGCCGGACGGCGCC
>NZ_WBMR01000050.1 GCF_008923365.1 Actinomadura montaniterrae
AAGCGCGGCGGCGCCCGGAAGGCCCCGGAGAACGGCCTCTAGGCCCCGCCCCGCAGGGCGGGGGAACGCGTGTTCGAGGAGGTCAGCCCTCGTCCGGCAGCGGCGGCAGCTCGCCGGTCCGCTCGTAGTCGCCGAGCATGGTGATCCGGCGGGTGTGCCGCTCCTCGCCGGAGTACGGCGTGGTCAGGAACAGCTCGACGAACCGGGTCGCGGTGTCCGGGTCGTGCTGCCGGGCGCCCAGGCTGATCACGTTGGCGTCGTTGTGCTCGCGGGCGAGCGTCGCGGTGTCCTCGTTCCAGACCAGCGCGGCCCGCACGCCCTTGACCTTGTTGGCCGCGATCGCCTCGCCGTTGCCGGAACCGCCGATGACGATGCCGAGCGTGCCGGGCTCCGCCGCCGTCCGCTGCGCCGCCCGCAGCACGAACGGCGGGTAGTCGTCCACGGCGTCGTACGCGAACGCGCCGCAGTCGACGGGCTCGTGCCCGTTGGCCTTCAGCCAGGAGACCAGGTGCTCCTTGAGCTCGAAGCCGGCATGGTCGGTTCCCAGAAACACGCGCATGGGCCCGATTCTCGCAGGCCCGCGGCCCGGACGCGCGCCGGGGTCATGAGGCCCTTTTCACATGCGCGCGGGCGGCACCGCCCTGGCCGGGGCGGTGCCGCCCGCGTGGGCGGTCACTGGGGCGGGGGCATCGGGTCCGGGTCGCGGGGCAGGTCGGGCTTGCGGTCGACCATCGTCCGGTCGGCGAGGTCGTCGTCGTCCTCGTCGTCGTCCTCCTCGCGCGCCGCGCTCTCCGGCGCCGCACCCGCGGAGGCGGCGTCCTGCGGCCCGGAGTCCTCGGGGCCGTGCTCGGCCGGCTCACCACCGTCCTGCGGCCCGGACGCCTCCGGCTCGGCCGCCTCGGCGGTGGACGCGGCCCCGGCCGCCTGCGCGGCCGCCTCCGGCGCCGGAGCCGGGGACTGGGCCGGCGGGACGGACGCCGGCGCCGGAGCACCGCCCTGCGGCGGGACGGGCATGCCGTCCCAGCCGGGCGACTGCGACGGGCGGGCCGGCGGGACGTACGGGACGGCGGCGGGGTGCTGCGGCGGCAGGCCCGGCTGCTCGTTCGCCGCCGGCAGCGGCTGCTGCGCGCCCTGCGGCGGCGGCCCCGGAGGCAGCCCCGGCTGCATCCCCTGCTGCATCCCCTGCGGGGGGACGCCCGGCTGCTGCCCGTAGGGCTGCTGCGACGGGTACGGCTGCGGCGCGTACGGCTGCTGCATCGGCGCGCCCTGCTGCATCGGCGCGCCCTGCTGCGGGGCGTACGGCTGCTGCCCGCCGTAGGGCTGCTGCGGGGCGTACTGCCCGAACGGCTGGGGGGCCGCCTGCCCGAGCGGCTGCGGGACGGCCTGCCCGCGCGGGCGGCTGAGCAGGAAGCCCGCGAGCGCGCCGATCCCCGCGAGCCACCCGTACAGCAGGCCGGACGCCGCGCCCGCCTCGAGCGACTGGAAGAAGTTGTGGCTCACCGAGCCGGTGGAGTACTTGATCGACCACTTCAGCAGCAGGCCGGACAGGCCCCCGGCGACGCCGCTCGCGACGACCGCGGCCCACCATCCGGTGATCAGCGCGCCGAGCAGGCCGCGCTGGGGATCGACCGTCCGGGCCCCGGCCAGCACGAGCAGCGCCACCACGGCGAAGAGCACCAGCGTGGTGAGGTCGTCCGACACGACGAACCGCCAGTCCAGCCCGCGCGGCGGGGTGAAGCGCCAGGCGACGAAGAACAGGTGCGACACCAGCGGGCCGAGGCCCTCGTCGTACTTGAAGTCGCTCTTGTTGATCGCGTCGATGACCCACTGGTTGCCGACGAGCAGGGCCAGCACCAGGAGGGGCACCAGCGAGCCGCCCGACATCATGAACATCCGCCGCGTCGTCATGGCGGGCAGAGTAGTGCGGTTCAGGGGCCGCCGGTAGGCCCGTTGCAGCCCGCGCGTAGGCCCCGCGTCACCCGGCGTAGGCGACCGGGAACCGGAACTCGGGGTCGACCTGCGCGGCGAGGTCCTCGCCGGTCGCGCGGTTCGCCCAGCTGCGCGCGTTCTTGAGGTGGAACTCGACGGCCTGCCGCTGGAACGTCTCCCAGTCCTTGGCCCGGGCGTCGACCTCGGCGAGCATCCGGCCGAGCGCGGCCTCGTTGCCGTCCTCCAGGACGGCGCCGGGCCTCCCCTGCTCCATCGCGCGGACGGCGGCGGACTGGCCGAGCCAGACGAGCAGGTCGTCGCCGACGTGCTCGCGCAGGTAGTCGACGTCGTCCTCGGACTGCACCTTGTTGCCGACGACGCGGATGGCGACGTCGTAGTCGCGGGCGTACTCGACGTACTGGCGGTAGACGCCGACGCCCTTCCGGGTGGGCTCGGCGACCAGGAACATCAGGTCGAACCGGGTGAAAAGCCCGGACGCGAACGTGTCGGCGCCGGCGGTCATGTCCACGACGACGTACTCGCCGGGGCCGTCGAGCAGGTGGTTGAGGTAGAGCTCGACCGCGCCGGTCTTGGCGTGGTAGCAGGCGACGCCGAGGTCGTCGTCCTCGAAGGGGCCGGTGACCAGCAGCGTCGCGCCGCTCACCTCCTGCCCGAGGGCGTGCACCGGGTCGTCGCCGCGCAGCCGCAGCAGGCGCGACCCGGTGCCCGCCGGGGTCGTCTTGACCATGGTGGACGCGGAGCCGATGCGCGGGTTGTCGCCGCGCAGGTACTCCTTGATCTCGGTCAGGTGGGCGCCCAGGGCCGGGATCTTGGCGGCCTGGTCGTCGTCCAGGCCGAGCGCCGCGCCGAGGTGCTGGTTGATGTCGGCGTCGATGGCGACCACCGGCAGCCCGCGCAGCGCGAGGTGCCGGACGAACAGCGACGAGAGGGTGGTCTTGCCGCTGCCGCCCTTGCCGACGAACGCAACCTTCACGAATGCCCCCGTTTCGGATATGAAAACCGTTGCCATTTTCTCGGAGCACCGAGTCTGGCGGAGGGGCACCGGCGAGGCAACCGGAACGGCCGAAGCCGCCCCGATCGGTCCGGAAGGACCGCTCAGTCGAAGATCGGCTCCCGGGTGCGGGTGCGCTTCAGCTCGAAGAAGCCGTCGGTCGAGGCCACCGCGACGACGCCGTCCCACAGCTTCACGGCGGCCTCGCCGCGCGGGATCGGCGACACGACCGGGCCGAAGAACGCGCTGCCCTCGACCTCGATCACCGGGGTGCCGACCTCCTGGCCGACCCGGTCGATGCCGTCCTTGTGGGACGCGCGCACCGCCTCGTCGTAGGCCGTGGAGTCGGCGGCGTCGGCGAGCGCCGGGTCGAGACCCGCGGCGGTCAGCGCGGCCTCGAAGTACTCGCGGGTGAACTTCTGCTTCTCGTGGTGGCGGCGCGTCCCGAGCTCGGTGTAGAGCCTGCCCAGCGCCTCCGGGCCGTACTTCTGCTCGGCGGCGATGCATACGCGCACCGGCCCCCACGCCTCGGCGAGGCCCTTGCGGTACTCCTCCGGGACGTCCTTGTCCTCGTTGAGGACCGCCAGGCTCATCACGTGCCAGCGCACCTCGATCGGGCGCTGCCTCTCCACTTCCAGGATCCAGCGCGAGGTGATCCACGCCCATGGGCACAGCGGGTCGAACCAGAAGTCCACGGGTGTGGGAGCGTCCTGCGGCACGTCGCCTCCTACGGCTGCTCGAGCGTCATCGATGAAAACTCAACCACCGACAACCCGGCCGCCGCCGCCGTGATTCCCGCCCGCGGGCACGGGAAAGGCCGTGGCGTGCGGACCTCGTCCCCGGCCGGTTGGTAGACATGAGGTCAGCAAAGAAATAAGCCGACCAAGGAGTACATGTGGCAGGCAACCTCACGCGCGACGAGGCGCGGGAACGGGCCCGGCTGCTCACCGTCGAGTCGTACGCGGTCGAGCTGGACCTCACCACCGGCGAGGAGCGGTTCGGCTCGACCACCGCGGTCCGGTTCGGCTGCGCCGAGCCGGGCGCGTCGTCCTTCGTCGACCTGCACGGCGCCGTCGTCCGCGAGGCGACGCTGAACGGCGAGGCGCTGGACCCCGCGTCCTACGACGGGGAGAAGGGCCGCCTCCCGCTCCCCTCCCTGGCCGCGCAGAACGAGCTCCGCGTCGTGGCGGACTGCGCCTACTCCCGCTCCGGCGAGGGCCTGCACCGGTTCGTCGACCCGGTGGACGGGAGCGTCTACCTCTACACGCAGTTCGAGACGGCCGACGCGCACCGGATGTACACGTGCTTCGACCAGCCCGACCTCAAGGCGACGTTCGAGCTGGCGGTGAAGGCGCCACAGGACTGGCAGGTCGTCACCAACGAGACCCCCGAGAGCGTCGAGGGCGGGACGTGGCGCTTCCTGCCCACCCCGCAGATCTCCACCTACATCACCGCGCTCATCGCCGGGCCGTACCACGCGGTCCGCGACGAGTACCGCCGCGACGACGGCACCGTCATCCCGCTCGGCGTGTACTGCCGGGCGTCGCTCGCCGAGCACCTCGACGCCGAGGCCATCGCCGACGTGACGCGGCAGGGCTTCGCCTACTTCGAGAAGGTGTTCGGCCGGCCGTACCCGTTCAGCAAGTACGACCAGCTGTTCGTGCCGGAGTTCAACGCGGGCGCGATGGAGAACGCCGGCGCCGTCACGTTCCTGGAGGACTACGTCTTCCGGTCGCGGGTCACCGACGCCTCCTACGAGCGGCGCGCCGAGACGATCCTGCACGAGATGGCGCACATGTGGTTCGGTGACCTGGTCACCATGCGCTGGTGGGACGACCTGTGGCTGAACGAGTCGTTCGCCACCTACATGAGCGTGCTGTGCCAGTCCGAGGCCACCAAGTGGACGGGCTCGTGGACGACGTTCGCGAACCTGGAGAAGGCGTGGGCGTACCGGCAGGACCAGCTGCCGTCCACGCACCCGATCTCCGCCGACATCCCCGACATCCGGGCCGTCGAGGTGAACTTCGACGGGATCACCTACGCCAAGGGCGCGTCCGTCCTGAAGCAGCTGGTGGCCTATGTCGGCCGCGAGAACTTCCTGGAGGGCGTGCGCCGGTACTTCGACCGGCACGCGTGGGGCAACACCGTCCTCACCGACCTGCTGGACGCGCTGGAGGAGACGTCCGGCCGCGACCTGGCGTCCTGGTCGAAGGAGTGGCTGGAGACCGCGGGCGTCAACACGATGCGCCCCGAGTACGAGGTCGACGCCGACGGGAACTTCTCCTCGTTCGCCGTGCTGCAGGAGGCCAAGGCCGACTACCCGACGCTGCGCTCGCACCGCCTGGCGATCGGCCTGTACGACCGGACCGGCGACGGGCTCGTCCGGCGCGAGCGCGTCGAGCTGGACGTGGTCGGCGCCCGGACCGAGGTGCCGCAGCTCGTCGGGCAGAAGCGGCCCGACCTGGTGCTGGTCAACGACGACGACCTCACCTACGCCAAGGTCCGCCTCGACGAGCACTCGCTGAAGACGCTGGTGGAGCACATCGGCGACATCAAGGAGAGCCTGCCGCGGGCGCTGTGCTGGTCCGCGGCGTGGGACATGACGCGCGACGCGGAGATGGCGACGCGCGACTACGTCCGGCTCGTCGCGAAGGGCATCCGCGGCGTCACCGACATCTCGGTCACGCAGACGCTCCTGCGGCAGGCGCGGACGGCCGTCCAGCAGTACGCCGACCCGTCCTGGCGCAAGGAGGGCCTGGCGCTGCTCGCCGACACGCTCTTCGAGCTGGCCCGCGAGGCCGCGCCCGGCTCGGACCTGCAGCTGGCGTACACGCAGGCGTTCGCGGCGTCGGCGGTCAGCGAGGAGCACCTGGCGTACGTCCGGGCGCTGCTGGACGGCTCGCAGTCGCTCGACGGCCTGACGGTGGACACCGACCTGCGGTGGGCGCTGCTGCGCCGCCTCGTCGTCACCGGCAAGGCCGGCGAAAGCGAGATCGACGCCGAGCACGAGCGGGACCGGACGGCGGCGGGCGAGCGGCACGCCGCCGGCTGCAAGGCCGCGATCCCGACCGCCGAGGCCAAGGCCGCCGCGTGGGACCGGATCATCGGCGGGACGCTCCCGAACGCCGTCTACCGGGCGACGCTCGGCGGGTTCGTGGAGCCGGACCAGGCGGACCTGCTCGTCCCGTACGTGGACAGGTACTTCGCCGAGGTCGGCCGCGTGTGGAAGGAGTGGACCAGCGACATGTCCCAGACGTTCGCGGAGGTCGCCTACCCCTTCCTGGTGATCGAGCAGTCCACGATCGACCGCACCGAGTCCTACATGGCCGACGAGAAGCCGCCCGCGGCGCTCGCCCGGCTGCTGTCGGAGGGCCGTGACGGCGTCGCGCGCGCGCTGCGCGCCCGGGCGAAGGACGCCGCCGCGAGCTGAGGCCCGCCGCGTCCGGATACCGCCGCCGGGTAAGGCCGTTGCCCCTGTCGCGACCCCCGTGACCATGCGATCGTTGCAGGGTCACGGGGGTCCGCGGAGAGGGGATGGTGGCGTGGAGACGGCGCGGGACGTGCTGACGGCGCTGGCACGGCGGTACGCGTTCGGGGATCTGGAGGCGCTGATCGCCGGCGGGGCGCTCGTCCCGGACGGGCGGGCGAAGGCCGTCGCGCCGCTGTGCGCGTTCGGGCAGCGGGTCCTGGACCTGGACGCCGAGGACTTCGGGATGCCGGAGGCGGTCGGCGAGGTGCCGCGCGACCTGCTCGACCGGGCCCGCGCCAGCCGGATGCCGCAGGCGCCCAAGGAGCGGCCGCGCGGCGCGCTGGCGAGCCTGCGGCCCGCGTACGCGCTGCTGCTGGAGGTCATCGCGATCCGCTGGCACCGCCGCGACATGGCCGCGCTGGTCGCCGCCGTGCACATCGCCAGCGAGTACCTGCCGCTGCTGGCCTGGGAGCCGGTCCTCGGGCACGCCGGCGACCCGGCGCTGATCGGCGCGTCGGTGAACGGGGACGGCAGCCGGTTCGGCGTCCCGATCGAGCCGGGTTCGCCGCGCGCGTGCGACCACACCCGCCCGGAGCGGTCGGCGTGCGAGCGGACGCTCCGCGTCGCCAAGGAGCCGCCGCCCGGCTGGCGCGCCTACCTGGACCGGCAGCACAGCCAGGTCGCGTCCGCCCTGGGCGACTGCGCGGCTCGCTGCCGGACCCCGTGCACCGTCATGACGCGGCTCGACGACCTGGTCCGCGCCGACCTCACCGAGCGCTGCAAGCTGGCGGCGGAGTTCACCGACGGCGCGCTGGTGAAGCTGCGGCACGCCGCGCCGGTCGGGCACGGTTTCGGCGTCCCCTCCCCCGAGGAGGTCGAGACTGCCTGGGCCCGGGCCCGCAAGTCCCTGTCCCATCAGCCGCTGGGGAAGGCGGCCTTGGAGGGCGCGGACGACGACGGCTATCCGCTGCCGGGGCTGCCCGCGCTGTTCTCCGCGATCGCGTCGGTGCCGATCGTGCCGGACACGCTCCTGCACGACGTCACCAGGCGGATCACGACGACTCTCGGCTGACCCGCTCCAGCACGGCGCGGACCTCCGCGTCGCGGACGAGGTCGTCCAGGACGACCGGGCGCCCCTGCGCGTCGGCGAGGGGGACGCGCCAGTTCGGGTACTCGTCGACGGTGCCGGGCTGGTTCTGGGTGCGGCGCTCACCGACCGCGTCGGCGAGCGAGACGCCGATGAGGCGCGCCGGGGTGCGGCCGAGGAAGGCGTGGAGCGCGGCGACGACCTGCCGGTCGTAGGCGTCCGAACCGTCCGCGAGCGCCCGCAGCACGTCGTCGGGCGGGTCGGGCAGCAGGCCCTCGGCGTGGAGCAGGCCGAGCCAGGCGGCGAGCTGCTCCCGGTGGTCGGCGGTCTCCTCGCCGAGGGGGCGGGTGAGCAGGCCGAGACGGTCGCGCAGGGCGATGTGGTCGCCGTGCAGGAACCCGGTGATCGGCGGCATGTCGTGCGTGCCGACCGTGGCCAGCGACAGGTCCCGCCACTGCGCCGCCGGCTTCGGGCGTCCCTCCGCGTCGCGCTCGAACCAGAGCAGCGACGTGCCGAGGACGCCCCGGTCGGCGAGGTCGTCGCGGACCTCCGGTTCCACCGTGCCCAGGTCCTCGCCGACGACGAGGGCGCCCGCCCGGTGGGCCTCCCACACCAGGCAGCCGAGCATCGCGTCCCGGTCGTAGCCGACGTACGTCCCGTCGGCGGGCGAGGCGCCCTCCGGGATCCACCACAGCCGGGACACCTGCATCGCGTGGTCGAGGCGGAGCCCGCCGCCGTGCCGCAGTGCCGCCGCCAGCATCTCCCGGTACGGGACGTAGGCGTCCGCGGCGAGCGTGGTGGGCCGCCAGGGCGGCTGGCCCCAGTCCTGGCCGCGCTGGTTGAACTCGTCCGGGGGCGCGCCGACGCTCATCCCGGACGCGAGCTCGTCCCGGTAGATCCAGGCGTCGGCGCTGCCCTGCGCCACCCCGACCGCCAGGTCGTGGACGATCCCGGCGGGCATCCCCGCGTCGCGGGCGGCCTTCTGCGCGCCGGCGAGCTGCTGGTCGAGGCGCCATTGCAGCCACGCGTGGAACTCGGCGCGCGCGCCGCGGCGCGGCTCGTCCAGGACGGCGTGCCCGTGCGCGTCCTGGAGGGCGGACGGCCATCGCCGCCAGTCGGTCGTCCCCTGCTCCTCGCTGATCGCGCACCATGTGGTGAAGTCGCGCAGCGCGGCGCCGTGCCGCCTGCGGAAGGCCGCGAACGCGGGGTCGTGGCGGATGCCGGGCGACGACCGGTACATCGCTTCGAGCGCCTCGAGCTTCGCCGTCCACACGGCGTCCCGGTCGAGCGGGCCTTCGAGGGTGCGCAGCCGCGCCGCCATGGCCGCGAACCGCTCCCGGCCCTCGGGCGGGAGCGCCGCGTACTCCGGCATGTCCTCGATCCGCAGGTAGAGCGGGGCGGGGAAGCGGCGGCTCATCGGCGAGTACGGCGACGGGCTGACGGGCGGCATCGGCTCCGCCGCGTGCAGCGGGTTCGCGACGACGAACCCGGCGCCGAGGTCGCGGCCCGCCCAGGTCGCGAGGTCGGCGAGGTCGTGCAGGTCGCCGAGCCCCCACGAGCCGCGCGAGCGCAGCGCGTACAGCTGGACGGTCAGCCCCCACATCCGCGGCGGGCGCGGCAGGGACGCCGGCGCCACGAGCAGCGCCGCGCTCTCCTCCCGGCTCCCCTGCCGGACGTGGAGGCGGTGCCATCCGAGCGTGACGTCGCCCTCGCTGCCGTCCAGCGGGACGGGGCGGGCCTGCTCGGCGGACGGCTCCGCCAGGACGTCGGGCTCGCCGGGCTCGATCCGGACGTCCAGGTCGCCGGCGGGCCGCAGGGTCCGGCGCACCTTCGCGAGGATCCGGTCGGCGGTGCGGCCCTCGCCCGGGTCGCTGCGGACGACGAGGGTCGGCGGCAGCGTCCGCGCGCGCTCCTGGTGGCGCTCCAGCTCGGCGCGGACGGCCGCCGGGGACGAGGCGTCCACCCCGAGCGCGCCGAGGACGGCGACCAGGGTGCCGGGCGGGACGTCGGCCGCCCGTCCCCGCCAGTCGGTGTAGCGCGTCGCGACCCGGTGGTGCCCGGCCAGCCTGATCAGTTCGTCGTCAGCCACGCCTGCACCCATGCCCCGGCGGCGCCGCGCCAAGCGCGGGCCGGACGGGGCTCACGCGTCCCAGATGGGGGGCTTGCGGCCGGCCCAGGGGCGCGCCTCCTCCAGCTGCGCGGACAGCGAGATCAGCGTCCCCTCGCCGCCGAGCCGCCCCGCGAGCATGACCCCGATCGGCAGCCCGTCGGCGTTCCAGTGCAGCGGGACGTTGACGGCCGGCTGCCCGGAGATGTTGTAGGCGGCGCAGAACGGCGTGAACAGCGTCTGCCTGCGGAAGTTCTCCTCGGGCTCCTGGTCGTGGAAGTAGCCGACGGGAACGGGCGGCTGGGCGAGCGTCGGATGCAGGATCGCGTCGAACTCGTTCAGGACCGGGAACGCGGCGCGCAGCACGCCCTGCAGGGCGGCGTGCGCCCGGAACAGCTCCGGCGCGGTCGTGGCGTTCCCGCGCTCGCGGAGCCAGCGCGTCAGCGGCTGGAGGAGGTGCTCGCTCCCGTCCGGGACGGGCGTCATCGTGGCCATGACGCCCCAGAGCAGCTCGAAGTGCGGGACCATCTCGGGCCCGAACACCGGCGGCAGCTCCACGACCTCGTGCCCGAGCTCCTCCAGCAGCGCGGACGCCTCCTCATAGGCGGCGACGCAGTCCGGGTGCACTTCGGCGCCGGCGACCGCGGGCTGCCGGCTGCGCGCGATCCGGAGCCGTCCCGGCGGGCGATCGGCGTACGACAGGAACGTGCCCTCGACGGGCGGTGCGGCGTAGAGGTCGCCGGGCATCGGCCCGGCCATGGCGTCCAGCAGCAGGGCGGCGTCCTCGACGGACCGGGCGATCGGCCCGTTGGTGGACAGGCCGAACAGGTCCGGGACGACTGGCCCCTGGGAGATCCGGCCGCGGGTCGGCTTGATCCCGAACAGGCCGCAGACGCTGCTCGGGATGCGGATGGAGCCACCGCCGTCGCTGCCCTGGGCAACGGGCGCCAGCCCGGACGCGACCGCCGCCGCGGCGCCGCCGCTCGACCCGCCCGCCGACCTGGTGAGGTCCCAGGGCGTGCGGGCGGGCGGCGCGACGTCGCCTTCGGTGTAGCAGGGCAGCCCGAATTCCGGCACGGCGGTCTTGCCGGGCATGATCGTTCCCGCCTCGCGCAGCAGGCGCACGACGCTGTCATCCGTAAAACCGGTCATATCGGCAAAAACGGATGAACCAAAAGTCATCCGAACGCCGTCCACCATGTTCAGGTCCTTGACCGGAACCGGCACCCCGTGCAGCGGCGGCAGGTCCCCCGGACCGGCCGCGTCCAGCACCGCCTTCTCGGCCCGCGCGGCCTGCTCCCGCGCCGCCTCGGCGGTCACCGTCACATAGGCCCCCACCTGCGGGTTCAGCCGTCCGATGCGGTCCAGATAATGGTCGGTCAGCTCGACCGGGGACAGCCGCCCCGAACGGACGGCGTCAGCCGCCTCCCTAGCGCCGAGGTCATGGAGATGTGTCACGAACCGGAACGCTAGACCGCTCGCGCGCGGGCATCAAAGAGGCGGAGACTCTCTACCGGGAAGAGGTGGTAGATGACTCACGTACCCGCCCTGCGCGGCAGTGAATCACTCACGCGCGGCGACAAAACTATTAACCCTGCATGACTAGTCGCCGTCCCGCATGATGATTACTCTGCGCTCGGAGGATCATGCCCCCGATGGGAGAGGAATACGGAGCGTCACTTATGGCGATCATGGAGCGGGGCAACACACAGCAGGCACGGGGCCAGCCCAGGGACGACCCTGACCAGCGCGACGAGACGCAGGAGCAACCCCCCGTGCAGGAGCCGGACAAGCGGCCGCCCGGCGACCGGACGCTCACCGCGGTGCTCACGGGCCCCCGGGTCCGCGTGTGGGCGTGGCGGATCGGCGTGGCGCTCGCCGCCCTCGTCGTCGTCACCGCGGTCTTCGGCGGGCGGCTCGGCATCACCGCGGCGGTCCTCGTGATCGTCGTGGACGTCGTGCGCCGGTCCCGCCGGGACTCCAGCATCCCGGCCTGGCAGAAGTCCTCGGCCGCCGAACGGCGCACCGAGAAGCAGCTGAGGTCGCTGCAGCGCAACGGCTATCTCGTGCTGCACGCCCGGGCCGTCCCGCGCGACGACGAGGGCGTCAGCGACGGGCGGATCGACCACCTGGTGATCGGGCCGAGCGGCGTCTACGCCATCGACTCCGAGAAGTGGGACAAGCGCCTCCCCGTGCGCACCCTGTCCCACCGCAAGCTCTTCCACGGCCCCTTCAACAAGAAGGAGCGGCTGGACGAGGCGCGCTGGGAGGCCGACCAGGCCAGCAAGATCATCGGTGGGCAGGTCGGGTTCGAGGTGCCCGTGCAGCCCTCGGTGGCCATCTACGGGCCGTCCATCCCGTGGAAGGTCATGCGGGTCAGGGACGTGGACGTGTACGCGGGCAACCGGGCCCGCTCGTACCTGCGCCGCCGTCCCAAGATCCTCACCGACACCGACGTCCAGCGGATCTTCCAGGCGGCGGAGAAGGCGCTGCCGCCCAAGTACGGCTGATCCCGCGGCGGCGGTCCCGCCACGACACCGGATCCCGCAACGGCGCGGGACTCCGTCACCCGGGCGGCCCTGTCCCGGGCCGCCCGCACGCTCGACGCCGAGCCACCGGGCCCCTTCGCGGGCCCGGCTTTTTCACGCCCCGCCTCCGACCTTGTAGCATCGGGTTGCACAGGCCGGCCCGCGCGCGACCTCCGCTGAGCCGGCGGCAGCGCCGCGATCCGCCGCTGAGAGCTTCCCACCGCGCACCGCTCGCTCACCGCCCGCCGAACCCGGCGCGGCGACGCGTCCGGCGACACGGCACCACGGCACAGGTTGGAGAGGTCACAGGATGCCCCCGCTCAGGTCACGTACGGTCACCCATGGCAGGAACATGGCGGGCGCCCGCGCGCTCATGCGGGCCAGCGGCGTCGAACGCGAGGACTTCGGCAAGCCGATCGTCGCGGTGGCCAACAGCTTCACCCAGTTCGTGCCCGGCCACGTCCACCTCGACGAGGTCGGCAAGGTCGTCGCCGGCGCCGTCCGCGAGGCCGGCGGCGTGCCCCGCGAGTTCAACACGATCGCCGTGGACGACGGCATCGCGATGGGCCACGGCGGCATGCTGTACTCGCTGCCGTCCCGCGAGCTGATCGCCGACGCCGTCGAGTACATGGTCAACGCGCACTGCGCCGACGCCCTGGTCTGCGTGTCCAACTGCGACAAGATCACGCCGGGCATGCTGCTGGCCGCGATGCGGCTGAACATCCCGACCGTCTTCGTCTCCGGCGGCCCGATGGAGGCCGGCAAGCCCGTCGCGGGCGTGATGGGCGGCAACAAGCTCGACCTGATCGACCCGATGATCGCCTCCGCGGACGAGTCCGTCGCCGACGACAAGCTCGCCGAGATGGAGGAGAGCGCCTGCCCGACCTGCGGGTCCTGCTCCGGCATGTTCACCGCCAACTCGATGAACTGCCTCACCGAGGCGATCGGCCTCGCGCTGCCCGGCAACGGCACCGTCCTCGCCACCCACACCGCCCGCCGCGCCCTCTACGAGCGGGCCGGACGCACCGTCGTCGAGATCGCGAAGCGCTACTACGACGGCGACGACGACTCGGTCCTGCCGCTCAACATCGCGACGCGGGACGCGTTCGAGAACGCGATGGTGCTCGACGTCGCCATGGGCGGCTCCACCAACACGATCCTGCACCTGCTCGCCGCCGCCACCGAGGCCGGCGTCGACTTCGGCCTCGACGACATCGACGCCGTCTCCCGCCGCGTCCCCTGCATCTGCAAGCTGGCCCCGACGCTCGCCACCTACCACGTCGAGGACTGCCACCGCGCCGGCGGCATCCCCGCCCTCCTCGGCGAACTGCACCGCGGCGGGCTGCTGAACTCCGCCGCGCACTCGATCCACAGCCCGTCCGTCGCCGACTTCGTCGCCCAGTGGGACGTCCGCTCCCCCGACGTCCTGCCCGAGGCCGTCGAGCTGTTCCACGCGGCCCCCGGCGGCGTCCGCAGCACCTCCGCGTTCTCGCAGAGCGCCCGCTGGGAGGAGCTCGACCTCGACCGCGAGAGCGGCTGCATCCGCGACGTCGAGCACGCCTACACCGCCGACGGCGGCCTCGCCGTCCTGCGCGGCAACATCGCCCCCGACGGCGCGATCGTCAAGACCGCGGGCGTCGAGGAGGAGCTCTGGACCTTCAGCGGCCCCGCCGTCGTGTTCGAGAGCCAGGACCAGGCCGCCGAGGGCATCCTCGGCGGCAAGGTCAAGGCCGGCGACGTCGTCGTGATCCGCTACGAGGGCCCCCGGGGCGGCCCCGGCATGCAGGAGATGCTGTACCCGACGAGCTTCCTCAAGGGCCGCGGGCTCGGCAAGGCGTGCGCGCTGATCACCGACGGGCGGTTCTCCGGCGGCACGTCCGGGCTGTCCATCGGGCACGCCTCCCCCGAGGCCGCCGGCGGCGGGATCATCGCCCTCGTCGAGGACGGCGACCGGATCGTGATCGACATCCCGAACCGGACACTGGAGCTGGACGTCCCGGCCGAGGAGCTGGAGACCCGCCGCGAGAAGCTGCTCGCCGACCTCGGCGGCTACCGCCCCCGCAACCGGGACCGCAAGGTCAGCGCCGCGCTGCGCGCCTACGCCGCGATGGCGACGTCCGCGTCCACCGGCGCCGCCCGCGACGTCTCGCAGCTGTATTGATGCAAGCCAGGCCCAGCGTGCTCGCCTGGCGGCTCGCACGCTGACCTCGCTTGGGCGAGCGCGGCATCGCTTCGCGATCTTCCCGGTGGGGCTCGCCTCCGGCTTCGCCCCCACCGGTCAGGTCACGCGCTCGCGCGGCGGTTGAGGCATTACCCGGCGGGTAATCGCCGTCGTTCCCTGCTCCGGGCAGAGTGGATCTTGTCAGCCAGAGGCTCCACGACCCGGAGGAGATCGCGATGACCGCCTACGCCATCGGCCTGCTGCACCCCCAGCCGCCGCTGCACGACGACGTCTTCGTCTACATGGAGCGCATCCAGGCCACGATGGACCCGTTCGGCGGCCGCTTCATCACCCACGGCAAGGTCCCCGAGGTCCACGAGGGCGCGTTCAACGGGGCCGTGGTGATCCTCGAGTTCCCGGACATGGACCGGGCCCGGGCCTGGTACGACTCGCCCGCCTACCAGGAGATCATCCCGATGCGGGCCGACCACATCCCGAGCGTGATCATGCTGGTCAACGGCGTCGGCCCCGGGCACGACGCCGCCGCGCTGGCCGCCGGCCTCCGCGCGGCCCAGGCGGGATAGCCGTCAGGAGCAGCAGCCTCCGCCGCAGCAGCCGCCCCCGGCGGCCGGCGGGGGCGTCGGGGCGCCGCCGCGCGACGTGCCGGTCACGGCGACCGTCGACAGCAGCTTCACCGTGTCGTCATGGCCGTCCGGGCAGGGCGCCGGGTCGGAGGCGTTGATCATCGGGCGGGAGACCTCGAACGTCGACCCGCACGCGCGGCAGCGGTAGTCATAGCGTGGCACGAGGACAGGATACGGCCCGGCCGCGCTAGGCGGCGGGCTCGGAGACGTACGGCGCCCACTGCGGGTCGCCGTCGTGGACGATCCCGATCAGCCGCCAGTGCGCGCCGCGCGGGACGCCGGGCGTCATCCCGAGCGTCCAGCCGAGCTCGGACAGCAGCCGGTCGGCCTTGCGGTGGTTGCAGGTCATGCAGGACGCGACGCAGTTCTCCCACACGTGCTTGCCGCCGCGGCTGCGCGGATGCACGTGGTCGATCGTCTCGGCGCGGCGGCCGCAGTAGACGCAGCGGAAGCCGTCGCGGCGCATGAGGGCGGCGCGGGTGAGCGGGACGCGGGTCCGGAACGGGATGCGGACGTAGCGCCGCAGCCGGATCACCGACGGGATCTCGATCTCCATGGTCGCCGAGTGCAGGGTGGCCCCCGAGATGTCGTGATGGACGATCTCGGCCTTCTCCCGGAGCACGAGGCAGACCGCCCGCCGCAGCGGGAGCGTGGTGAGTGGTTCGTACGTCGCGTTCAGGAGAAGGACCTGTCTCATCAGACGGCCTCCGCCGGCGTGCCGGGGTTCGCCTCGGCGGACGCGGCTGACCGCGCCTCGCACCGAGGCCCGAATATTGTCTCCGGCACCTGCGCACTCGCCATGAGGACCTCCCCAGAGGCGAACCGACCTGGAATCAGTGTGGCGGCTGAGGGAGCCCGACCGCTACCCCAAATATCCCCATCGAAGGACCAGATCGAACGCAAAAACGCAGGCATTGCGCGTCGGGCACCTCTCCGGGCGGGCTGATCGGGCGGACGGCCCGCACCGGTGAATACAGTGCATCCCATGACCGGAACGCCTTATCCGCCCGCGCGGCGCCAGGACATCGTCGAGGACATCCACGGCCACCGGGTCGCCGACCCGTACCGCTGGCTGGAGGACGCGGGCAGCGACGAGACCCGCGCGTGGCTCGCCGCGCAGGACGAGCTGTTCCACAAGGTCACCGACGCGCTCCCGGGCCGGGGCCGGCTGCGCCGCCGGCTCGGGGAACTGCTCGGCGCGGGCAGCGTCGGCGCGCCGGTCTGGCGCGGCGACCGGCGGTTCTTCACCCGGCGGACCGCCGAGCAGGAGCACCCCGTGCTGTACACCGTCGACCCGGACGGCTCCGAGCGCGTCCTCGTCGACCCGATGGCGCTGGACCCGAACGGCACGACGACGCTGGACGGCTGGCAGCCTGACAAGGAGGGCCGGCTGCTGGCGTACAAGATCTCGACCGGCGGGGACGAGGAGTCGCTGCTGTTCGTGATCGACGTCGCCACCGGCGAGCGGGTGGAGGGGCCGATCGACCGGACCCGGTCGTCCGGCATCGCCTGGCTGCCCGGCGGGGAGGCGTTCTACTACGTCCGGCGGCTGCCCGCGCGGGCCGTCCCGGAGGGCGAGGAGCAGTACCACCGGCGCGTCTACCTGCACCGGGTCGGCGCCGAGCCGGAGACCGACGACGTCCTGATCTTCGGCGACGGGATGGACAAGACCAACTACTACAGCGTCGGCGTCAGCCGCGACGGGCGGTGGCTGACCGTGTCCGCGTCGCAGGGCACGGCGCCGCGCAACGACCTGTGGCTCGCGGACCTGTCGGCGTCGCCGCTGGAGCGTCCCGAGCTGCGGCCGGTGCAGGTCGGCGTCGACGCCGAGGCCTGGCTGCACGTCGGACGGGACGGCCGGGCCTACGTGTTCACCGACCGGGACGCGCCGCGGTCCCGGCTGTGCGTGACCGACCCGTCCGACCCGTCGCCGGAGACGTGGAGCGACCTCATCCCGCAGGACCCCGAGGCCGTCCTCACCGACTACGCGATCCTCGACGATCTCGAAGCCCCGGTGCTGCTGGCCGGCTGGACCCGGCACGCGATCAGCGAGATCACCGTGCACGACCTGGCGTCCGGCGAGCGGCTCGGCACCGTCCCGACGCCGGGGCTCGGCTCGATCGGCGGGATCGTCGAGCGGCCCGAGGGCGGCCACGAGGCGTGGTTCGGCTACACCGACAACGTCACGCCGTCGTCCGTGCTGCGCTACGACGCGCGCACCGGGGAGACGGGCCTGTGGGCGTCCGCGCCGGGCACCGTCGAGGTCCCCGAGATCGAGACCCGGCAGGTGACGTACGCGTCCGCGGACGGCACCGAGGTGCGGATGCTGGTGGCGTCCCGGCCCGGCGCGTCCGGCCCGCGCCCGGCGATCCTGTACGGCTACGGCGGGTTCAACATCTCGCTGACCCCGTCGTACTCGGCGAGCATCCTCGCCTGGGTGGAGGCCGGCGGCGTCTACGCGATCGCGAACCTGCGCGGCGGCTCCGAGGAGGGCGAGGAGTGGCACCGCGCGGGGATGCGCGAGCGCAAGCAGAACGTGTTCGACGACTTCCACGCCGCCGCCGAGAAGCTGGTCGCCGACGGCCTGACCACCCCGGCGCAGCTGGCGATCTCCGGCGGGTCGAACGGCGGGCTGCTCGTCGGCGCCGCGCTCACCCAGCGTCCCGACCTGTACCGGGCGGTGGTCTGCTCGGCGCCGCTGCTGGACATGGTCCGCTACGAGCGGTTCGGGCTCGGCCAGACCTGGAACGACGAGTACGGCACGGCGGACGACCCGGTGGAGTTCGGCTGGCTGATCGGCTACTCGCCGTACCACCACGTCCACGCGGGGACGGCGTATCCGGCGACGCTGTTCACCACGTTCGGCAGCGACACCCGCGTCGACCCGCTGCACGCCCGCAAGCTGTGCGCGGCGCTCCAGCACGCGACGGCGTCGGACGCGCCGATCCTGCTGCGCGACGAGGCGGAGGTCGGGCACGCGGCGCGGTCGGTCAGCCGGTCGGTGGACCTGATGACCGACACGCTCACCTTCATCGCCGCCCAGACCGGCCTGGATCTGGCCTAGCAGGCACCTGGAGCGGAGGCGCCTGTCAGGCGGCCTTCGCCGGGGGGTGAGGTGGCCTTCGGAGGGAACGACCGGGTTCCGTGGGGCGGGTCACAGGGGGCGCGGCTGGCGGGCTCGAATTGACGGGTGATCTAATAAGGGGCGTGAACGTGTCGATGGTGCGCAGTCCGTCCGCCGTGGACCGGGTGCTCGGTCTCCTTCGCGAACCGCCCGCCGAACCGGACGTGTCCGCCGGCTACCTCGACCTGCTCGGTCCCGATGAGGAGCGGGCGCCGTCGCTCGCCCAGTCCGTGATGGAGTCGACGTTCCTGCCGCAGATCTACGAGAAGGTCTGGCGGCCGGTCGGGTTCAACCTGGCCAAGGGCTGGCCGATCGGCCCCGACACCGCCGCCGAGCAGGCGATGGCCCGCGACTGGCTGGGGCTCGGGCAGCCGGGCGACGCGGACCGTCCGGCGGCGACCGTGCTGGACGTGGCGTGCGGGCCCGGCAACGTGACCCGCGCGCTCGCCGAGGGCGTCGGCGAGGACGGCCTCGTCGTCGGGCTGGACGCCTCCGCCACCATGCTGGCCCGCGCGGAGGCCGACACCCCGTCCGGCGGGGAGGTCTGCTTTGTCCGCGGCAACGCCGTCGACCTGCCGTTCCGCGACGCGACGTTCGACGCCGTCTGCTGTTTCGGGGCCCTGTACCTGTTCGACGACCCGTGGACGGCCGTCGACGGGATGACCCGCGTGCTGCGCCCGGGCGGCCGGCTGATCATCCTCACCTCGCGGCGGCTGACGCCGCTGTACGCCTCGAGGGTCGGCGGCGAACTGATCCGCCGGGCCACCGGCTTCACGGTGTTCGGCGACCGGGAGGTCACCGGCGCGCTCGCGGACCGCGGTTTCACCGGCATCCGGCGGCGCCGCTACCCCCTCATGCAGCTGGTGGGCGGCACCCTCCCAGACGCCTGAGCTTCCCGGACGCCTGAGCCTGCGGGGCGCCTGAGCTTCACCGGGCGCGCGTGGGCGCGGCCCGAGCCGCGGGCGCTCGCGCGTCGCGCCGCGCCGCGGACGCACCGTCCCGCGGCTCGGGGGTCCTGGAGGGGTCTCGTCCGTTGGGGGTCTCGTCGCCGCCTTGCTCGCGCGAGTCCTCGATGGACCGGAGCGCGCCGAGCCGGGCGGCACCTAGCTCGCGCAGAAGCGCGCAGCCCGGCCGGTGGGACGGCACCGGAAGGCGACGCCCCACCGGCCGGCTCGCGAGGGCCTGCCGCACAGCGCGTTCACGCTCGGCCGAGCGCGCTCAGCAGGCGAGCACGCCGGGCCGGACCTGCGGGGGCACGGCGGGCCGACCCCGCACGGGCACCGTGGTCAGCAGAGTTGCTTCTCGATGTAGATGTTGACGATGCCGCCGATCACCTCGCGGCGCGTCTCCCTCCAGCCGAACTTGCGGTACAGGGCGAGCGCCGGGGCCTGCAGTTCGGTCGTGTCGCCGCGCAGGACCCGGTACCCGTACTCGGCGGCGCGTTCCTCCAGTGCGGAGACGACGGCGGCGCCGTAGCCGCGCCGCTGCGCGGACGGCCGCACCCGCAGCCGCACCATCTCCACCGCGTCGAGCACGGGGTCGCCCGGCGCGTAACCGCCGAACGCGCGTGCCCGGCCCCCGGGAACAAGGTCGGCGCGGCGCAGGCCGCCCATGGCGACGATCTGCCCGTCCACCTCGCCGACGAGGAACTCGCCGTCATTGCGCAGGTAGATGTCCTCCATCCGGAAGAAGTCGTGGTCGTAGTAGACGCCGTCGCCGGGACGCAGGCCCACCTGCGCCAGGCCCTCGCGGTGCAGCGCGAGGACGGTGGCGTGGTCGCGGGCCCGGTACCGGCGCAGCCGCAGTTCCCCGAAGCTCCAGACGGGGGGATCGCCCTGCAGCCGCACGAGGGCGCGGCGGCGGGGGCGAGGATCCGCGGCGGACGGCGCGGGCCCGGCCTCCGGGCCCGCGGGTTCCGCGCCGGGCGCGGGCCGATCCTGCCAGGAGGCGCTGTCAGGCGTTCCCATGCCCGGTCAGACCTGCTCGGTCGGGGGGACGGGGGGCCGCTCCCCGGTGGGGGCCGGCTCCTTGGTGGGGCTGGTGACCCAGGGTCCCGCGAGCGCCTCGCGGAACTCCCGCAGCCCGGCGATCTCGCCGTGCTTGGCCTGCACGGCGACGCCGATCTGGCGGGCCCGGTGCACCAGGATGTCGGACCGGTGGTCGGGCGGCAGGTCCAGGATCGCCTCCTGGCCGCCGGCCAGCGCCGCGTCCGGGTTCCCGGCGTGGAGCTTGCACATCGCCCGGTCGAGGCGCACGAGAGTCAGGTCGACGCGGTCGGTCGGCGCGTACAGCGTCAGCGCGTGGCTCAGCACCTCGTCGCCGTGCTTGTGGTCGCCGAGATTGGTGAACGTGTCGCCCTCATAGAAGGCCATCTGCCGGTCGGTGAAGCCGAACACCAGGTCGCTCGTGTCGGTCTTGGACAACTGGTCGAACACCGAGCGCCCGCGCACGAGCGCCCGGCGGGCGCTGGGCGCGGCGTCGCCGCGTCCGCGCAACGCGAGCATGCCGAGCGCGCGGGCCTCCACCGCGGGCGCCATGGCCGCCGCCACGCCCGGGGTGCGGCCGGCCAGGTCCTGCGCCTTGCGGGCCAGGTGCAGCGCCTCGCGGGGGTCGCCGTAGTACATCGGGACGAGCGACTCGCGGACGGTCACCCAGGCGCGCAGCTGCCGGTCGCCGGTCTCGTCGGCCGCGGTGCGCGCGGTCCGGAAGAACGAGCGGGCCAGCCGGTGGTCGCCCAGATTGATCATGATCAGCCCGGACAGCCCGGACAGCTGCGCCGCGATCCGGCACAGCCGCTCCTGCAGCTCGACCGGCTGCCGCTTGTCGCACATGCGGCGCACCTCGCTGAAGTCCAGCAGCACATCGCAGAGCATCCGCAGCGACGGCGTCGCCTGGTACTGCTGGCCGTAGCCGTAGGTGGTCTCCTCCCATTGGTCGAGCATGGTCGGCGAGACCGTCGCACCGACCAGCGTGTCGTCCATCTTGCGTCGAATGCCGTCGACCGCACCCAGGAACTGACCGTCGAGCGCCACGCCCGCTCCGGCCAGAAGTTGCAGAAGGGTCCTACGAAGCACGATGTCCTCCTCTCCCACGTCAATGGACAGGGGGCCGTCGGCGCGGTCAGGGCCCCGTAGGTCGTTGACTTCCACCCAGTGGCGGTCCTCCGCCCTGGGGATGATCGACCCGACGAGCGGTACGTCGGGCTGCTGTGCCGCGTGCCGTTCCGGAGCCCGCGGCTGCGGCACCGTGGCGGCCCCCGGCCGCACGGCGTGTCCCCGTCCGCAGATGCAGGGGCTCTTGTAGTCGAGCTGATCGGGCTCGACACGGTACACGGCGCAGAGGTAGTGCAGATACTCGGGACCGGGTCTTTTGTACCCGCTCTCGTAGGCCGACAGCAGCGTCTCCCCGAGCCGGGGCGGCGGCTTGCCGTCGACCTCGTACAGGGCCCTGACCTGGGCCACGATGTCGGACAGCGCGACACCGTGGGCCAGGCGGTGCGCCTTGACCCGGCTGGTGCCGAACAGGGGGCCGCACTGCTCGTGGATCTCGTGCGCGATCTCCTGCGGGCTGCGCCCCCGGGCCAGAGCGTGCGCACGGATCCTGCGAGCCACGTCCGTTTCTTTCCGAGGGGGGTCCGACATCGATTCCGGCCTCCTCACCGTCGGGCCGGCCGGCGCCCCTCCGGGGGAAGGGCGGTCGTCCGGGCCACGGCGACCGGTCAATAGATGGCCACGACAGATAATCTCTCGCGCACGCAGCGTAACCCTGACGGCGGGGCGGGCCAAGCGATTCCCGGGAAAGACAAGGGCTTCGGATGCGTCCTCACCCCCCAGGGTAGAGATTCTTCCTCCGCCGGGTGTGAAGCTTCCCCTGAGGTGGGGGAATCCGGTACTTCGCGGGACGGGGGTGCCCTTGACCCGCCACCGTGAGAGTTGCAATTCTCACCGGGAGCAACGGAACGGATCCAGAGGGTTGATCAATTGCCGGCCGTCCCGGCGGCCGCGCGGTCACGCGCCGCGCACGTCGGGGCCGGCGACGAGGGATCGGCGATGCAGACGACGCAGGAACCGGCGGCACAGGAGCGGACCGGCGCAGCGGCGCCGGGCACGGCGGAGGGAGGGGGAACGCAGGTGGTCACCGACAGACGCGTCGGCTACCTCAGGGCGCTGGAGCGCGAGCTCGACGCCCGCGGGCTGGTCGCCCGCGTGGTCCGGACCCGGTCGGGCCCGGCCTTCCTGCGGGTGGTGAACCCGGCCGCGGCCAGCCTGGCCGAGGACGTCACCTGCGCGCCCGCCCCCGAGAGCCACGACCACTACTTCTGGTGGTCCTGGGGGGAGCGCATGCACCGCGTCGACGACGTGGGCGGCGCCGCGGTGAAGCTGGCGCACGTCCTGCAGCCCCTCGATCAGCGGTCCGCCCGCGCGATGCGGCCGGCGGGCCGCCCCTAGAGCCGGGCGTGCCCCGCGGGGCCGTGGCCGGAACGGCGCGGCAGCCGCGGACCCCGCGGGGCACGCTCGCCGGAACAGCCCCTCCCCGGCCTTGTCAAGACACGTCGCGGGCGGAGTACGAACCGGTCGTTACCGTCCCCTACGATCGGGCTCGTACCCGCCGCAGGTCCACGGCGAGGTGTCGAGACACCCACAAAGGCCGGGGAGGGTCTGCCCGAGATGTTGGCCGATGCTCAGTCGCTGCTGCCCTGGGCGCAGGACGGCACGCCGGAGGCGGCGTGCCGCGACCAGTCGCCGAGCACCGGCTGCCGGCTCGTCTGGAACGTCTCCCACAGCACCGACTTCACCCACTTCTACGCGACGTGGCTCGACAAGCCCCTCGGCACCGTCCTGGCGATCATCCTCACCTTCGTGTTCGCGCTGGTCGTGCGGAACGTCGCGCACCGGATGATCACCAAGGTGACGGTGCGGATGGCCGAGGGCACCATGTCCGAGAAGGTCAAGGAGCGGTCCCGGACGGTCTTCGAGGGCAGCCCCGCGCTGCTGAACCAGCGGCGGGCGCAGCGCGCCAAGACGCTCGGCTCGGTGCTGAACTCGATCGCGTCCATCGTGATCCTGGGGACGGCGGCGTTCAGCATCCTCGGCCGCCTCGGGCTGAACCTCGCGCCGATCCTGGCCAGCGCGAGCGTCATCGGCGTCGCGGTCGGCTTCGGCGCGCAGAACATCGTCAAGGACTTCCTCGCCGGCCTGTTCATGCTGCTGGAGGACCAGTACGGCGTCGGCGACTTCATCGACGTCGGCTCGGCCAAGGGCACGGTCGAGGCGGTCACCCTGCGGGTCACCCGGATGCGCGACGTCAACGGCGTCGTCTGGTACGTGCCGAACGGCGAGATCAAGAAGGTCGGGAACGAGTCGCAGAACTGGGGCCGGGCCGTCCTCGACATCCCGGTCGACATCCGCGAGGACACCGAGAAGGTCAAGGAGATCCTGCAGGCCACGGCGGACGAGCTCGCGGCCTCCCCCGGCTGGGAGGACATGGTCCTCGAGGCGCCGTCGGTGTGGGGCGTGCAGGCGCTCGCCGGCGACGCGCTCGTGATCCGCGTGGTGCTGAAGACCGCGCCCGGCAAGCAGGGCGAGATCGCCCGCGAGCTGCGCGAACGGGTGAAGAACGCGTTCGACGACGCGGGCGTCTCCGTCGCCACCCCGGCCACGACCTGATCGCCGGCGCCCGGCGGCCCTCCCGTGCGGCCGATCACCGGGCCGCCGATCACGGAGCGGCTGATCACCGGGCCGCCGATCGCATAGGGTGGGCAGCGCCATGACTGAACAGGTGACCTTCTACGAAGCGGTCGGCGGCGAGGAGACCTTCCACCGGCTGGTGCACCGCTTCTACCAGGGTGTCGCTGAAGACCCCGACCTTCGCGCCCTCTACCCGGAGGAGGACCTCGGCCCCGCCGAGGAGCGGCTCCGGCTCTTCCTCATCCAGTACTGGGGCGGCCCCAACACCTACAGCCAGCGGCGCGGGCACCCGCGGCTGCGGATGCGGCACGTGCCGTTCGTCATCGGCGAGGCCGAGCGGGACGCGTGGCTGAAGCACATGCGGGTCGCGGTCGACGAGCTGGAGCTGCCGGAGCAGCTGGAGAAGATGCTCTGGGACTACTTCACGATGGCGGCGCGAAGCATGGTGAACGCGCCCTCCTGAGCGGGTAGATCGCTGTACATGACGCGAACCCCCTGGCGCACCGCCGTCGTGTACGAGGTCTACGTCCGCAGCTTCGCCGACTCCGACGGGAACGGCGAAGGCGATCTCCAGGGGATCCGGTCCCGGCTGCCGTACCTGCGCGACCTGGGCGTGGACGCGCTCTGGCTGACGCCGTTCTACACCTCGCCGCTCGCGGACGGCGGCTACGACGTGGCCGACTACCGGGACGTCGATCCCCGGTTCGGGACGCTCGCGGACTTCGACGCGCTGGTGGCCGACGCGCACGCGCACGGGCTCAGGCTGATCGTGGACATCGTGCCGAACCACTCGTCCGACCGGCACCGGTGGTTCCAGGACGCACTCGCGTCGCCGCCCGGCTCACCGGAACGGGACCGCTACATTTTCCGTCCTGGGCGGCCAGGGGAGACTCCCGGCGAGGTGGATCCGCCGAACGACTGGCCGTCCGCGTTCGGCGGACCGGCCTGGACGCGCGTCCCCGACGGCGAGTGGTACCTGCACCTGTACGCGGCCGAGCAGCCCGACTTCAACTGGCGCAACCCGGAGGTGCGGGCCGAGTTCGAGGACATCCTGCGGTTCTGGCTGGACCGGGGCGTGGACGGTTTCCGCATCGACGTCGCCGCCGGGCTCGTCAAGGACGCCTCGCTCGGCGACCTGAACGGCCGGGGCCGGCGCGTCGCGAACGGGCCGATCTACAGCCGTCCCGAGGTCCACGAGATCTACCGGCGGTGGCGCCGGATCCTCGACGAGTACGACGGCGACCGCATGGCCATCGGGGAGGTGTGGACGGACGGCCCCGAGGACCTCGCGCTCTACCTGCGCCCCGACGAACTCCACCAGGTGTTCCAGTTCGACCTGCAGCTCGCGCCGTGGTCGGCCCCCGCGTTCCGCGACGTGATCGAAGCGGCGCTGAAGGCCGTCGCGCCGACCGGCGCCGCCCCCACCTGGGTGCTGTCCAGCCACGACTCCGTCCGCCACCTCACCCGGTACGAGCGGCCGGGCGGCGTGCCCGGCATGGAGTACGCGCGCGCCAAGGCGGCCCTGCTGATGCTGCTGGCACTGCCGGGGTCGGCGTACCTGTACCAGGGCGAGGAACTGGGCCTGCCGGAGGTCCGGGACCTGCCGGACGACGCCCGCCAAGACCCGATCTGGAAGCGCAGCGGCGGCGGCCAGCCCGGACGGGACGGCTGCCGGGTCCCGCTCCCCTGGTCCGGGACGTCGGAGCCGTACGGCTTCTCACCGGACGGCGTCCGGCCGTGGCTGCCGATCCCGGCGGGATGGGCGTCGCTGACGGCGGAGGCACAGGCGGACGAGCCGTCCTCCATGCTGGCGTTCTACCGGCGGGCACTGGCCCAACGCCGCGACCTGCTGGACGAGCTGCCGGAGGAACTGGAGTGGCTCGACTCCCCCGAGACCGCCGTCTTCTTCACCCGCGGGCCGCTCACCTGCGCGGTCAACTGCGGCGAGAACCCCGTCCGGCTCCCACCGGGACGGCCGCTGCTCACCACCATGCCGATGTACGGCGACCTCCTGCCGGGGAACGCCGCTGCCTGGCTGCATTAATGCAATCCCGGCCCATGCGCCGAACCGCGACCCCGGCGGGTTGAACCTCAACCCCGCCGGGGTTGAATCCCGACCCCGGCAGGTTGAACCTCAACCCCGGTGGGTTGAACCTCAACCCCGGCGGTTGAACCTCAACCCCGGCGGTTGAAGCCCGGCCGGCGTCGCGGGCAGGCACGCGGAGCGAGCGCTAGCGAGTGCAGCGGGCCTGCCCGACGACGGACGAGGCGTTTCACGCGGAGCGCCAGCGGAGCGTGAAACGCCTCGTCCGTCGCAACGGGGGTTCCAGGGGGTCGCCCCCCGGGGCAACACAGTTACATGGGCGGGCGCTGGAGTTCCAGCGGGTCGTCGGCGGACGGGCCGGTCGTGAGGGTCCTGGCCTGGGACTGGACGCCGGCCCAGCGCAGCACGTCGGCCTTCGCCTCGGCCTGCTGCGCGTCGGGCAGGTGCGCGATGAGGCGGCCGCTGTGGTTCATGCCGGGGGCGACGTAGACGGCGGAGTCGCGGCTGCCGCTGCCGAGGCGGAACGGCTCGGCTCCCCACGGGTCGTTCTGGCCGTAGAGGAACAGCATGTGGTCGGCGTGCCGCTTCACCCAGCCGTCGATGTCGCGCATCGCCTTGCCGTTGTCGAAGCGCATCGGGATGTCGCGCGGGACGTAGGTGCGCGGCTGGTAGCTGCTCTCGTACCGCAGCAGCGGGCGCAGGTACTTGAACTTCGGCGACGGCCAGCCGAGCTGGGTGCCCGCCTGGTAGTAGTACGGGATGTAGGGGGCGAGGCCCTGGTCGGTGTAGAAGGACAGCCCGGAGATGTCGTCGAGGGTCTTGTAGAGGTCGTCGTCCGAGGCGTTCACCGCGGGCAGCGAGGCGCAGTCCGACTGCAGGTGGTACTGCCAGAAGCCCCAGACATAGTCCATGACGGAGTTCTCGAACGCGCGGTCCGGGGTGCGCAGGATGTCGAACGTCCACTTGTTCTGCGCGGCGGCGGCCTTGAACCGTTCGAGCATCGCGGGGCGGCGCTTGAGGAACTCGCGGGCGAGGGCCTCGACGTGGGTGCGGCACGCGGGGTCGGTGCCGACGGTCTTGAAGAACTTGTCGTAGGCGCCGTCGGCGTTGTTGTCGACGTCGTTGGGCGCCACGTACACGACGCTGCCGTCGACGTCGCGGGGGTAGAAGCGCTTGTGGTAGACGACGGTCATGCCGCCCTTGCTGGCGCCCGTCGAGATCCACTTGCCCTTGTAGATCGTCTTGAGCGCGCCGACGATGCGGTGCTCGTCGGTGGCGGCCTGCCAGATCGTGTCCTTCTTCCAGTCCGCGGGCTCGGGCCGGGACGGGGTGAAGTAGCGGTACTCGACGGAGATCTGGTTGCCGTCGACGAGCGCGGTCGGCTCGGCGGTGAACATGGTCTCGGGGGTGTCGTAGCCGCTGGTGTAGAGCACCATGGGCCGGTCCGCCGACTTGTGCTGCAGCATGATCCGCTGCTCGAACCACTTCCCGTTCGGGTCGCGGTGGTCGACGGGCTGCCGGTACTCGAGCCAGAACCAGCGGTAGCCGGGGATCGTGGAGGCCTTCTCCGTCACCTGCATGCCGGGGATGGCCTTGAGCCGGGCGAGGATGTCGTCCGGCTGCGCCGCCTTGCCGGCCGTCGCGGGGGTCGCCGCCTGCGCCGCGGTGGCGCCGGTGCCGGCCATGCCCGCGGCGAGCAGCAGGGCGATCGCTCCTCGTGAGATGCGCCGCATTTCGTCCCTTCCACGTGGGTTCGCCACATTTCGCGACGCGACACTAGAGGGATATGTGCGGCGAAAGCGGAATGCTGGTGCCCTTGTTATTTATCCGTGACAGCGCGGTCATCACGCGGACGGACCGGCGGGCGGCGCAGCAGAAAAGGACGTCCAGGTCAGACGCCATTTTTAGGGATGAAACGGGCGGCGGGCGGCGTACCGGCTCCGCGGGTCACTCGGCGGGGACGAGGTACCGGCCGATGAACTCGCGCTCCTCCGGCGTGAAGCGGCGCAGCCGGTTGGCCTCCACGTCGAACGCGACGA
Source organism: Actinomadura montaniterrae (assembly GCF_008923365.1). Classification (GTDB taxonomy): domain Bacteria; phylum Actinomycetota; class Actinomycetes; order Streptosporangiales; family Streptosporangiaceae; genus Spirillospora; species Spirillospora montaniterrae. The sequence continues at coordinate 27,832 of NZ_WBMR01000050.1, forward strand.
GCGTCGAGGTCGCGGTCGCGTAGACGTTCTCGTCGTCGCGCACCTCGTAGGCCAGCTTGAACGACGCGGCGCGCGCCTCGGTCACCCACGTCTCGACCCGGATCGGGTAGACGGTCGGCAGCAGCGGCAACCTGTAGTCGATCTCGTGCCGGGAGATCACCATGCCGCGGACCGGCTGCTCGCCCTTGCGCACCGGGTCGCCGTGGAACATCTCCAGGCGCGCGTCCTCCAGGTAGCCGAGGAACTTGACGTTGTTCACATGGCCCTGGGAGTCGATGTCCCCGAACCGGATGTTGAACTCGTAGACGTGCCGGTACTCGGCCGCGGGCAGGTCGGTCTGCTGCATGTCCTCGCCTGGGGGTCGGGTGCCTGGGTCCGGCGACGGGGGTCTCCACCGGTCGGCCCGATGGTACCGGCCGGTGCCCGCGCCCCAGGCGGCCGCCCCGGACGCCCGGGTCAGGCCGGGGCGCCCCGGACGCCCGGGTCAGGCCGGGGCGTCCCGGACCAGGGACGGGCGCTTCGGGTCGAACGTCCAGCCGGGCACGAGGTACCGCATCGCCGCCGCGTCGTCGCGGTCGCCGAGGCCGTGCTCGGCGTACAGCCGGTTCGCCGCCGCGACCCGCTCCTCGTCGATCTCCACGCCGAGGCCGGGGGCGTCCGGCAGCGCCAGCTCGCCGCCCTCGATCCGCAGCGGGTCCCGGGTGAGGCGCTGCCCGTCCTGCCAGATCCAGTGCGTGTCGATCGCCGTGATGTCGCCGGGCGCGGCCGCCGCCACGTGCGTGAACATGGCCAGCGACACGTCGAAGTGGTTGTTGGAGTGCGACCCCCAGGTCAGCCCCCAGGCCTGGCAGAGCTGCGCCACCCGCACCGACCCGCGCATCGTCCAGAAGTGCGGGTCGGCGAGCGGGATGTCCACCGCGTCGAGCCGGATCGCGTGCCCGAGCTCCCGCCAGTCCGTCGCGATCATGTTGGTGGCGGTCCGCAGCCCGGTCGCCCGCCGGAACTCCGCCATCGTCTCGCGGCCCGAGTAGCCGCGCTCGGCGCCGCACGGGTCCTCCGCGTACGCCAGCACGCCCGCGAGGTCCCGGCCGACCCGGACGGCCTCGTCCAGCGGCCACGCGCCGTTCGGGTCCAGCGTGATCCGCGCGGACGGGAACCGCGCGGCGAGCGCCACCACCGCCTCCGCCTCCTCGTCGGGACGCAGCACCCCGCCCTTCAGCTTGAAGTCGGCGAACCCGTACCGGTCCCGTGCCGCCTCCGCCTGCCGGACGATCGCGTCCGCCGTCAGCGCCTCCTCGTGCCGGACGCGCAGCCATCCGTCCGCGCCGTCCTCCGGCTCCGGGTACGGCAGGTCCGTGCGGCGCCGGTCCCCGACGTAGAACAGGTAGCCGAGGACCGGGACCCGCGTGCGCTGGACGCCGTCGCCGAGCAGCGCCGCCGCCGGCACGTCCAGGTGCTTGCCCATCAGGTCGAGCAGGCACGACTCGATCGCGGTCAGCGCGTGGACGGCGATCCTCGTGTCGTGCGTCTGCGGGCCGCGTCCGGCCGCGTCCAGGTGGCCGAACGCGGCCCGGACCCCGTTCAGCACCTCGTCGGACCGGCCGATCCGGCGGCCCACGACCAGTTCCCGCGCGTCCTCCAGGGTCCGCCGGATGGCCTCGCCGCCGGGGACCTCGCCGGCGCCGGTGGCGCCGGACTCGTCGGTCAGCAGCAACAGGTTCCGGGTGAAGAACGGCGCGTGCGCCCCGCTGAGGTTGAGCAGCATGGCGTCGCGGCCGGCGACCGGCACGACCCGCATCTCGGTGATCCTCGGCGTGCTCATCGTCGTCCCGACCTCCCGGCTGCCCCCGTCGACCCCACCTCAGGGACGATAGGAGCCTGCGGTGATACCCGTCCAACACTGTTTGCGCATCGTCCGATGCCCGCGCTGAATCAATCGGTACCCGCGGAGATGAGTAAGCCCCCGGAACGCGGCCGAGTCGCGCTGCTGCCGTCCCGGCTCCTGCGCGTCGTCGCCACCACCTGGGCCGGCATGATCCTCAGCCGACTGCCGCCCTGAGGCACCCCGCTGTAAAGCGAACGGCCGCGCCGGCACCATGTGCGGTGCCGGCGCGGCCGTCCGTCAGCGGATCAGTCGCGGGTGAGCTTGCGGTGCGTCACCCGGTGCGGGCGGGCGGCGTCCGCGCCCAGCCGCTCGATCTTGTTCTTCTCGTAGTCGGCGAAGTTGCCCTCGAACCAGAACCAGTTCGAGCCCTCCTCCCACGCCAGGATGTGCGTGGCGATGCGGTCCAGGAACCACCGGTCGTGCGAGGTGATCACGGCGCAGCCGGGGAACTCCAGCAGCGCGTTCTCCAGGCTGGACAGCGTCTCGGTGTCGAGGTCGTTGGTCGGCTCGTCCAGCAGCAGCACGTTGCCGCCGAGCTTCAGGGTCAGTGCCAGGTTCAGCCGGTTGCGCTCACCGCCGGACAGCACCCCGGACGGCTTCTGCTGGTCGGGGCCCTTGAACCCGAACGCCGCCACGTACGCGCGGGACGGCATCTCGACCTGCCCGACGTTGATGTGGTCCAGGCCGTCGGAGACGACCTCCCACACCGACTTCTTCGGGTCGATGCCGCCGCGCCCCTGGTCCACGTAGGAGATCTTGACGGTCTCGCCGAGCCGCAGCTCGCCGGAGTCCGGCTGCTCCTCCCCCACGATCATGCGGAACAGGGTGGTCTTGCCGACGCCGTTCGGGCCGATGACGCCGACGATGCCGTTCGGCGGCAGGTTGAACGACAGGTCGTCCATCAGGGCCCGGTCGCCGAACCCCTTGCCCAGCTTGTCCGCGACGATCACCGTGTTGCCGAGGCGCGGGCCCGGCGGGATCTGGATCTCCTCGAAGTCCAGCTTCCGGGTCTTGGCCGCCTCCGCCGCCATCTCCTCGTAGCGCTCCAGACGCGCCTTGCTCTTCGTCTGCCGCGCCTTCGGGTTCGAGCGGACCCACTCCAGCTCGTCCTGCAGGCGCTTCTTGCGCTTGGCGTCCTTGTTGCCCTCGACCTTCAGCCGGTCGGCCTTCTTCTCCAGGTACGTGGAGTAGTTGCCCTCGTAGGGGAAGCAGCGGCCGCGGTCCAGCTCCAGGATCCAGGTCGCCACGTTGTCCAGGAAGTACCGGTCGTGGGTGACGGCCAGGACGGTGCCCTCGTACTTGGCGAGGAACTGCTCCAGCCACTGCACGCTCTCGGCGTCCAGGTGGTTGGTGGGCTCGTCCAGCAGCAGCAGGTCGGGCGACTCCAGCAGCAGCTTGCACAGCGCCACGCGGCGGCGCTCACCGCCGGACAGCTTGGACACCTCGGCGTCGCCGGGCGGGCAGCGCAGCGCGTCCATCGCCTGGTCGAGCTGGCTGTCGAGGTCCCAGGCGTTGCGATGGTCGAGCTGCTCCTGCAGCTTGCCCATCTCCTCCATCAGCTCGTCGGAGTAGTCCGTCGCCATCTTCTCGGCGATCTCGTTGAACCGGTCGAGCATCGCCTTGGTCTCGGCGACGCCCTCCTGCACGTTCCCGAGGACGGTCTTCTCCTCGTTCAGCGGCGGCTCCTGCTGGAGCATGCCGACGGTGAACCCCGGCATGAGGCGCGCGTCACCGTTGGACGGCTGTTCCAGACCGGCCATCATGCGCAGCAGCGTCGACTTACCGGTGCCGTTCGGCCCGAGAACGCCGATCTTGGCGCCCGGAAGGAAATGCAGGGTGACGTCGTCCAGGACGACCTTGTCGCCATGTGCCTTGCGCACACGCTGCATCGTGTAGATGTACTCGGCCATGTTTCAAGACTAGGGGGTCGCCACCACCGTTTCGTCGCTCTCCCACCCCGAACCAAACCCCCAAAGAGCGGACCCCCAACACGGACCACCCCACAGCAAGGGCCGCCCCAGGGCGAGGGCCCAGACCACGGCGGGGGTTCTGCCCCACAGCGAAGGCCGCCCCACAGCACGGGCCCAGCCACAGCGCCAGGCGGGCCACAGCACGGACCGAGCCACGGCGGGAGGCCGGGCCACGGCGGGGGCCGACCCACGGCGAGGTGACCGACCCACCGCGGGGGTCTGAGCCACGGCGGGAGGCCGAGTCACCGCGAGGGCCAGGCCACGACAGGGGGCTGAGCCACGGCGGGGGGCCGAGGCGCGGCGGGGCCGGGCCACCGCGAGGGGCCAGGCCACCGCGGGGATGAGGCGTATAGGGGGTTTTGTGGTGGTGGGGGTGGGTGGGGTGGCGGGTACGGGTCGGGCGGGTAGCGGGGAGGGGTGGACGTTGTGGGGGCAGGGGGTCAGGTTTCGCTGCCGGGGCGGGGGGTGTCGACGGCGGGGAGGCAGACGCGGTCGCGGCCGGACTCCTTTGCGCGGTACAGGGCGAGGTCGGCGGCCGCCAGGAGTTCGATGAGGTCTTCACCGTGGGTGCGGAACAGCGCGACGCCGACCGAGACCGTGACCGTGACGGTGCCCTCCTCCGCGGGGACGGCGAGGCGGCGGACGCGGCCGCGCAGGCGTTCGGCGACGCGGCACGCCTCGACGGTGTCGGCGCCCGGCAGCAGGACCACGAACTCCTCCCCGCCGAACCGGCCCACCACGTCGTAGTCGCGCAGCTGGTGGCAGAGGGTGCTCGCCACGCCGACGAGCACCTGGTCGCCGATCAGGTGGCCGTGGGTGTCGTTCACCCGCTTGAAGTGGTCGATGTCGATCAGCAGCAGCGCCAGGGCGTCGTGGGTGCGCTGGGCCCGGGACAGCTCGGTGTCGGCCTCCCGCTGCCAGGCCGCCGCGTTCAGCAGCCCGGTCTTGGCGTCGGTGCGCGCGGCGGCCTGCAACTGCTGGTGCATCAGGCTGCGCTGCAGCAGCATCACCGGCGGCAGCGCCAGCACCAGCAGCCCGAGCGTCAGCGCGCTCGTGATCGCGACGAGGATGCCGACGCACAGCTCCACGACGTCCAGCAGCAGGCTCTCGCGCGTCCAGAGGACGTCGCGCCACCGGCTCTCGGGGTTGGCGGCGTGCGCGGCGACCGCGACGAGCGCCGTGTTCACGATGGTGAACAGCGCCGCGCAGCCCACCGCCGCCGGGATACCGGGATATGCCTGGACGACCCAGTGCGGCGCGCCCTCCAGCGGCTCTGGAACGACCCAATGGAAGACCAGCGACGCGCACGCCCCGGCGATGCCGAGCGCCGAGGCCACCAGGCCCCGCCGGTAGACGAGGGTCCGGCGCACCCGGAACTGCAGGAGCGCCTGCAGCGGAATCGGGATCAGCAGCGCGTACAGCGGCGGCAGCAGCAGCGCCACCGGCAGCCACCAGGCCGACAGCAGGTCCCGCGCCACCCCGGCCGGCATGCCGAGGCGGCGGGACGCCTCGATGCAGACCGCGCCGCACGCCAGCAGCGCCGCGAAGGTCACGACGTCGTGGAGCCGGAAGGGCGTGCGGAACAGCAGGGCGACGATCAGCCCCAGATGGACGGCGACGACCGCCGGCACATAGACCACGAGCAGGGACGGGTGCCCCAGAAGCGATCGGCGGCGGGGCACGCGGGTGAGTTCCCCGCCCCGGTCCTCGGCGGACGACTGCACTGCCGTCATCCTTCCCCCTTACACGCATCACGTTGTGTAACACGATAGTTGCAACGTGTGCGGAACGGGCGGGAAACAGGTACCTTCGGTAGGGCACATGCTGGTGACCGTTCTGGGCACCATGCATAGGAGGCCGCGGATCCGCGGACCTCGGCACATCCTGAGGGGGGCAATACCATGCGCGGCGTTTCCTGGATCTAGGCAGGCCGCAGGACCCCGACGGTGCGGGGGCGAAGACCGGCAGCGTTCGACCTGCCGGCCACGCCCCCGTCCGCCCGAGTCCCGCCTTCCGCCCCGGACGCCCCAGCGCCCGCCACCCCCCATGCACACCACCTCTCACCCACCGCATCACCCCCGTCACCCAACGCCACCTCTCGCCCTTCCCCACACTCCACCTCCCGACGTTCGTCCTCGCAGGGCCCGCCCTCGCAGGGGCCCGCACTCGCAGGGGCCCGCACTCGCAGGGGCCCGCACTCGCAGGGGCCCGCACTCGCGGGGGTTGGGGGTTAGGCGGCTTGGGGGGTGGCTTCGGCGGGGGTCTCGGCTTCGGCGTCGGGTGGGGCGGTCAGGGCCCACTGGTCGGCGGCGTCGCGGGCGGCCTGGCGGTCCTCGTCGGTGAGGGCCCCGCCCCGCTGGACGGGGCGGAAGTCGGCCGTGCCGCGGCCGAGGTCGTGGCCGACGGTGTTGGCCTCGATCTCGGCGGAGAACCGCCACTGCCCGTCGCGTTCGTACTGCCGGACGCGGAGCCGGCCGGTGACCAGGACGGGTGTGCCGCGCCGGAAGTCGGAGGCGTTGACGTTGTCGGCGAGGCCGCGCCAGCAGTTGACGGTCAGGAACATCGTGTCGAGGTCCTGCCAGGAGCCGGTCTCGCGGTCGTAGCGGCGGGGCGTGCAGCCGACCCGCAGGGACAGGAACGGCGTCCCGTTGCCGGTGACGGTGTAGTAGGGCTCGGCGGCGGTCCAGCCGATGACGGTGACGTGCGCTTCGTTCACGGATCCTCCGTTGGTTCGTGGCTTGCGGAACCAACGGTGCCCGAGCCGTCACCGTCAGCGACAGCGACGTGGAAAATGTGGATAACTACGCGGGCGGGCGGCCGAGGGCGACGTCCACGTCGTGCCGGAAGCCCGCGTAGACGCGCAGGTCGGCGGCGACGGGCTCGATGACCTTGTCGCGGGCGACGCGCTCGATGCCCTCGCGCATGTGCTCTTCCATCTTGTCGCCGTGCTTGGCCGAGGACAGCGCGACGAGGTTGCGGCAGGCGGACGCGGTGAGCCAGCCCATGCCGAGGGTGCAGACCACGAGGACGGCGACATACGGGATGAGGCCGGCCTGGCCGATGAAGCCGCCCGGGTCGTCCCCGCCGACCTTGAGCACGCCGTAGGCGACGAGGACCCCGATCCAGACGACGCTGAGCACGGCGACCAAGACGAGGAAGTACTGCCAGGTCTTGATCAGCCACCACCAGCGCGGCACCTGGTTGAAGGTGGGCAGCGCCTCCTTGAGGGACTCGCCGAGCGCCTCGGGGATCTCGGTGGCGTGCGAGCGGGCGGCGGCGCGGACGGAGCGGGCCCAGTGCACGGGCAGTTCGCCGGTGATGCCGTCGGTGACGCCGGCCAGGGCGTTGTCGACGTCTCCCTGCTGGGCGCCGATGGGGCCGGTGAAGGCGTTGCGGAGCTCCTCGCGCAGTTCGGTGAGGCGCATCCGGCGCAGCGGGTCGGAGCGGAGCCGGGTGATCAGGGCGCTGACGGGCCAGCCGACGAAGTCGGCGGCGCGCAGTTCGTAGGCGCTCTCCATGGCCTCGGCGACGGCGGGCGCGCCGGCGGCGTCGGTGAGGGCCTGGACGAGCTCGGTGCGGCGGCCCTCGTCGACGCCGGTCGGGGGCTCGGCGGCGAAGCGGTGCTCGGCGAAGCGCTCGGCGACCCGGTCGACGTCGGCGGCGAGGCGTTCGCTGCGGGCGCGCCGGGCGGCGACCGTGTCGACGAGGACGTCGCGGAAGCCGTGCACGCCGTCCTCGGCGACGGCGGAGGTGGTGATGATCCGCGGCTGGGCGAGGCCCTCGGCCTCCAGGAGGCGGCGCAGGTCGGCGACGCAGTCGTCGATCTCGTCGGGGGCGAGCCGGTCGACCTGGTTGAGGACGATCAGGGTGACCCCGGCGTACCGGGCGAAGGGGACGATGTAGTTGCGGTGCAGGGCGGCGTCGGCGTACTTCTGCGGGTCGACGACCCAGACGAGCAGGTCCGCGATCGTGACGAACCGGTCGACCTCGGCGCGGTGCAGGGCCTGGATGGAGTCGTGGTCGGGCAGGTCGAGCAGGACGAGGCCCTGCAGGGAGCTGTCGGCGCGTTCCAGGTCGAGGGCGCTGGCGCGGGCGTAGCGGTGCCGCTTGTCGACGTCGAGCCAGTCCAGCAGGGGGCCGGCGCCGTCGAGGCCCCAGACGCAGGCGTGCGCCTTGGAGGTCATGGGGCGGCGCATGCCGGTGGGCGACAGCTCCAGCCCGCAGATGGCGTTGAACAGGGACGACTTGCCGCTGCCGGTGCCGCCGGCGAGGGTGACGACGGTGTGCTCGCCGGACAGCCGCAGCCGCTGGCCGGCCCGGTCGAGCAGCGCGTCGGCGTCCTCGAGGAGGGGCCGGTCCAGCCGTCCGGTGCCGGCCTGGACGAGGCGGTCCAGGCCGTTGAGCCGGTCGGTGAGGGTGGGGGCGGCCGGTTCGGCGCGCTCGGCGGGCGCCGCCGGGTGCGCGCCGGGGACGTCCGTGGCGGGGACCGGGATGCCGCCGGGGCTCGTCGGCGAGCCGGCGGGCAGGGCCGAGGTGGTCATCGGGCGACCTCGAGGTTGTAGGTGGCCTGGTACAGCTGGACGGGGACGGTCTCGTCGGGCAGGCCGGCGCCGTCGAGCACCTGCCCGAACCGGATGGCCTCCTCGTCGAACAGCATCCCGATGCGGCTGCGCAGGTCGGCGCGGGCCTTGGCGCCCATGCCGCGCAGCGACTCGGCGCCGAACAGCGCCTTGAGGAGCCGCTGCGGGACGGCGCTGTTGCCGCCTTCGACGGCGACGTCGGAGGTGCCGTAGCCGAGCAGGCCGATCATCAGGACGAGGGAGACCGCCTCGGTGTCGAACGAGACGAGCTTGGCGACCGAGCGCTTGGTCACCCCCTCGGTGCGGATCAGCTCCTGGACGTGGTCCTGCCAGGCGCTGACGGCGCGGGTGACGCGGCGCGACAGTTCCGGGGAGACGTGCCCGATCTCGTCGCCGCAGCCGGCGAGCACCGTGCCGCCGGCGGGGTGGTCGCGCCAGCGGGCGACGACCTGCTCGGCGCCGTGCTCGGCGGACGACATGATCAGCGATTCGAGCCCGCTGCGCAGCGCGGCCTTGAGCGCGCGCACACGGGCGGGGCTGCGGCGGCGCCGGCTGGAGCCCCGGCCGCGGCGCGCGCGCTGGACGTGCAGGGCGCGCAGCAGGTCGCCGGTGCCCGCGAAGTCCTGCCAGCGGGCGAGGACCTCGCCGCGCAGCAGCGAGCCGTTGCGGGTGGCCTCGTCGAGTTCGGCGAGGGCGGTGCCGTAGGCGGCCTCGACCTGCTGGGCGAGCTCGGCGCGCTGCTCGACCTGCGCCTCGACCTGGCGGGCCAGCTCGGGGACGCGGGTGCGGAAGCTGTCGAGGACGGCGGCGAGGGTGTCGCTGATGACGATCTCGCGGTCCTCGACGTCCTCGGCGACGCCGGTGAGCCAGGCGCGGATGTCCTCGACGGTCTCCTCGGGGAGCCGGCTCTCCTCGATCCGGGTCTCGGGGATGGTGAAGCGGCGGGCGTCGCCGACCTCGTGCTCGTCGAGCATCTCGCCGAAGTGCTCGACGACGTCGGAGCTGCCCTGCCCGACCGATCCGGCGCGCCCGCCGGGGCCGTCGCCCTGCGGGACGCGCGAGAGCACGACGCCGATGGTGGCGCCGTTCTCCTTGGCGCGCTGGAGCATCTGCCACACCTGCGCGTCGGCGTAGCGGGCGGCGGTGGTGACGCAGAGCCACAGGTCGGCGGCCGCCATCAGCTTGGTGGCGAACTCGTAGTGGTCCTCGAAGACGGAGTCGAAGTCGGGGCTGTCGAGCAGCGCCAGGCCGGGCGGGAGGGCCTCGCTGGCGATGATGACCAGCTGGTCGCCCGCGATGGCGTCGGGCGCCGGGCCGCGGACGCGTCCCATGCCCGGCAGCATCGGCCCCTCCATGAACCACTGCACGTGGTCGGGGTGGCAGACGAGGATCGGGCTGCTGGTGGTGGGGCGGAGCACGCCGGTGGCGCTCACCCGGGCCCCGACGAGCGTGTTGACCAGCGTGGACTTGCCCGCGCCGGTCGATCCGCCGAGCACCACCAGCATCGGCGCGCCGGCCGCCTGCAGGCGGGGCAGGACGTAGTCGTCGAGCTGGTTGCGCAGCTCGTCGCGGGCCTCGCGGGCCTCCTGGACGCCGGGGACCTCCAGCAGGAAGTCGAAGGCGCCGAGCTGTTCGCGGAGCGCGGTCAGCGCCCTGACCAGCTCGCCCTGCCGGACCGTCGCGCCGCCGGACGGCGCGGGCCGGGGCCGGGGCGCACCGCCCCCGCGCGCCCTGCCGCCGGACGCCTTCTCCTCGGCCGGATCGCCGCCCGACGCCGGCTCGCCGCCCGAGGCCGTCTCGGCGCCCGAAGCCGTCTCACCGGCTGGCGCGGCCTTCTCGGCGGACGCGCCGGTGTCCGGCTCTTCGGGCATGGCGTCGCCGGACGCGGGCTTCGCGGAGTCCTCGCCTCCGCGTCCGGTGCCCGCCTCCTCGTCGTGGACCGCGCTTCGCTCTGCGGGGGGTGTCACGGATCCCGTCCCAAGTCGGCTCGAATCATGTCGATCTCTCGCGCCACGTCGACCACGTCGCCCACGACCACGATCGCCGGGGGCCGGACTCCGCCGGCGGCCATCTCGTCGGCCACGGTGCCCAGCGTCGCGGTCAGCGTCCGCTGGCCCGGGAGGGTGCCGTCCTGGATGACGGCGACCGGCGTGTCGGACGACCGACCATAGCGCACGAGGGCGGGCGCGATGAGCGCCATCCGCTCGACCGCCATCAGCAGTACGAGCGTCCCGTGGGCGCGGCCGAGCGCCTCCCAGTCGACGGTGGACTCGGGGTGCCCCGGCGGGACGTGCGCGGAGACGACGTGGAACTCCTGCGCGACGCCGCGGTGGGTCACCGGGATGCCGGCGGCGGACGGCACCGCGACCGAGCTGCTGATCCCGGGGACCACCGTGACCGGGACGCCGTTGCGGGCGCAGTGCAGCGCCTCCTCGCCGCCGCGGCCGAAGACGAAGGGGTCGCCGCCCTTGAGCCGGACGACGAACTTCCCCTGCTTGGCGTGCTCGACGAGGTAGTCGTTGATCGTGTCCTGGGTGACGGTCCGGCCGTAGGGGATCTTCGCGGCGTCGATCACCTCGACGTCGTCGGCCAGCTCGTCCAGCAGCCCGCCGGGGGCGAGCCGGTCGGTGACGACGACATCGGCCATCGCGAGCAGCTGCCGGCCGCGGACGGTGATCAGGCCCGGGTCGCCCGGGCCGCCGCCGACCAGCGCGACGCCGGACGGCTTGCGCCGCGAGTGCCGGGATTCGAGGGCGCCGTCGCGGAGCCCGTCCACCACGGCGTCGCGGATGCCGGCGGCGCGGCGCGGGTCGCCCCCGAGCAGCACCCCGACGGTGGCGTCGCCGGCCTGCCCGCTCGCGGGCGTCCACGCCGGGGACGACTCGGCGTCGTCGGCCCGCACCGACCAGATCCGGGCGGCCTCCGCGTCGGCGACGACGTCCCCGTTGACCTTGGCGTCGTCGGTGACGGCCTGCACCAGCCAGGCGCCGGCGCAGTCGCCGCGCCGGTAGGGGCGGGCGTGCCAGGCGATGCGGCCGGCCTCGGCGAGGCCCTGCAGCGAGGGGGTCACCTCGGGCGAGACGAGGACGACCTCGGCGCCCGCGTCCAGCAGGGCGGGGACGCGGCGCTGCGCGACCCGGCCGCCGCCGACGACGAGGACGCGTCGCCCTCGAAGGCGCAGACCTAGCAGGTACGGGGGCACGTGGTGATTCTTTCGGACGCCGGTGACGGACAAGTGTCTTTGCGGAACAAAGGTACTCGGGTTGGGGAGTTCATGGAGAGGGGCTCCGGCCGTTCGATAGCCGAGCGTGACTCATTCCGAGATCATGTCGTTACGGGGCGCCGCCTCCTTCTCGGTGGCCCCGGCGGACTTCTCGGTGACGCCGGCGGAGTCGAAGGTGGCGACCTCGTGCAGCACCCGTACCGAGCCCTGGACCAGCGGCAACGCGAGCAGGGCGCCGGTGCCCTCGCCGAGCCGCAGCTCCAGGTCGACGAGCGGGCGCAGGCCGAGATGATCGACGGCGGCGGAGTGGCCGGGCTCGGCGGAGCGGTGCCCGGCGACGCAGCCGGCGAGGGCGTCGGGGCTCAGCGCGGCGGCGGCGAGGGCGGCCGATCCGGCGATCACCCCGTCCAGGACGACCGGGACGCGCAGCGCCGCGGCGCCGAGGACGAACCCGGCGATCCCGGCGTGCTCGAACCCGCCGACGGCCGCCAGGACGTCGAGGGGGTCGCGGGTTCCTGCGCCTTCCGACAGGCCGTGCCGGACGAGGGCCGTCCGGACGACCTCGACCTTGCGGGCGTGCGTGGCGTCGTCGATGCCGGTACCGCGGCCGGTGACCCGCTCGGGCGGCAGGCCGGTGAAAGCGGCGATCAGCGCGGCGGACGCGGTGGTGTTGGCGATGCCCATGTCGCCGGTGATCAGGCAGCGGGCGCCCTGGCCCGCCAGCTCGCGGGCCACCTCGATGCCGGTCGCGACCGCGCGGCGGGCCTCGTCCGCGGTCATCGCGGGGCCGGCCGTCATGTCGGCGGTGCCGGGCGCGATCTTGCGGGAGAGCAGGCCGGGGGCCGGTTCCAGCGGCGCGGCGACGCCGATGTCCACGACGGTGACGCGGGCGCCGACCTGCTTGGCGAACGCGTTGACGACCGCCCCGCCGGCCACGAAGTTCGCCACCATCTGCGCGGTGACCTCTTGTGGCCACGGCGTCACACCCTGTGCGTGGACGCCGTGGTCGGCGGCGAAGACGGCGACGGCGGCGGGCTCGGGCAGCGGCGGCGGGCACTGCCCGGCGAGCCCGGCGAGCCGGACCGAGACCTCCTCCAGCACGCCGAGCGACCCCGGCGGCTTGGTCAGCCGGCCCTGCAGGTCGCGGGCCTCGTCCATCGCGGCCCGGTCGGGCGGCGCGATCGCGGCCAGCGTCTCCTCGATCACGGCGCCGGCTCCGTTGTCTGCCACGTGGTCTCCCTCAGATTCCCAGCCCACTCAGATACCCAGCCCACTCAGATTCCCAGTTCGCCGAGCACGTCCAGCAGGGCGTCGTTGGACGGGCGGTCGCGCACGGCAATGCGCAGCCAGTCGGTGCCGAGGCCGGGGAAGGTGTCCCCACGCCTGACCGCGTAGCCGCGCTGCCGCAGCAGCGCCCGGATGCCGAGCGCGTCCGGCACGCACAGGCACAGGAACGACGCGCGCGCCTCGGGCACCACGTACAGGCCCCGGGCGGTCAGCTCGCCGGCCAGCCGGTCGCGTTCGGCGGCGAGGTCGGCGGCCCAGGTCTGCGCCTCGGCGACCGCGTCCGGCTCGCAGCACGCCTCGATCGCCACCAGCGCGGGCGTCGACACCGCCCACAGCGGCTGCGCGTCCGCGAGCCGGCTCACCAGGTGCGGGTCGGCGAGCAGGTATCCGGCGCGCAGCCCGGCGAGGCCCCAGGTCTTGGTCAGCGACCGGATCACCACGATCCCTGCGGGCAGCCGGGACGCGAGGGTCTCCGGCTCGCCCGGGACGCAGTCCATGAACGCCTCGTCCACCACGACCGTCCGGCCGGGCCGGGACAGCGCGGTGATCGCGGAGGCCGGGTGCAGCACCGAGGTCGGGTTGGTCGGGTTGCCGACCACGACGAGGTCGGCGTCGTCCGGCACGACGGCCGGGTCGAGGGTGAAGTCCTTGCCGAGGACGGCCCGCTCCACCGCGTGCCCGGCGGACCGCAACGCCGCCTCCGGCTCGGTGAACTGCGGATGCACCACGACCGCCTTGCGGGGCTTCAGGACGCGCGCCAGCAGCACGAACGCCTCGGCGGCGCCGGCGGTGAGCAGCACCTCCTCGGCGGCGCGGCCGTGCCGCCGCGCGACGGCCCGCCGGGCCGGGCGCGGGTCGGGGTAGCCGGCGAGGTCGGCGACGGACGCGCGGAGCCGGTCGGCGAGCCACGCGGGCGGCGTGCCGGTGCGCACGTTGACGGCGAAGTCGGCGAGCCCGCCGCCGACCTCGGCGTCCCCGTGGTGGCGCAGGTCGACCTCGTCGGCGCCGTCGTCGGGGCCGGCGACCGCCGGCCGGTGCCCGATCACGGCGCGCCCTGCTCGAAGGCGCCCTGGCCATAGGCGCCCTGGCCGTAGGCGGACGTGCCCTGGCCGTGGGCGGACGTGCCCTGGCCGAAGGGCTGCGGGGCCTGCTCGAAGTAGAGCAGCGCGTTGACGGCCGCGGCGGCGACCGCAGGTCCGCCCTTCTCCGAGACGTTGCTGAGCTGCGGCAGCCCGCTGGCCCGCAGCGCCTCCTTGGCCTCGGCGGCGCCGACGAACCCGACGGGCGTGCCGACGACCAGCGCGGGCCGGACCCGCCGCGCGATGATCTCGAAGATCGCCTCCGGCGCGGAGCCGACCACCCAGACCGCGCCCGGCCCGACCTCGGAGTAGGCGATGCGGACCGCGGCGGCCGGCCGGGTGATCCCGGCGGCGCGCGCCATCCGCGCGGCGGCGGGGTCGTCGGCGTGGCAGGCCGTCTCGCGGGCGCTGATCCCCGCGGCGGTCATGTGCTCGTCGGTGACGATCGGGGCGCCCGAGCGCAGCGCGGACCAGCCCTGGACGAGGAAGTCCTCCGTGGTGACCAGGTCCACCGCGTACTCCAGGTCGGCGGTGGCGTGGATCACCCGTTCCGCGACGGCCCGCCACAGCGGCGGCATCGGGGACAGGTCGACCCGGGAGCGCAGGATCTCATAGGACCGGACCTCGATCGGGTGGGGCTGGCGTACGGTCACTGCGCCTCCAGATTGATCATGGTCGGGTGGGTCACGGTCGGTCCTCGCGGTCGCCGGGGAGTTCGTCGTCGGGCACCTAGGGTTTCACGGGTCGCCGGTCGCTATGACCCGGCTTCGCCGGGATCACCGGGTTCGCCGGTGATCCGGGGGTCGCCCGCGATGTCCGGCGCGCCCGCGGCGCGGACCGCCGGGACGATCCGGGCCACCGCCGCCGTGGCGCGCGCCGTCGCGCGCTTCTCCACGACGAGGAGGGCGTCGCCGCCGAGCGCGCGGGCCCCGTGCAGGGCCGCCGCCTCGGCCACGCTCGCCGTCCCGGTCCGGGCCCGTACGCCCTCCGCCGGGTTCGGCACCGCCACCTGCGCCAGCACGCCCACAGGGTAGGCGACGAGGTGAAATCCGAACATTCCGGCGGCATCGCGGACACCGCCCGTGCCGGCGCGCGCCTCGACCGTCGCGACGCAGGCGACGTCCTCGCCGCGCAGGCCGTCGTGGTCCAGCACGGCGCGGATCAGCCCGCCGATCTCCCGCGCGTCCGCCCGGCTGGACGCGCCCACGCCGATGACCAGCGTCACAGGACCGAGCGTCCGGGCGGGGGCGGGAGCGTCTCGATGCTCCTGATCCGCTTCGCGGCCGGCGGTTCGGGGACGGCCGCGGGTCGCTCGGCCCAGAGGAGCGTGACCGGGGACGGCGGTTCCGGAGCGCCGGTGAGCGGGGTCGCCTGGAGGGTCGTGGCGTGGGCGGTGAAGCCGTGACCTGCGAGGACGTCCATGAGCGCGGGAGTGGCGCCGGCCGGTGCCGTGGCGGCGAGACGGTGGCGGGCCCGCGAGGCGCAGGTGGCCAGCGCCTCGGAGGACGCGTCCGCCAGGAAGACGGCGTCGGGAACGGGCAGGTGATCGACGACCGTCCCGATCTCGCCCCGCGACACCGCGACCCGGACGCCGTGCCTGCGGACGTTCTCCCGCAGCCGGACGCAGACGGAGTCGTCGCGGTCGAGAGCGACGGCCGCCGCGCCGAAGCGGGCGCATTCGATCGCCACCGAGCCGTCACCGGAACCGATGTCCCAGACCATGTCCCCTATGCGCGGCCCCAGTTTGGCCAAGGCGAACGCACGCGCTTCCGGTGTCAGAGCCGGTTCCCCAACGAAGGCTTCCTGAGGCAGTGCCCAGGCCGGTTCCCTTAGGGCGGGGCCAGCTATCCATGTAGGAGCGTCCTCCGCGCGCCGGTTGTCCAGCACGAGGACCACGTCCGGCTTGTTCCACGGGCGTGTGGTCGCCTCCGCCGGACGGACGTGGACGACGCGCTCCTCGGGCCCGTCCACGTCCTCGCACACGATGAAGGAGCGCGGCGTCTGCGGGAACAGGGCGCGTCCCAGTTCGGCGGGTCCCGCGCCGGGGGCGGTCAGGACGGCCACCTTGGGGTGCGCACGGCAGGCGTTCACCGCGCGCCGGAATTCCGCAGCGGAGACGACAAGGGCGTCGTCCCAGGGCACGCCCGCCAGCGCGAAGGCCCGTGCCGCGAGCGCGGTCCCGGAGCGCGGCGCGCCGTCGCGGCCGCTGACCGTGAGCACGGCTACCGCGCCATCCGCCCGAACATCCCCACCATGCGCTCTCCCTTCGCGTCGACCAGCACGACCTGCGCGGCCACCGGGCTCTCGGCCGACCCGGCCGCCTCGGCGGCGAGGCGTTCCAGCTCGCCGGCGGTCCGGCGGCACAGCTCCCGGCCGCACGGCCCGAGCCGTCCGGCGGCCTCCCACAGCTCGTAGGCGCTCTGCGGCGTCCCGGCCGCCTCGACCTCGGCCGCCAGCGCCGGCCCGCCGTCCATGTCCGCGGTGATCGCGGAGAGAGCCGGGACGCCGCCCGCGATCGCGGCTTGCTCGTCGACGCCGGACACCAGCACGACCTGCGCGAGCCCTTCGCCGACCGCCCTCCGCAGCGCGTCGAGGCCGACGGGGACGAAGCAGTCGTCCGGCAGTTTCGGCAGCATGCGGCGGGCGGCCTCCGCCGTGTCCGCGCCGTGCATCACCAGCGTCCGCCGTACCGCGGGCGCCTCTGTCGCCTGTGTCCCGGTCATGCCCGTCCCTCCTGGTCGTGGGCGTCGAGCCTCCCGGAGGCCGCGCCCGGGCCGGGACGCGGCGCGCCGCGCGCCCCCGGATCGGTCAGCATTCCGGACCGTCCTGACGGAGATCGGAGGCGATGCGGCTGAAGACGAACATGTCCCGGTTGACGCCCTCGGCGTCGCGTTCCGCGCCCCGCGCCACCCCTTCGCGCAGGTAGCCGGCCTTCTCCGCGACCCGGATCGAGGCGTGGTTGCTGGTGAGGGCGCGCAGCTCGATACGGAACAGCCCGCAGTCCCGCAGCGCCCAGTTCGAGACGAGGGTGAGGGCCTCGGCGGCGTACCCCCGCCCGCGCGCGCTTGACCGCACCCCGTATCCGACCTCGCAGGTCAGTTGCGCCCAGTCCACTTTGAACAGGCCGATGGTGCCGATAAGGCCGCCCGTCTCGCGGTCGGTCACGGCAAGGTGGATGCCGAGGCCGAAGCGGTGCACCTTGTGGACGCCCTCGCGCAGGAACCAGGCGAGCGGCTCGGCCTCCAGCGCGTCAGGGAAGTTCGGCGGGAGGAAGTCCTCGCCCGCGCGGATCACCTCGATCAGGTCGGGCGCGTCGTCGAGCCCGAACGGGCGCAGGACGAGGCGCCCGGCCTCCAGGCGCACGCTCCCGGTGAAGACGTCCACACCTCTCCCTCCACCCGCATCCCCGCCATGCCCGCAGGCGGGGGCCGTCACAGGCAGGCCGCGACCATCCGGCTGGCGAACCAGGGCGATCCGGCCCAGTGCACGTGGAGGTACGACGCGACGCAGTCGCCCCGCACGAAGCCCACCGGGCCGGACGAGGACCACTGCCAGGCGGCGGTCTCCCCACGGTCGGGGACCGTCACCGTGCGGTGGAACTCGTGCCCGTGCACCCGTTCGCCCGCGCGCGCGACGACCGAGTCGGCCACCGCCACCGCGGCACGATAACCCAGCGTCAGCCGCGGGGCCATGGCCGCTCTCGCGCCATTCAGCACACCGCACATGGGCGCGCCGTCGAGTTCCTCCGCGAGGTATAGGAGTCCGGCGCACTCGGCGTACACGGGTCGGGACGCCTCAGCGAACGCCGCCAGTTCCTCGCGCAGCGGCTCGTTGGACGACAGCTGCGCCGCGTACACCTCGGGGAACCCGCCTCCGACGACGACTCCGCGCGTCCCTTCGGGCAGGCCCTCGTCCTGCAGCGGATCGAACCGCACGACCTCCGCACCCGCCGCTTCGAGCAGTTCCTCGTTCTCCGCATAGCCGAATGTGAAGGCGGGACCGCCTGCGACCGCGATCCGGGGACGTCCTGGATGCTTCTCCGGCACGGCCTCTGACGGATCCCACGGCGCGGCGTCCAGCTCCGGCGCCTCCCGGGCCAGCGCTAGGACGGCGTCGAGATCGCATGACGCCGCGACCAGCTCGCCCAGCCGCCGGACGGTGTCCACCGCCTCCGCGCTGCGTTCGGCCGCCGGTATAAGCCCGAGGTGCCGGGACGGCGTCGCCGCGTCGTCGGTGCGGCGCAGCGCGCCCAGAACCGGCAGCCCGAGCTCCTCGACGGCCTCACGGCACATGCGCTCGTGGCCGTCGGAACCGAGCCGGTTCAGGACGACGCCGCCGACGCGGACCGTCCCGAACGACCGGAACCCGTGGACGAGCGCCGCGACGGACCGTCCCGCGGCGGCGGACGCGTCCACGACCAGCACGACCGGCGCGTCCAGGAGCGTCGCGACGTGCGCGGTGGACGCGTAGTCCCCTCCCCCGGCCGAGGCGGACGGCCCGAGCCCGGCCGCACCGTCGTACAGGCCCATGACGCCCTCGACGACCGCAATGTCCGCACCCTCCGCGCCGTGCAGGAACAGCGGCACGACCAATTCATCGGACGTCAGCCAGGGATCCAGGTTCCGGCCGGGGCGGCCCGTCGCGAGCGCGTGGTAGCCGGGGTCGATGTAGTCCGGGCCGACCTTGTGCGGGGACACCTGCAGGCCGCGCAGCGCGAACGCGGCCATCAGCCCGGTCGCCACGGTCGTCTTGCCGCTGCCCGACGAGGGCGCCGCGACGACGAGCCGCGGGACGGTCACCACTCGATGCCCTTCTGCCCCTTCTGGCCGCTGTCCATCGGGTGCCGCACCTTGCCCATCTCCGTGACCAGGTCGGCGGCCTCGATCAGCCGCGGGTCGGCGTCCCGGCCGGTGATCACCACGTGCTGGTTGCCGGGACGGTCCGCCAGCGTGGCGACGACGTCGTCGACGTCGACCCAGCCCCACTTCATCGGGTAGGTGAACTCGTCCAGGACATAGAGGCGGTACGTCTCGGCGGCCAGATCGCGCTTGATCTGCTCCCAGCCCTCGCGGGCGTCGGCCTCGTGGTCGGCCTCGGTGCCGGGCCGCTGGATCCACGACCAGCCCTCGCCCATCTTGTTCCAGAACACCGGCCCCCCTTCGCCGGTCTGCTCGTGCAGGCGGCCGAGCGCGAGCAGCGCGTTCTCCTCGCCGATCCGCCACTTCGCCGACTTGACGAACTGGAACACCCCGATCGGCCAGCCCTGGTTCCAGGCCCGCAGCGCGAGCCCGAACGCTGCCGTCGACTTGCCCTTGCCCGGCCCGGTGTGCACCATCACCAGCGGCCGGTTGCGGCGCTGCCTGGTGGTGAGCCCGTCGTCCGGCACGTACTCCGGCTTGCCCTGCGGCATCTCAGCCCCTGCTTCCTGGATCTGCGCTTGCTGGATCTGCGGCGGACCGCCCGGCGGTCACGCGACGTTCCGTGCGCCGCCGCGCGCGTCGCGGACGACGCCGGCGAGCGCGTCGGCGGCGAGGCGGTCGAGCCGGACGACCTCGGCGCCGAGCCGGGCGCCGAGCGCGGCGGCGAGGCCGAGCCGCACCGGCCCGGACTCGCAGTCGACGACCACGGACGCGACGCCGGCGAGCAGCCCGGCCGCCCGTGACGGGTCGGGGCCGTGGGTGGCGCGGCCGTCGGTCACCACGACCAGCAGCGGGCGCCGGGCCGGGTCGCGCAGCCGCTCGACCCGCAGCACCTCCGCCGCGCGCATCAGCCCTGCGGACAGGGGCGTGCGGCCTCCGGTCGGCAGCGCGTCGAGGCGGCGCGCCCCGGCCTCCACCGACGACGTGGGCGGCAGCGCCAGGTCGGCGTCCCGGCCCCGGAAGGTGATGAGGCCGACCTTGTCGCGCCGCTGGTAGGCGTCGAGGAGGAGGCTCAGGACGGCGCCCTTCACCGCGCGCATCCGCTTGCGCGCCGCCATCGAACCGCTGGCGTCCACCACGAACAGGACGAGATTGCCTTCGCGCCCGTCGCGGACCGCTTCGCGCAGGTCTTCGGGTTGGACGACCAGACCGGAACCGCTGCGTCCCCGCGCGCGCTGGTGCGGTGCCGCCGCGCGGAGCGTCGCTGTTAGGTGCAGCCCGCGCGCGCCCGGCCGGGCACCCGATACGCGTCCGTACGGGCTGCGCGCCTTGGAACGCCGCCCCGGCGCCCCGTCGCCCAGCCCGGGGACGGTGAAGAGGCGCGGCTTGTAGGCGGCGTCCGCGGGCGCGGGCTCGCTCTCACCCGAACGCCCCGGGCCGCCGCTCTCCACGGACGGCTCGGCCTGTTCCGCCTGCGGCGGGACGGCAGGCGGCGGGACGGACGCGTCCTGTTCGGGGCCGTCAGGAAGGCCGCCGGGAAGGCCGCCTCCCCCGTCCGGTCCGCCGGGGCCGTCGTCGGAAGGCCCCGGGTCGTCGGGCGGCGGCTCCGGATCGTCGCCGTGCTCGTCGAGGACCTCGTCGAGCTTCTGCCGGTCCAGGCCGGGCGCGTCGAACGGGTCGCGGCGGCGCCGGTGCGGCAGCGCCAGCCGCGCCGCCGTCCGCACATCGTCGGCCGTCACCGCGTCGCGGCCGTGCCAGGCGGCCAGCGCGATCGCCGCCCGCGCCGTCACCAGGTCGGCGCGCAGGCCGTCGACCTCGAACGACGCGCACACGGCGGTGATCTGGCGGAGCGCAGCGTCGGTCAGCTCCACGGCGGGCAACCGGTCGCGGGCGGCGGCGATCCGGTTAGCCAAGTCGGCCTCGTCCTCGGCGAAGGCCGCGGCGAAACCGTCCGGGTCGTCCTCGAACCGCAGCCGCCGCCGGACGACCTCGGCGCGCTCGGCCGGGTCGCGGGTCGCGGCGACCTCGACGGTCAGCCCGAACCGGTCCAGCAGCTGCGGGCGCAGCTCGCCCTCCTCCGGGTTCATCGTCCCGACCAGCAGGAACCGCGCCGCGTGCCGGACCGAGACGCCCTCGCGCTCCACGTACGACTCGCCCATGGCCGCCGCGTCCAGCAGCAGGTCGACCAGGTGGTCGTGGAGGAGGTTGACCTCGTCGACGTACAGGACGCCGCGGTGCGCCGCCGCGAGCAGGCCCGGCTCGAACGCCTTCACGCCCTCGGTGAGCGCGCGCTCGATGTCCAGCGAGCCGGTGAGCCGGTCCTCGGACGCGCCCACCGGCAGCTCCACCAGCCGCGCGGCCCGCGCCTCCGCGCCGCCGGCGGCGTGCGGGCCGTCCGGGCAGGACGGGTCGGGGTCGGCGGGATCGCAGGAGAACCGGCAGCCCGGCACGACCGGCACCGGCGGCAGCAGCCCGGCCAGCGCGCGCACGATCGTCGACTTCGCGGTGCCCTTCTCGCCGCGTACCAGCACGCCGCCGACGCCCGGCGACACGGCGTTGATCAGCAGGGCGAGCTTGAGATCGTCCATCCCGACGACGGCGGAGAAGGGGTAGCGCGCGCGGGCGCGCCGCTCCGGCCGGCCGGCGCCCGTCTTCGACGCGGGTCGCACGTGTCGTCATCCTTCCTCGGGTGTCCACGCCCGTGGCGGTGCCTGTCCGACGGCCGGAGTCTCCTGGCTCCCGGATCACCGCGCTCCCTCGGCCTTCCAGCACCGCGTGCCGTGGCCGCGTCGAGGGGGCGCTCCCCTGGTCACAGTTGCGGGACAGCCCCGGATTCGCACCGGGTTCCTCCGCGTCCGTCGCCCGCCCAGGATCGCACACCGGCCGGGCGCGCTCGACCCGGCGGTCTATCGGCGGAGTGATGGTCAATGTTGGCGATACGCCAATGAGGATGGTCTACTGGTCGGTATGGAGCGACGCGCAGCCCCGCGCGGCGAGGCCGCCGGAGCCGCGACGCCGCGCCCGGGCGGCACCAGGAGCCCGAAGGCCCGCTATCAGCGCCTGCCGCGCGACGAGCGGCGCGACCAGATCCTCGACGTCGCGCGCCGCATGTTCACCGAACTGCCGTACGCGGAGGTCGCCACCGCGGCGATCGCCCGCGAGGCCGGCGTCCAGCGCGGGCTCATCCACTACTACTTCGGCACCAAGCGCGAGCTGTTCCTCAAGGTCGTCCAGGGCCTGACCGCCACCGCGGCGGTGCAGGCGCCGCCGCCGGACGAGCGGATGACGCTGCCCGAGACCGTCGAACTGTGCGTGAACCTGTTCCTCGACACCGCCGAGCGGAACGCCACCACCTGGTTCGCGGCACTGGACGCGGAGGGCTTCGGGCAGGACCCGGAGCTGCTGGACATCGTCAACCGGTTCCGCGACCGGACGGTCGAGCACATGCTCGCCGTCCTGCGGGTGCCCGCGCCGACCGGCACGCTGCGGGCCGTCCTGCGCGTCTACTCCGGGCTCGCGGACGCGGCGACGCGGCAGTGGCTCCAGGAGCGGACCCTCGACCGCGCGCAGGTGCAGACGCTGCTGACCAGGTCGCTGCTGTCGATGGTCACCGACATCGCCCCCGCGCTGGAGGCCCGGGACGCGGAGCCCGGGCTTGCGAGCGGGGAGCGCCTAGAGGCCGGGGACCGGCTGCTGCACGCCGCCGCGCACCGGGACGGCGAACCAGACGGCCTTGCCGCGGACGCCCGGGCCGAGCCGTGACAGCGTCCGCAGCATGCCCCAGCGCCCGCACGACAGCTCCCGGACGATGCTGAGCCCGCGCCCGCAGTCCCCGGACGTCCACGAGTAGCCGGGCAGCGCCGCCTCGGCGTAGGCGTCGAAGACCGCGCACCGCACCTCGCCGCCCGCCAGGACCCCGGGCCGGTCGGACGGGCCACCGGACGGGCCGCTGGCCGGGTCGCCGAGGTAGAGCCACAGCTCGTGCGGGCCATGGTCGCCGGCGTGCTGGTGGGCGTTGGTGGCCAGCTCGCTCACCATGAGCTGGGCGTCGCCGATCACCTCGTCCCGCACGCCGAGCGAGGCGAGCGCGTCGCGCAGCACGCGGCGGGCGTGGCTCGCGCAGCCGGGGCCGCCGGGCAGCGCCCAC
>NZ_WBMR01000500.1 GCF_008923365.1 Actinomadura montaniterrae
CGCCCCACCTCTGCTGGGCGCCGGGGCCCCACACGCGTCATGGCCGCGGGGGTGCGGTTCTGTCGGGGGCGCGGGTCACAATGGGGGCATGTGCCGCAGCATCAAGACGCTCCGCCCGCCGTTCGCCGAGGACGTGACCGACCAGGACGTCCGGGCCGCCGCGCTCCAGTACGTCCGCAAGATCTCCGGGTTCCGCGCCCCCGCGGCCCACAACGCCGAGGCGTTCGACCGCGCCGTCGAGGAGATCGCGCGCTCCACCGCCGCGCTCCTCGACTCGCTGGAGGTCCGGGGCCGCCGCGCGAGCTAGCCGCGCGAGCCGGCCCGACGGCCGCCGTGCGCGGTCAGTTGTGGCAGTTCTGGCCGGCGAGGTCCAGCGCGAGGGACGTGACGCGCCCGCCCGCCACCAGCAGGCTGTACACGGCCTTCGGGTTGCCGGGGACGGGGGCGGACGCGCCGTTCACGCCGTTCGCCAGCTTCGGGTAGGCGTGCTTGACCTGCGCCAGCGTGGACCCGACGCCGATGCCCTGCGGGGTGCGCATGCCGCCGACGGCGAAGATCGAGACGATGCCGTAGCGGCCGGAGTAGTAGACGCCGACCGAGCCCTTCGGGGTGCGGCGCGTCCGCAGGTCGTAGCCGGAGCAGCCGTTCGCGCCGGCGCGCACCTTCCCGACGAGCAGGCCGCTGCCGCGCAGCTGCTGCGCCGTCATGCCGAGCCGTAACGTCCCGTAGCCGAGCGGGCCGAGGGTCGCGGTCCGGTTCGGCGCGGCGGTCCGGCGCGGCGCCGGCTGCCGGCCGCCGCCACCGCCGCCCCCGAGCTTCGGGGTGCTGGTCGCGCCGATCGCGGGCGCCGACACGGCGGCCGTCCCGCCGCCCTTG
>NZ_WBMR01000501.1 GCF_008923365.1 Actinomadura montaniterrae
AGGGCCGGGGCGAGGTCGTCGACGGCCAGGTCCGCGAGCGCGCGCGCCGCGCGCACCTGCGCGAGCAGGCCGCCGTAGGCGCCGGCCAGGTAGGCGTCGCCGGTGCGGCGCGCCTGCCCGAGCGGCCAGGGCCGGGTCCGGCCGACGGCGTGCGCGCGGGCGGCGTCGAGGGCTCCTTCGGCGATGCCGATGGAGACCTGCGCGACCATCAGCTGGATGGCGGAGGCCATCAGCGACAGGGCGCCCGGGCCGGGACGTCCGATGACGTCGTCCTCGCTCACGGCGGCTCCGGAGAAAAGGACCGTTCCGTTCGGCGCGGTGGCGGTCCCGCCCTCGGCGCGCGCGACGCCGGGACCGTCCGGATCGACCAGGACCATGAGCGGCTCGCCGGTGCCGGCGCGGGTCGCGCCGAGGGCGAGCCGGTCGGCGAGGACGGCGCCGGCGGTGATCGCCGTCGTGCCGTCGAGGGCGAAGCCGCCGTGCGGGCGCGGCGTCAGCGTCAGGACGGACGTGTCGCGCGGGTCGGGAGCGCCGCCCCAGAGCCGGGAGCCGGCGGCGGCGCTCGGCCAGGCGCGCTCGCGGTCCTCGCCGGTGCCGAAGAGGGCGGGCGTCCAGGACAGCAGGTAGTGGTGCCCGAGGAGCAGCCCGATGTCGCCGTTGACGGCGGCGACCTCGCGGACGACCTGGTAGGCGGTGCACCAGGTGGCGCCGCCGCCGCCGTGCCGGGCGGGGATCAGCAGCGCGGGCAGCCCGGCCCGCCGGAGGGCCTCCGCGCCGCGCGCCTGCGGGCGCCCGGCGTGCCGGCCGTCCGGGTCGTCCACGCCGGGGCCGGAC
>NZ_WBMR01000502.1 GCF_008923365.1 Actinomadura montaniterrae
CGGCGGGCGCCGCCGCGGGCGCCGCCGCCGGGGAGGGCGCCGGGGAAGGCGCGGCGGGGCCGGCGGCGGGGCGGGGGAACGCATGTCAATGCTCGCAATCGGCGCGGGGACGGGCGAAAAGGAAATGTGTCGTCGGCGTCGCCGATATGAAAATGCAAAGGCCCGGCCGGGGTGTGCGCGCTTGGCGTTTCTTGGCGAAAGCGATGGCCGGCGATGGGATCGTCGCCGCAGGTCAGATGGGTAGCCCCCGGACAGTGTCGATCTTCTATTCAAGACTGCGGTGGCCTTCGTTAAAAGCGACGATCACCGCCGGATCCCGCTGCGATGCTGGATCGTGGCCGCTCGCGGACCCCATGTTCGGCGGCGGGGAACGCGCGCGGCGCCGCGGCACCGGGGGCCCGGCGGAGTCACCTGCCGGTGAGGTTCTGTCAGCGAAGGGACGCGCGAGATGAGAGCCCAGGGGCTGAGCACCTCCATCGACTCCAGCGCGTCCGCCGGATCCGGGACGCCGCCCCCCGTCCTGCCGCCCCTCCCGCCGCGCCGCCGGCGCGCCCCGGCCCCGCTCGCCGTGCTGTACCCGGCCTGCCTCGCCGTCGCGGACGGCTGGGCGATGGCCGCCGCCGTCGCCGTCGCGCGCGGCGCCGGACCGGACGGGGCGC
>NZ_WBMR01000503.1 GCF_008923365.1 Actinomadura montaniterrae
CTCCCCGAGGCATATCGCAGGCTCCCACGTCCTTCATCGGCTCCTGATGCCAAGGCATCCACCGTATGCCCTTAAAAACTTGAACACACAAAACGATCAAAACAAATCGCAGAGACGAAACCCCACACCCCAGCCTCCCCGAAGGAAGACGAAGAGCGAGGTTTCATCAGAGATGCTCGCGTCCACTGTGCAGTTCTCAAAAAACAACCGGGCCAACCAGAACCGCACCACCATGACGGTGATGCGGTTACAGGTCCCGCAGTCCGAGGTCACCGGGCAAAGCCCGTTTCCTCAGGACCCAACAGCGTGTCCAACCTGCCAGCCGCCCGGAACTCACCGTTCCCACTCCCCGAGTCACCCCGGGGCGGTACTTGCCGAGCCGCACGGCCAGCAGACTGAATAACCAGTGCTCCACATCTATGAGCAGCCACCCGACGAACATTCGCCGCCGATGATGGCCACCGACCCGAGCTCTCCACAAGAGCAGCCCGAGCCAGTTGGTGCTCCTTAGAAAGGAGGTGATCCAGCCGCACCTTCCGGTACGGCTACCTTGTTACGACTTCGTCCCAATCGCCGGCCCCACCTTCGACCGCTCCCCCCACAAGGG
>NZ_WBMR01000504.1 GCF_008923365.1 Actinomadura montaniterrae
CCGCGCCGTCCGCGAGGTCCGCTATCGAGATGTGCACGCCGGTCCCTCTCGCCCGGGGACCCTCCGGCGGGACGGCGGATCCGCGCGATGATCTCTACCGGGACGCGAGTGTAGCGCCGCGCCGGTCCCCCGCGCGGCCCCGGCACCCACCGAGTCCGTGCAGGTGAGCGAGTTGAACCGGGCCGTCCGGCTACCCCGGCATGGCCTCGGTGGGGACGGACGTGCGGGCGGGCGCCGGGTTAGGGTGGAGGCTCCCGGGGCTCGGCGGGGCGCCCGGGACGTCCGGACGATGGCGTGCGGGGAGGGGCCGTGACGGCACCGGGTGAGGCCGCCGAGAGGGTCCGCATCATCGATGCCGCGTACCGCTGCCTGGCGGCGGCGAACGGCGTCCCGGTGACCGTCGGCGACGTGGTCGCGGCGGCGGGGCTGCCGGGCGAGGCGTTCGACCGGCACTTCGCGTCCAAGGACGCGCTGCTGCTGGCGATGTTCCGCCGCGACGGCGCGCTGCTGACCGCGGAGATGCGCTCGTGGGCGGCGTCCGCCGCGGGCCCGCCCGAGGCGCTGCGCGCGGTCGTCGACGGCAT
>NZ_WBMR01000505.1 GCF_008923365.1 Actinomadura montaniterrae
CTTCGTCACCGCGTCCCCCGCCCCTCGGCGCTCGCCCCGCCGTGGCCGCCGCCCCGCGTCACGGCCGGCCGCTCCCGGTCCCGGTCCCCCGCGCCGCGGTGTTCCCGTGCCCCGAGCCGTTCCCCTGCGCCGATCCGTTCCCCTGCGCCGAGCCGTTGCCGTGTGCGGAGCCGTTGCCCTGCGCGGAGCCTCCGGAACCGGTCGCGCCGGACGGCACCGGGACCCCGTCGCCCGGCACCACGGTGCCGGGCACGCCCAGGACGGCCGCCGCACCGGCGGACGCGGTGGCCGACTGCGGGACCGGCCGCAGCCCGCCCGCGCTCGTCTTGCCGGTGCCGGGGAAGTAGAACCGCGGGTACTTGTTCTGGACCATGCCCTGCGCCTCGGCCTTGCGCGCCAGGTTCTGCGGCGAGTTCTCCTCCTCGTTCTGCGCCTGCAGCTCCTGGCCCTGCTGGTCGAGCTCCTTGTTCTGCTGCTCGAGCTTGCTGAGCGTGAAGGCGTCCTTCGCCAGGACGG
>NZ_WBMR01000506.1 GCF_008923365.1 Actinomadura montaniterrae
AATGCCACGGCTTCGGCGGTGTGCTTGAGCCCCGCTACATTGTCGGCGCGGAATCACTTGACCAGTGAGCTATTACGCACTCTTTCAAGGATGGCTGCTTCTAAGCCAACCTCCTGGTTGTCACGGCAACTCCACATCCTTTCCCACTTAGCACACGCTTAGGGGCCTTAGCCGATGATCTGGGCTGTTTCCCTCTCGACTACGAAGCTTATCCCCCGCAGTCTCACTGCCACGCTCTCACTTACCGGCATTCGGAGTTTGGCTGACGTCAGTAACCTGGTAGGGCCCATCAGCCATCCAGTAGCTCTACCTCCGGCAAGAAACACGCGACGCTGCACCTAAATGCATTTCGGGGAGAACCAGCTATCACGGAGTTTGATTGGCCTTTCACCCCTAACCACAGGTCATCCCCCAGGTTTTCAACCCTGGTGGGTTCGGGCCTCCACACCGTCTTACCGGCGCTTCACCCTGCCCATGGCTAGATCACCCCGCTTCGGGTCTACAGCATGCGACTA
>NZ_WBMR01000051.1 GCF_008923365.1 Actinomadura montaniterrae
CGCGCCGCGCAGCCCCGCCGCCGCGCCGACCAGCGCCAGCGCGGGCAGCGCCGCGCGGACCCGCCCGGGCGTCGGCCCGGCCGCGAACAGCGACGCCAGCACGTCGGAGGTGGCGAGCAGCCCGAACGCGGTGAACACCCCGGCCGCGAGGTTGCCGCCGAGCGCGACCGCCGTGTCGCGCCGGCTCGCCTCCCACGCCAGCCGGACCGCCGCCGCGACCAGCGCCGGAAACCGCCGCAGCATCGCCGGCAGACCGGCTTTCAGCAGTTCCTCGTCGCGGCTTTCCCAATAGGTGATTTCGAGCCCCGACCTGTCGTCGGCGAGGGCCGGGGAACGTCGGAACACAGGGCCAACCTAGATCATCGAATGTCGGCTGTAAATGCCTCGTTCCACGGCTGTGTTCGGCGCTGCCGCACCGGTGACAAATCACTGTCTGGACAGCCCGCTGATCATCTGCTCATAATGCGTCCGTTTGATCTGGGGGAGCCCGGCGCCACCCGATGCCGGCCCCCAGGCTCAGATCCCGAACGGCCGCCCGAACGGCGGCCAAGGAAGGAGCCCCCCATGTCCGTGCTCGCCCTGGAGCCCCGCGACGCCGGCGTCCTCGACCCGGAAGACCTCGACGTGGACTTCGAGATGGAACTGCTGGAACTGCTGCACGGCCCGCAGGCCTGCGTGAACACCTGCAAGCGCACGGTGTGCAGCAGCTACCCGTGCTGCCCCTCCATCGTCTGACCCTCACCGACGCACGCGGAAAGGCCATTGGCTCCCACCGGTGGCCTCTTCCGGTGCGTCCTCGCATTGCCGGGCCCGCACCGCGATCGAAGGGCGACAATGGAGCCATCGGTATTTCAGCGCATTTCCACAATCGCCCGCGAGCGCGGCAGGGAAATCCGGTCCGACGACACCTGGATCAGCGTCCGCGATCCCGGCTTCGACGCGCCCCGGCAGGGCTGGAAACTGCATGTCTCCGCGCGGCCCGGCACGTTCGCGGAGACGCTCGACCGCATCCTGCCGCTGCTGCTGGCCGCACCGTGCGATTTCAAGGCGGCGCGTTCCGTCGAGATGCTGCGCGAGCTCAACTCCGGCGACCTCGACGCGGCCTCCGTCGGCAAGGCCGTCACCGTCTACCCGCCGCAGGACGCGGTCGTCGGGCTGGGCCACGCTCTCGCGACCGCCCTCGCCGGCATGGCCGGGCCGCGCGTGGTCAGCGACCGCCGCGTCCGCCCCGACGCGCCCGTCTACTACCGCTACGCCCCGTTCGCCCCGCAGTACAAGGTGGACGACAACGGCGACTTCGAGCTGGTCGTCGTCGGCCCGGACGGCGAGGCCGAGCCCGGCGCGGCGGGCGTCGAGTTCGCCTGCCCGCCGTGGGCCGCCGACCCGTTCCGCCCGCCCGCCCCACCCGGCGCCGCCGCGGCCCGGGCCGCGAGCGTGGGAGCGCCGCGCGTCCGGACGATCGGGGGACGCTACCGGGTGACCACCGGGGTGATGCGCGGCCCGCGCGGCAACGTGTACCGGGCCGAGGACGCGGGCGGGCGGCCCGTCGTCGTCAAGGAGGCCCGCGCCTACGTCGGGGAGCACCCCGACGGCTACGACCTGCGGATGTACCTGCGCAACGAGCTGCGCGTCCTGACCGTCCTCGCCGGGGTCGACGGCGTCCCGGAGGCGCTCGACCACTTCCGGCACGGCGAGGACGAGTTCCTCGTGATGAGCGACGCCGGCGCCACCGACCTCAACCGGCACGTGGCCGAGCACGGCGCGCTCACCGGCGCCGAGCTCGCGGACCTGGCGTCCCGGCTGCTCGCGGTCCTCGACGCGGTACACGCGCGCGGCGTGGTCGTCCGCGACCTGTCGCCCAAGAACGTGGTGCTCGGCGAGGACGGCGGCTGCACGATCGTCGACTTCGGCACCAGCCGCCACGGCGACCTGCAGATGCCGGGGTGGAGCCGCGGCTTCAGCGTGCCCGACCAGCGCACCGGCCGCCCGTCCGAACCGGCGGACGACCTGTTCTCGCTCGGCGCGACGCTGTTCTTCGCGGCCACCGGCATGAACCCGGTCATCATCGACCCCGACCCGGAACGCGGCGTCGAGCGGACGCTGCAGTGCCTGGCGCGGATGTCCCCGGGAGGCGGCCCGGTCGCGCTCGTGCCGCGGCTGCTCAGCCCCGACCCGGACGTCCGGACGCGCGCCGCCGCCGAGATCCGCGCCGGGCGGCACGCGACCGCGAGGCCCGCCGCCCCGGTGCCCGTCCCGCGCCTGACCGGCGACCTGCTGTCGTCGGTCCGCGCGCACACCGTCCGCGAGTGCGTCCGGTTCGCCGAGCGGCTCATGGACGAGCCCGAGGACCGCCGGACGAGCCCGCCCGTCACCAACGTCTACGCCGGTTCGGCGGGCGTCGGGATGGAGCTGCTCCAGCATCCCGAGGGCAAAGCCGGGGGCACCGACCTCGCCCGCTGGACGGCCGCGAACCTGCCCGCCGCGAACCTGCCCGCCTCGCTCTACTTCGGGCTCACCGGCACGGCGATCTTCCTGGCCGCCGCCGGGGTCGCGATGCCCCGGCCCGTCCGCGCGTCCGGCGGCGAGCGCGCGGACCAGGCGCACGGCGTCGCCGGGATCGGCACCGGCCACCTGATCCTCGACGCCCTCGCCCCCGATCCGGCGAACGCGGCGACGGCCGCGGAGTGCGCGCGGCGGCTGCTGGCCGGCGACGTCGCCGCGCCGGACGCGGCGGTGTCGGTCGAGCAGCCCGGGTCCGGCGTCGCGGTTGACACCGCGTACGCGCACGGCGACGCGGGCGTCGCCGACTTCCTGCTGGCCTTCCACCGCGCCACCGGCGACGCCGCCGCAGGCACCGCCGCCCGCGACGCGTTCGCCGCCCTGGCCGAGCGGACGGAGGCGCTGATCGGCGAGCTGGAGGGACCGGCCGCGCGGCCGATGGGGGCGTCATGGTGCCAGGGCATGTCCGGCGTCGTCGGCGCGATGCTCCGCGCCGCCCGCGCCTATGACGACGCGCACTACCTCGACCTCGCCGAACGGGGCGCCCGCGCCTGCCTGGCGATCGCGCCGCGCGCGTGGGTGTCGTCCCAGTGCTGCGGCCTCGCGGGCATGGGGGAGGCGCTCATCGACGTCGCCCTGGCGACCGGCGACGACGCGTACTGGCGGGGCGCCGAGGAGGCCGAGGAGATCGTCGAGCTGATGCTCGTGCGCAGCGGCGGCGACCCCCGGCGGCCGGTCTTCCCCGGCAACGACCTCGACACCCAGGCGTTCACCTGGGGCACCGGCACCGCGGGCATCCTGTCGTTCCTGCGCCGCCTGGACGCCCGCTCCGGCCCGCGCCTCTGGACGTCCCCGGCGGTCTAGAAGGACGGGGCCTCCGGAACGGGCGGCTGGAACGTCAGCGAGTAGGTGAGCAGGCGGAGGCCGGGCACGGGGGACCAGTCCCGGTCCGGGGTGCGGACGAAGCCGAGCCGCTCGTACATGCGGTGCGCGGCCTCCATGTTCGCCTGCGTCGACAGCCGCAGCCCGGTCAGGCCGGCGGCGCGGGCGCGCGCCGCGCACTCGCCGACCAGGGCGCGTCCCGCGCCGGACCGGCGGGCCTTCGGCAGGACGGCGAGCATGCGGAACTCGGCCTCGTCCGGCCCCGCCAGCTCGGCGTACGGGCTGCCGGGCGGGCAGTAGGCGACGGCGCCCGCGACCTCCCCGGCGATCTCGGCGACGAGCAGCTGCGACTTGGCGGCCCGGTCGGCGGCGTCGCGGAGCTTCCCGACGTAGGAGGACTCGGGCGAGACCAGCCCGCCGTGCACGTACACCTCGACGGTCAGCTCGCCGATCAGGTCGTACTCGTGGGGGTGCGCGTCGCGGACGGTGACGGGCTGCATCGGGTGCTTTCTCCAGGCGGGGGAGCGTCGGTGCCGGATCATCGCGACCGGAAGGTCGCGACATATCAGGCTATCCGCATCCGGAAGGAGCGGCCGCCGGGCGGGCGTCCTAGTCGTTAGAGGGTTGACTACTAGCGGCCGGGCCGTGTTGATTGGCGGGTGTCGACGGCCCGCCGCACCCCCAGGAGGCGCCATGCCGGTCCCCCGCTCGATCCTCGGCACGCAGGACATCGGCGACCTCGCGTTCGAGGTCGTCGCCGGCGCGTGGCCCGCCGACGTCCGCGGCCACTTCGTCGTCAGCACCTCCGACCAGCGCACCCACCCCGTACACGCGTTCTTCGGCGACGGGATCATCGCCCGGCTGCCGCTCCGGCCGGACGCCGGCGGCCGGTTCCGCTGGCGCGCCCGGGTGATCGACACCCCGTCCGTCCGGCTCCGCCGCCGGCGCCCCGGCCTGTTCACCGCCGGGCCCGTCGGGACGAGCTCGCCGTGGGGGTTCGTGAACGCCGCCAACACCGCGCCGCTGCCGTGGGGCGACCGGCTGTTCGCCACCTGGGACGCCGGGCGGCCCGTCGAGGTCGACCCGGTCACGCTGGGGTTCGTCGCCGAGGTCGGCCACCGCGACGACTGGAGGCCCGCCATCGACCAGGCCGTGCTGCCGCTGGTCTCCACGTCCGCGCACCCGGTGGTCGACCCCGAGCGCGGCTGCCTGTGGACGGTCAGCCGCGACGTCATGACCGGCACCGTCTCGGTGATCCGGTACGCGGGGGAGGGGAGGCGGGTCGAGCGCTGGGAGGTCGCGGACGCCGTCCTGCCGCAGGCCACGCACACGATCACGCAGACCCGCGACTGGCTCGTGCTCGCCGACACCGCCTACAAGATCGACACCGACGAGGTGTTCGGCGCGGAGCGGACCGTCGCCAACAACCCCGACGGGCCCGTCCTGCTGATCCGCAAGGACGACCTGCGCCCCGGCGGCGGCACCGTCGCCTGCACGGAGTTCCGGATCGCGCCCGAGGTCAACCACTTCTACGCCAGGTACGACGACTCCGGCGGCGTGCAGGTCGTCATGGAGCACACGCCCGGCGTCGACATCGGCATGTACCTGCGCGAGGACGACCTCGACGCGTTCGGCCGGCCCGTCGACCCGGCGCTGCGCGGCATGTACTGCCACGGCATGACGCCCGCGCTCACCACCGTCCTTGTGTTCGACCCGGAGACCGGGAAGGTGACCGAGCGGGCCCGCGCGAGCGACCCGGCGCGCTGGTGGCAGGCCGAGCTTTCGGCCATCGACTGGAGCATCGAGGGGCAGACCGCCCCGACCCGGCACCACCTCGTCTACCTGGGCTTCCACCCCGAGGCGATCAACCAGCGGGCGCTGCGCAACTACACCGGCCGCATCGACGCCGACCTGTTCCCGCCGGAGGAGACCCCCGCCGTCCTGGTCACCCACGACCGCGACGACCTCAAGGCGCTCGCCGAGTGGACGTTCGCGCTGGACGACTACCCGACGTCGCCGTGCTTCGTCCCGCGCGGGCGCGGCGGCAGCCGGTACGCGGGCGCCGACCCCGGCGGCCATGACGGCTACCTCGTCGTCGCCGTCCACAACGACGACCGCTTCCGTATCGAGCTGTTCGACGCCGCCGACGTGGGGCGCGGCCCGCTCGCCGTGCTGGCGCC
Organism: Actinomadura montaniterrae; assembly: GCF_008923365.1. Taxonomy (GTDB): domain Bacteria; phylum Actinomycetota; class Actinomycetes; order Streptosporangiales; family Streptosporangiaceae; genus Spirillospora; species Spirillospora montaniterrae. Next base: position 5,562 of record NZ_WBMR01000051.1, read on the forward strand.
GCCGCCCGGCACCACCGTCCCGTTCCTCATCCACTCCGCGTGGATGCCGGAAGCCGTCCCGCCGCCCGAACTGGAGCGACTGAGCTTCGCCGACGACCTGGACACCCGCCTCGACCAGCTACCCCCCGACCTGCAGACCATCACCCGCGAGGTAGCCGCCGACCTGACCCGTTGAGCTAGGGCAACACGCCGCAGCTCAACGGAGGGCCGTGCAGGTCTGCTCGTCCGGGAGGAGAGGGCGCACGCGCACGGTGTAGGTCTTGCCCGCGCTGCGCCATGCGGTGCTCGGGCTCGTCGCGGGAACCTTGCCGGGCGCGGCGACCGTGCACACGGCGGCCCCGAACTGCGTCCCCTTGCCGAGCGGCGCCAGCGGCCAGGTGCGGACCGGGCCGTCCGCCACCGCGCCCTGCGACGCGAGCACGGCCACCTTGGACGGCTTGTACGGCCGGGGGCCGGACGTGAGGTCGCTCTTCGGCCACCGGGCGGGATCGAGCCGCGCCTGGAACTCCGTCGCCGGGTCCGGCCGGACCCCGGGCTCGGCGATCTCGCTGTGCGCGCCGTCCATGGTGAACTCCAGCACGATCGCATCCGAGACCTGCCCGGCGGGGACGGTGTGCGAGCGGCCGAGGCCGGCGGCGCGCGCCTCGCCCAGCAGGCGGTCGCGCGCCGCGGGCGTGAGCCGGTACTCGGTGACCTTAGCCTGGGACGCGACGAGCGCGCGGCCCGTCGAGTACAGCGAGAAGTCGGGCAGGCCGCCCGGGCCGCCGAGGCCCGCGATGCCGCCGGTCTTGCGCAACCGCAGGACGAGGTGCTCGCCGCGCGGGGACTCCTTCGCCGGCTTCGTGGCGGTCCCGGCGGGCGGCAGCGAGTGCGGCGGCTTCTCCACGCCCGAGGCCCCGCCGCAGGCCGCCAGCGCGCCCGCGCACGCGAGCGCGACGATCGAGCTGGTGCGTGTATGCGAACCGGCCATGCGCCTTGGACGCGCCGCCCCGCCCCCGGGTTCCCGCGAATACAAATCCGGCGCCGGAAGACTGTGGGAATCAGCGCCCGACCGGGCCCGTCCCGCGCGCTAGTGTGCCGGGCGTGAGTGTGCTCGTAGTGACCGGGACCTGCACGGGCGTCGGCAAGACGATCGTCACCGCGGCGCTGGCCGCCGTCGCCGCCGCGCGCGGCGCGTCCGTCGCCGTGGTCAAGCCCGGGCAGACCGGGATGGGCGGCGGCGAGCCCGGCGACCTCGACGAGGTGCGGCGGCTCGCCGGCGTCGAGGACCTGCACGAGTCCGCGCGCTTCCCCGACCCGCTGTCGCCCGCCGCCGCGGCCCGCCGCGCGGGCGTCCCGCCGGTCCGGCTGCCGGACGTCGCCAAGCACGTCCAGGAGCTCGCCGCGACCCGCCGGCTCGTGCTGGTGGAGGGCGCGGGCGGGCTGCTCGTCCGCTACGACGAGGAGGGCACCACCATCGCCGACCTGGCGCGCTGGCTCGGCGCCGCGGTCGTCGTGGCGACCCGCCCCGACCTCGGCACGCTCAACCACACGGCGCTGACGCTGGAGGCGATGGCGCACCGCGGCGTGCAGCTCGCCGGCGTGGTCATCGGCGCCTGGCCGGACGACCCCGACCTGGCGATGCGCAGCAACATCCGGGACCTGGAGACCATCGCGGCGCGGCCGCTGTCGGGCGCGCTGCCCGCCGGGGCGTCCGCCCTCGATCCCGCCGAGTTCCTGCTCGCCGCGCACCGCGGCCTGGCCCCGGCGTTCGGCGGCACCTTCGACCCCGCCGCCTTCCGCGAGGCCCACGCCCCCGAGGCGCCCTGAAGAAGGATCAGGAGTCGCGGCGCAGGCGGGTGATGAACTTGTACCGGTCGCCGCGGTACAGCGACTGCGCCCACTCGACGGGCTGGCCCGTCGTGTCGAAGGCGTGCCGCGACAGCAGCAGCATCGGCAGGCCGACGTCGACGCCGAGGAGCTGCGCGTCGTGCGGGGTTGCGAGGACCGTCTCGATCGTCTCCTCCGCCTCCGTCAGGTGGACGTCGTAGGCGGTCGCGAGGGTCTCGTACAGGGAGCGGTGCCGGGGCAGCTCGCGGCGCAGGCCGGGGAAGCGGCGGGCCGGCAGGTGGGAGGTGTCGACCGACATCGGCTCCCCGTCGGCGAGCCGGAGCCGGTGGACGCGCAGCACCCGCCCGCCCGGGCGGATGCACAGCAGCGCGGCGAGGCGCTCGTCGGCGCTGACGTACCCGGCGTCCAGGATGCGGGTCTCGGGGCGCAGCCCGTGGTGCCGCATGTCCTCGGTGTAGGAGACGAGCTGGAGCTCCTGCGACACCTTCGGCTTCGCGACGAACGTGCCCTTGCCCTGGATGCGCTGCAGGCGCCCCTCGACGACGAGCTCGGCGAGGGCCTGCCGGACGGTCGTCCGGGACGTCTCGTACTTCTCCGCCAGCGCGCGCTCGGGCGGCAGCGGGCTGCCCGGCGGCAGCGACTGGATGAGCTCGACGAGGAGTTCTTTGAGCTTGTAGTACTTCGGGATGCGCGGCGCCTGGTTGGTGTGGTGCTTACCCAGGTCGCCGAGCGCCGCCCGATCGAATCCGCGCTCGAATCCGTCCCCGTGCCGGGGCCCGCCCCTGACCTCCGTCACGGCATCTCCTCACGTTCATCATCGGTTTCCCCCGATGTTATGCGTGAAGACTACGGCCGGTAGAGCGCGCGATCTCCGCCAGGGCCGCCCGCAGCCTTGTGAGGTCCGACTCGTCGACCGTGGCGCGCGCGGTGAGCCGCAGGCACGCCCGGCCCTTCGGCACGGACGGCGGCCGGAAGCAGCCGACGCGCAGCCCGTGCTCAGCGCAGATCCCGGCGGCGCGGACCGCGTCGTCCGGTTCGCCGAGGAAGACGGGGACGACGGCGGCGGCCGGATCGGCGGTCTCCAGTCCGGAACCGGCCGCGAGGTTTGCCATCGCGCGGGCCGTGGCACGGGCCCGGCCCGGCAGGCCCGGGTCCGCCTCCAGGACGTCGAGCGCGGCGAGCGCGGCGCCGGCGGCGGGCGGGTTCAGGCCGGTGTCGAAGATGAACGAGCGGCCCGTGTCCAGCAGCGCCTGGATGACCTCCGGGGCGCCGAGGACGGCGCCGCCCTGCGAGGCGAGCGACTTCGACAGGGTGAGCGTGAGGATCACGTCGGGCTCACCGGCCAGCCCGGCGGCGTGCGCGGCGCCGCGCCCGCCGTCGCCGACGACGCCGAGCGCGTGCGCCTCGTCGACCACCAGCAGCGCGCCGTGCGCCCGGACGACCCGGTGCAGCTCCGCCAGCGGCGCGAGATCGCCGTCCACGGAGAACACCGCGTCGGTGACGACGATCGCGTGGTCTTCGTCACGTCCGGCGAGGGCCTGCTCGACGGCGCCGGCGTCCCGGTGCGGGACGATCGCGACGCGGGCCCGCGACAGCCGGCACGCGTCCACGATCGAGGCGTGGTTGACCTGGTCGGACACCACGAGCGCGCCGGGCCCGGCCAGCGCGGTGACGGCGCCGAGGTTGGCCAGGAAGCCGGAGGAGAACACCAGCCCGGCGGCGCTCCCGGTGAACGCGGCGAGCCGCCGGTCCAGCTCGGCGTGCAGCCCGGTCGTGCCGGTGACCAGCCGGGACCCGGACGACCCGGTGCCCCACGCGCGCGCGGCGGCGACCGCGCCCTCCACCAGCCGGGGGTCGCGGGACAGGCCGAGGTAGTCGTTGGACGCGAGGTCGGCCAGGCCGTCGTGGTCGGCGCCGCGGGGGCGCAGCGTGCGCCGCAGGCCCGCCTCCGCGCGCCGGGCGGCGGCGTCCCGGAGCCGGGCGAGGGGGTCGTCGGTCATGCCCGAATCCTGCCAGGTGGCGGGCGGCGGGGACGGCGCCGGGGCACCAGAACGGATGGGCGATGATGGTCGTGTGCCTACCTTGACCGATCTGGTCCGCGACCACACCGACCTCACCGAGACCGATGTGGAGTGGCTGCACGCGCTGGTGTCGGACTGGCAGCTCCTCGCCGACCTGTCGTTCGCCGACCTGCTGCTGTGGGTGCCGCTGCGGTCCGGCGCGGCGGTCCCCGCCGACGGGCCGGGCGCCCGCGGCGGGCGGCGCGGCGGCGGCACGATCGACACCGGCGCGGCCGTGCAGGGCTGGGTCGCGATCGCGCAGATGCGGCCGACGACCGGCCCGACCGCCTACCCCGAGGACCTCGTCGGCAAGGTCGTCCGGACGGGCCGGCGCGGGCTGATCGACGTGGCGTGGCGGGAGCGGCGGATCGTCCGGGAGGGCGACCCGGAGTGGGGCAGCGGCATCCCGGTCCGGGAGGAGTCGATCCCGGTGCGCCGCGGCGCCAAGATCCTCGGGGTGATCCAGCGCAGCACGAACCTCAGCTCGGCGCGGACCCCGTCCCGGCTGGAGCTGACCTACCTGCAGAGCGCCAGCGACCTCGCGAAGATGATCTCCGAGGGGCGGTTCCCGGTGCCGGGCGAGGAGCCGAACATGGTCCGCTCGCCGCGCGTCGGCGACGGGCTGATGCGCCTCGACCGCGCCGGCGGCGTCACCTACGCCAGCCCGAACGCCCAGTCCGCCTACCGGCGCCTCGGCTTCCCCGCCGACCTGGTCGGCGAGTCGCTCGGCAAGGTCACCGCCGACCTGTGCGACACCGGCGAGCCGCTGGAGGAGGCGCTCAGCGTCGTGCTCAGCGGCCGCGCGCCGCGCGAGGTGGAGGTCGAGGCGAACGGCTCGGTCATGCAGCTGCGCACGATCCCGCTGGTCGTCGGCGGCACCCGGATCGGCGCGATCGTGCTGTGCCGGGACGTCACCGAGCTGCGCTGGCGCGACCGGGAGCTGATGACCAAGGACGCCACCATCCGGGAGATCCACCACCGGGTGAAGAACAACCTGCAGACCGTCGCGGCGCTGCTGCGGCTGCAGGCGCGCCGGCTGCGGATCCCGGAGGGGCGGGCGGCGCTGGACGAGGCGGTCCGCCGCGTCGGGTCGATCGCGATCGTGCACGAGACCCTGTCGCACACCCCGGACGAGCTGATCGACTTCGACGACATCGCGGACCGGGTGATCATGATGGCGGGGGAGGTGTCCACGCCGGAGACCAAGGTCGCCCCGAAGCGGACCGGCAGCTTCGGGGTGCTGCCCGCGGAGGTCGCGACGCCGCTGGCGATGGCGCTCACCGAGCTGCTGCAGAACGCGCTGGAGCACGGCCTCGCCAACCGGTTCGGCACGCTGGAGGTCGTCGCGCACCGCTACGGCGAGGGCGACCCGCCGCGCGAACCGGCGGGCGTGCCGGTGTGGGGGGAGTGGCCCGGCTCCGACGCGCACGACCCGCGCGTCGGGAAGGAGGCGCCCGCCGGCCGCGGGCCCGCCGCCGGGCCGCGGCTCGTCACGATCGTCTCCGATGACGGGGTGGGCCTGCCCCCGGACTTCGACGTGGAGAGCAGCAACAGCCTCGGCCTGCAGATCGTCCGCACGCTGATCGTCGGGGAGCTGGGCGGCAGCCTCGACTTCCGCGACCGTCCGGGCGGCGGCACCGAGGTCATCGTGGACGTCCCGATCGACCACAGCAACCGGCTCCACGGGCCCCGCTCGGCCGCCCAGCCCTAGGGACCGGCCCTGAAGACACAGTGACCGGCCCTGAAAACACCGAGTGCCCGCCGCCTGGGGTCAGGCTGCGGGCACGTCGAAGTGCGGTGCGGGCGGCGCCGGGGTTTCCGGCCCTGGGGGTTCGGAGGCGGCGCCGCTCGTCGGGTGGGACGCTCAGAGACCGGCGTTCGCGCGGGCGCGGGCACGGGAGGCGCGGCGCTTGAGGGCGCGGCGCTCGTCCTCGCCCATCCCGCCCCAGACGCCCGAGTCCTGGCCGGACTCCAGCGCCCAGCGCAGGCAGGCGTCGGTGACGTCGCAGCGCCGGCATACCTGCTTGGCCTCTTCGATCTGCAGGATCGCGGGCCCGGTGTTGCCGATCGGGAAGAACAGCTCGGGGTCCACGTCACGGCAGGCAGCGCGGTGGCGCCAGTCCATGCGGTCCACTCCTTCGTCAGGTGGTGTGAGACACTCCACGTTTGTGAACGGTTTCACATGTCGCGAACGCCCGGAGCGGCGGTGGCCGGCGATCCGAGGGTGATTGTTCCGCGGCGCTGCGATCAGGAGGCGGACGACGTTGGGGCCCCTGTCGGCTGGCGCACTTTGAGCGTGTCAGCCGGGCGCGGGCAGACGCAAGACCTTTGAGAAAGGATTCTCAAAGTATGGGTGTCGCATGTGTCACACCTGTGGGTCGGGCGTGTTACTTGGCTCTCAGCATGGCGTGACGGCGGTCTCAGATGAGGATGCGGACCGCCTTCGGCACCGAGCGGAACGTCACACTGCGCTGTTCTCCCAGGTAGTCGCCGTCCAGCTGGAATGCGACCGGACGGTCCGCGCGCAGCGTGACCTCCGTCGCGTCGTGCACGTTCACCACGTCGCGTCCCTGCACCGGACGGGTCCGCACCAGCATCATCTGCGCGAGCGCGCCCAGGACCGGGCCGGCGGCCAGCGTGCGCATCCCGAACACGTCCAGCCCGCGCGCGAAGTTCGACCTCGGACTGGGATTCACCGGCAGCCGTCCCATGAAAGTCCACGGCGCGGTATTGGAGACGAACGCGAGGAACAGGCCCGCTTTCGGCGGGCGTCCCGGCACTTCCAGAGTCAGGGCCGGATGGCGCCGATCCGTGCCCGCGAAGAAATGGCGGATCGCGGCCCGCACGTAGAGTGACGGATCGGCCTTCGCGCCCGCGCCGCGGCGGCGTTCCACCTCCCGGACGACCTCCGCGTCCAGCCCCACGCCCGCGTTGAAGGTGAAATAGCGCTCCACGCCGTCCGGCAGGCACGCCGTGCCGAGCCCGACCGTCCGGTACCGCCCGGCGCGCAGCGCCTCCAGCACCGCCCGGGTCGCGCCGGCCGGGTCGTTCGGCAGCCCGAGCGCGCGGGCGAACACGTTCGCGCTCCCCGACGGCAGCACCGCCAGCGCGGGCAGGTCCGGCGACGGGCCGTTCGCGAGCAGGCCGTTCACCGTCTCGTTGACGGTGCCGTCGCCGCCCAGCGCGATCACCGCGTCGTAGCCCTCGTCGGCGGCCCGGCGGGCGAGCTCGGTCGCGTGCCCGCGGTGGGCGGTCTCGGCGATCTCGAGGTCGAGATCGCCGGTGAAGGCCCGGACGAGGAGGTCGCGGGCCCGCCGGGAGGTCGAGGTCGCCTTGGGGTTGGCGATGAGCATGGCGCGCACGGCGCCAGCGTATCGAGCGTTTCCCGTGCGTTTCCCCACGCATCGGCCGCGGCGGCGGGCGAGTAGGGTTTCGTTGTGACCGATCGTCCCATCACCGTGCGGGCCGCCGCCGCCCTGGAGGGCGCGGAGGGCCTCGGCGCCGTCGCGTTCGGCGTCTACACCGGCGTCGAGACCGCCTCGGGCGCCGCCGTCGACCCGGTGAGCGCGATCGGCGTGACCGTGCTCGCCCTCGCCGGCGGCCTCGGCATGCTCGCCTGCGCCCGCGGCCTGCTGCGCGGCGCCCAGGGCAGCCGCGCCCCGACGGTCCTGACCCAGCTGTTCGCGCTGCCCGTCGCCTGGTCGCTGTGGCAGAGCGACCGGCCCGGGATCGCCGTGCCGATGGGCGTCGTCGCCGTGCTCGCGCTGGTCGCGGTGCTGAGCCCGGCGAGCACCGCCTGGCTCGTCCATGATCACGATGAGGACGAGGAGGACGCCGCGTCCGGCGGCCCGTCCAGCGGTGCGAAGGCCGCGCCGCGCGCCGCGGAGCCGCGCGCCAAGGACGACCGGTCCCTCGGGCAGAAGCTCATGGACCGCCTGAAGGAGCAGCCGGCCAAGGACGCGCCCGCCAAGGGGACGTCCGCGAAGAACTGACCGGCGGCCGGCCGCGGGCCGGGAACGCTGGGAATGCCGGAAAAGCCGGGAACGCCGAGGGGCCCCAGGGGAGACACGTCCCCGGGGCCCCTCGGCGTTCGGCGTCACTCGTCGGCGGTGAGGCCCTCGCGCAGCTGCGCGAGCGTGCGGGCCAGCAGCCGCGACACGTGCATCTGGGAGATGCCGAGCTCCGCCGCGATCTGCGACTGCGTCATGTTCCCGAAGAACCGCAGCAGGAGGATCTTCTTCTCCCGGGCGGGCAGCTTCTCCAGCAGCGGCTTGAGCGATTCGCGGTACTCCACGCCCTCCAGCGACTCGTCGATCATGCCGAGCGAGTCCGCCACGGCGGGCGCGTCCTCGTCGCCGGAGTCGGGCGCGTCGAGGGACACCGTGGAGTAGGCGTTCGCCGACTCCAGGCCCTCCAGCACCTCCTCCTCGCTCATCTGCAGGTGGGCGGCCAGCTCGCTGACCGTCGGCGCCCGGCCCTCGCGCTGCGCGAGGTCGCTGATCGCCTTGGTCAGCGACAGCTTCAGCTCCTGGAGCCGGCGGGGCACCCGCACCGCCCAGCCCTTGTCGCGGAAGTGCCGCTTGATCTCCCCGACGATCGTGGGCGTGGCGTAGGTGGAGAACTCGACGCCGCGCTCCAGGTCGAACCGGTCGATCGACTTGATCAGCCCGATGGTGGCGACCTGGATCAGGTCGTCCAGCCACTCGCCGCGGTTGCGGAAGCGGCGGGCCAGGTACTCCACCAGGGGCAGGTGCAGCTCGACGAGCTGGTCGCGGATGCGCTGCCGCTCCGGGTCGCCCTCGGGCAGCTCGGCGAGGCGCTCGAACAGCGCGCGGGCCCGCGCGCGGTCCGGTACGCCGCTCTCGGACCGCTCGTTGCTCGCGCCGGCGATGGTCGTCTTCTCTGTCACGGGGCCCCCGCCGTACCGCGCCGCTTCTGCAGCGTCACGGTCACCCGGTCGTCGGAGCCGATCTGCGCGTCGACCTCGCCGGCCAGCGACGACAGCACCGTCCACGCGAAGGTGTCGCGGCTCGGCTCCTGGCCGTCCACGGTGATCACCGACACCGAGATGCGCATCGCCTCCCCGGTCAGCTCGAACTCGCACGACAGGTCCGTCCCGGGGACGGCCTGGGAGAGCAGCATCGCGCACGCCTCGTCGACCGCGATGCGCAGGTCCTCTATCTCGTCCAGCGTGAAGTCCAGCCTGGCGGCCAGCCCCGCGGTCGCGGTTCTGAGCACGGACAGGTAGGCGCTCGCGGCGGGCAGCTTCACTGTCACCACGTCGCGCACGGACAACTGTGTACTGGCAGGCATGGCAGCGGTTTCCTCGGTCACGTCACTCCCTCGCAGGATGGTCCCGCTGCTTCCGAAACTACCGCCTGCGGAGCCCACTGCGAGACTTCGGCGCGCACAGGTTTCGACCGGTTGTCCGAGTATTGACTAAATGACTTGGTCCCTGGGGGGCTCGCCGGCGGCGCGCGGCGGGGGCGTCGCGGCCGGGACGCGGCGGGCCGGAAGCGGCGGCAGGAGCGCGCCGGGATGGCCGATCACCTCGGCGGCCAGCCGGGCGCCCGCCCCGGCGGCCGCGCGCCGGTCCGTCCCGGCCAGCCGGGCCGCCAGATAGGCGCCGTTGAATGCGTCACCCGCCGACGTGGTGTCCACCACGTCGACGTCCGGGACGGCCGGGACCGCCTCCATCGAGCCGCGGTCGGCGATCACGCAGCCCTGGGCGCCGAGCTTGACGACGATCTCCGGCACGCCCGCGTCGCGGAGCCGCTCGACGCAGTCCCGGGCGGACGCGTCGCCGTGGACGAGGCGGTCGTCGTCCAGGGACGGCAGCGCGATCGAGGTGTGCGCCAGGATCGCGCCGGCGGCCCGTGCCGCCGCGCTGGGGGACGGCCAGCCGCTCGGCCGGTGGTTGCCGTCGTAGGCGACGAGACCGCCGCGCCGGCGGGTCTCCGCCAGCACCTCCGCCAGCCGGGCCCGGGCCGGCTCCGCCATGATCGACAGGGTGATCCCGGACAGGTAGACCAGGTCGTGGCCGGCGATCGCGTCGTCGATCGCGGCGGGCTGGTCCGGGCCGAACAGGTCGCGGGCGGGCGATTCGCTCCGGTAGTGCTGGAACGTCCGCTCGCCCTGCTCGTCGGTGCGGATCAGGTAGAGGCCCGCGCGGCCGCCGGGACGCACCCGCGCGTACCGGTCGCCGACGCCGTGGGCGTGCCAGGCCGCGCGCATCTCGGTGCTGTATGGATCGTCGCCGGTGACCGTGACGAACTGCACGTCCACCGTTCCGGGGGCGGCGCTGCGGGCCAGGTAGGCGGCGGTGTTGAAGACGTCCCCGGCGTAGCCGAGGGCGAGCCGGTCCGGCGCCAGATGCCGCAGTTCGATCATGCATTCGCCGATGAGGGCGACCCGGGGAACGTTCACGGGCAGCACGATACATCTAGACAACAAGTCATCTGATGACCAGACTTCTGGCCGTGCGCAGAAGATCCCCCTGGCGCGGCCTCGCCGCCGGCGTTCTCACCCTGGCCCTGTCCACGACGACCTTCACCGCCCCCGCCCGTGCCGCCGCGACCGCCGTCCAGGCGTGCGCCGGCACCCCGACCCCGTCCTTCCAGGGCTCGGCGCCCGACGCCGGCCTGAACACCCTGTTCGCCCGCTACGGAAACGACAACCGCCGGACCGATGACTGGACCGGCGCGGACGGCACCTTCTCCACCACCCTGCCCGGCGGGAAGGTGGCGTTCGTCTTCTCCGACACCTTCCTCGGCAAGGTCAACGACGACGGCGGCCGCTCGCCGGTCGTCGAGGAGGGCGGCACCACCCCGTTCCTCAACAACTCGTTCGTGGTCAAGTCCGGCGATCGGCTGAGCACCGTACACGGCGGCACCCGGGAGCAGCCGAAGGCCGTGATGCCGCCGCGCGACGGCAAGCACTGGTACTGGGCCGGCGACGCGATCACCGCGGGCGGCAAGGTCCAGGTCACCTACCAGGAGTACGAGCGGTTCGGGCCCGGCATCTGGGACTGGCGCTGGCTCCGCAACGTCGTCGCGAAGTTCCGGCCCGACCGGCTGTCCGAGCCCGTCAGCGTGACCGCGATCCCGTCGTCCAAGGGGATCTCCTGGGCGTCCTGGCTGGAGCGGCGGGACGGCATGATCTACGTGTACGGCGTCGAGGACCTCGGCGACACCAAGTACATGCACCTGGCCCGCGTCCGCGGCGCCGACCTCACCGAGCCGTGGGAGTTCTACGCGGGCGACGGCACCTGGTCGCGGAACGAGGCCGACTCCGCGCGGATCATGGACGGCGTCGCCAACGAGTACAGCGTCACCCGCATGGGCCGCGCCTACATGCTCATCACCCAGGACACCACCGAGAAGTTCAACACCAACATCGTCGCGTACTTCTCCTGCTCGCCGCAGGGACCGTTCACCGGCAAGACCACCGTCTACTCGACGCCCGAGACCGGCGCGAACGGCAGCTACCACAACCCGAACGTCTTCACCTACAACGCGCACGCCCACCCGGAGCTGAGCCGCCCCGGCAGCCTCGTCGTCTCCTACAACGTCAACAGCTTCGTCAACACCGACCACTACAAGGACGTCACCATCTACCGGCCCCGCTTCGTCGACCTGAAGTTCGGCTGACCGATGGCGTACCGACGGCACCGCCCGGCCCGCAACTGGGGCGCGCGCCTGCACGAGATCACCTGGTTCGGGATGCGCGCCGTCGTGCTGGAGAACGAGCTGCTGCGCGTCACCGTCCTCGCGGACAAGGGCGGTGACGTCGCGGAGTTCTGCTACAAGCCGCGCGACATGGACTTCGTCTGGCTCGCCCCGGACGGGATCCGCAACCCGCGCGACGTGGCGGGCGGCGCGGGCGACGACGTGGCGGCGTTCCTCGACCACTACGAGGGCGGCTGGCAGGAGGTGCTGCCCAACGGCGGCGAGCCGAGCACCTACCGCGGCGCCGCGCTGGCGCAGCACGGCGAGGTCGCCGGGCTGCCCTGGGACGTCGAGATCGCGGCCGACGACCCGTCCGAGGTCGCGGTGCGGCTCACCGTGCGGGCGCGGCGGATGCCGCTGCGCGTGGTGAAGACGTTCCGGCTCGTGTCCGGCGAGGCGGAGCTGCGCGTCGACGAGGAGCTGACCAACGAGTCGGACGTCGCGCTGGAGGTGATGTGGGGCCACCACATCGTGTTCGGCGCGCCGTTCCTGCGTCCCGGCCACCGGATCCGGTTCCCGGACGGGGCGACCGCCGGCCCCGGGCTGGCGGTCGTCCCCGAGCGCGGCGCGCCGAGCGACATCCACTACCTGTCCGGGTTCCAGGACGGCCGTTACGAGATCATCGACCCGGACGCGGCCCTCGGCCTGCGGGTCCGGTGGGACGCCGCCGTCCTGCCGGACCTGTGGCTGTGGCGCGAGCTCGGCGCGTCCCGCGAGGCGCCCTGGTGGGGCCGCGCGTACGTGGTGGGGCTCGAACCGTTCGCCGGACGGCCGACCGAGGGCCTCGCCGAGGCGGTCCGCAACGGGTCGGCGCTCGCCCTGCGGCCGCGCGAGACCAGGCCGCTGTGGCTGCGCGCGGCCGTGATCGAGGGGGAGGAAGCGCGATGAAGGAGTTCGCCGGCAAGGTCGCCGTGGTCACCGGGGGGTCGCTCGGCATCGGCCGGGCGGTCGTGCGGCGGCTCGCGGAGGACGGCGCCGCGGTCGTGTTCTGCGGCATCGACGAGGACGGCGTCCGCGCCACCGAGGCGGAGCTGTGCGACGCCGGCCTGGACGTGACCGGCGTCGTCGCCGACGTCACCGACGCCGGGCAGATGCGCGCCCTCGTCCGCCGCGCCGTCGACGCGCACGGCGGGCTCGACACCGTCGTCACCTGCGCCGGGATCCAGCGGTACGGGACCGTCGAGGACACCGCCGAGGAGCTGTGGGACGAGGTCCTGGACGTCAACCTCAAGGGCGTCTTCCTGGTCTGCAAGGCGGCCGTCCCGGAACTGCGGCGGCGCGGCGGCGGCACGATCGTCACGGTGTCGTCGGTGCAGGCGTTCGCGTCGCAGGACCGGGTCGCCGCCTACACCGCGAGCAAGTCCGCGATCAACGGGCTCACCCGCGCGATGGCGCTGGACCACGCCGCCGACGGGATCCGCGCCAACGTCGTGTGCCCCGGCTCCGTCGACACCCCGATGCTGCGCTGGGCCGCCGACCTGTTCCGCGGCGACACCAGCCAGGACGACCAGGTCGCCGAGTGGGGCCGGGCGCACCCGCTGGGCCGCGTCGCGCGGGCGGAGGAGGTCGCCGAGGTGGTGGCGTTCCTCGCCGGGCCGCGCTCCTCGTTCATCACCGGGGCCGAGCACCGCGTGGACGGCGGCCTGCTCGCCCGCAACCCCGCCGCACTCCCGGAGGTCTGAATGCCCGACGCCCGCGTCTTCTTCGACGGCCTGTTCAGCAGCCCGCGCCTCGACCACCCCGAGTGCGTGGCGGTCCATCCCGACGGCAGCGTCTGGTGCGGCGGGGAGGCCGGCCAGATCTTCCGCGTCGACCCGGCGGGCGAGAGCGTCGAGCAGGTCGCCACCACCCACGGGTTCGTGCTCGGCATCGCGTTCGACGCGTCCGCCGCGCACCTGTACATCTGCGACATCAAGCATCCCGGCGTGTTCCGCCTCGAGCTGGCGTCGGGCGAGGTGTCGCTGTTCGCCGACGGCGCGGACGGCCACCGCTTCGCCAACCCGAACTACCCGGTGATCGACGCGGCGGGCCGGATCTACGTCTCCGACAGCCGGCAGATCGACGCCCCCGGGCCCTCGGTGTTCCGCTACGCGCCGGACGGCACCGGCGAGGTCTGGGACGAGCGTCCGATGGCGTTCGCCAACGGCCTCGCGCTGGCGCCGGACGAGTCGGCCCTGTACGTCGCCGAGTCGTTCCTGCCCGGCGTGACCCGCGTCGAGATCCGGCCGGACGGCACCGCGGGCGACCGTACGACGGTCGCCGAGCTGCCCGGCACCGTCCCCGACGGCATCGCGTTCGGCCCCGACGGCCTGCTCTACGTCGGCCTCTACGAGCCCAGCGAGGTGCTGCGGCTCACCCCGGACGGGCGGCCGGAGACGGTCGTCCGCGACCCCACCGCCCACGTCCTCTGCCACCCGACCAACCTGGCGTTCCGGGACACCACGGCCTTCGTGGCGAACCTGGGCCGCTGGCACATCAGCGCGTTCGACCTCTAGCCGTTATCGGAACCAGGAGCGAATGTGAGCATCCGCTGTCCAGATAGCCGTCGCTTGCGCGGCGGCGGTCCCGGTCTCACCCGCGTGGTGCGCGGTGCCGGGTTCCTGCTTCGCGGGCGGTCGCCCGGCGGGGCCGGGTCTCACATCGCCTCCACAGGCGTTTCGTCTCTCCGCCCCACTGGCGGCGAGGTTTCGCAGGTTGATCGCGGCGTTGACGTCCCGGCCGAGCACCAGGCCGCACGCGTCGCACCGGAAGGTCCGCTCGGACAGCGACAGGCTTGGCTTTCGCCCGCCGCACCCCGAGCAGGTCTTGGACGAGGGGAACCAGCGGTCGGCCACGACGAGACGGCCGCCGTTCCACCCGGTCTTGTAATCGAGCATCCGCCGCACGGCCCCGAAGCCCTGGTCGGCGACGGCGCCGGCCAGCCGCCGGTTGGCCAGCATGCCGGTGACGTTGAGGTCTTCCACGACGACGGTTTCATAGCGGGCGGCCAGGGTGCTGGTGGCCTTGTGCAGCGCGTCGGCGCGGACGGCGGCGACGCGGGCATGATGCCGCGCGAGCCGCTTGGCGGCCTTGGCGCGGTTGGCCGAGCCGCGCTGTGCACGGGCGTGCGCCTTGCCGAGCCGCTGCAGTTTCCGCAACCCGGCCCGCAACGCCTTCGGCCCGCCGACCTCGATCTCAGCGCCATGATCGTCGACGCCGGTCAGCAGTGTCGTGACGCCCAAGTCGACACCCACGATGGTGCCCGGCCGGGCATGCCGTCCGAGAACGTTGCGGTCGACCTGCACGGTGAACGAGACGAACCAGCGGTGCGCGGTCCGCGACACCGTGGCCGACAGGATCCGCGCCGTCCCGTTCTCCAGTCGCCGGGCGAGTTTGCGGGTGGACTCGTGCGTGGCGATCGTTCCCAGCCGCGGCAAGGTCACCGTCCGGCCACTACAGCGCATCACGCCCGAACCGAACCGGAACGAGTCACGGCACCGGCCCCGCTTCTTGAACCGGGGAAACCCCGGGCGCCGCCCCTTCCGAAGACCCTTACGAGCCCGGACGAACCCGCGCAGGGCCCGGTCCAGGTCCCGGAAGGCCTCCTGATGCACGCACTTGGAGTGCTCGCCCCACCAGCCCAGGCCAGGGTCGGTCTTCTTCACCCGGTTCCACAGCCGGTGCAACTCCACACCCGACCACCACTTGCCCTCGGCGTCGTACCGGTCCCGGCAGGCCGCCAGGCCCCAGTTCCATGCGAACCGCGCCGCCCCCGCATGCGACCACAATCCCCGCTCCTGCCGAGGGCTCGGGTCCAGCGCGAACCGGTACGCCTGCGTCACCAACACAATCCGCACGGTAGCCGGGGCCCCTGACAAAACCCGAGCAACGCGAGGCTCGGGCGCTGCACGCCCACACAGATGCGCACGTTGATGCACCTCCCGCTCACCAGTCCCGAACCCCCAGGAAGGTCCGCATGCGTCTTCTCATTCGTGCGGCTGTGGCCTCGACGCTGGCCGCCACCGCTCTGGTCGCCCCCTCGGCCGCCGCTCGCGCCGCGGCGCTCACCTGTGGTGGGAGCGCCGCGCCGACGTTCGGCACGGCGACGCCCGACACCTCGCTGAACACGCAGTTCACCTCGTACGGCAACGGCAACGCGCTGCTGGACGACTGGACCGGCGGCGACAGCACCTACTCGGTGAAGCTGCCGGACGGCCGGACGGTCTTCGGCTTCTCCGACACCTTCCTCGGCAAGGTCAACGCGGACGGGTCCCGGCCGATGACGGTCGCCGACGGCGGCACGACCCCGTTCGTCAACAACACGTTCGTCGTGCGGTCGGCGGGCGGCGCGCTGACCGGGACCGCGCACGGCGGCACCGCCGCGAACCCGACGGCCCTGCTGCCGCCGCGCGACGCGTCGCACGTCTACTGGGCGGGCGACATGACGATGAACGGGAGCGAGATCCAGCAGCCGTACCGCGAGTACAAGGTCGGGTCCGGCGACCTGAACGTGACCTGGGACGCCAACGTCCTCGCGCGGTTCTCGACGAGCGACCTCACCCGGCCGACGTCGGTCACGTCGCTGCCGTCCGGCAGCGGCGTCATGTGGGGGTCGGCGCTGCTCCGCGACGGCGGCTACACCTACGTCTACGGCACCGAGGACCTCGGCGCGGACGGCAAGCACATGTACGTCGCGCGGGTCGCGGGCACCGACCTGCGCGGGACGTGGAGCTACCTGGCGGCGGGCGGCACCTGGTCGGCGTCGGAGTCGGCGGCGGTGGAGGTGCTGGGCGGCGTGTCCAACGAGTTCAGCGTGAGCAAGCGCGGGAACTTCTACATCCTGCTCACGCAGGACACCAAGAACGCGTTCAGCGCGCAGATCGACACGTACCTGTCGTGCTCGCCAGCAGGGCCGTTCACCGACGAGAAGACGGTGTACAACACGCCCGAGGGCGGGCCGTACGGGTCGTACGGCGACGCAGACGTCTACACCTACAACGCGCACGCGCACGCCTCGCTCACGACGGCGAACAAGCTCGTGGTGTCGTACAACGTCAACAGCCTCGACACGACCGCGGGGCCGACGAGGGACGTGTACCGCGACGTGAGCATCTACCGTCCGCGCTTCGTCGACGTCCCCGTGACGGGGTGACCGGGGTGGATCCCGAACTGTCCGAGGCGCTCGCAGGGATGCCGTACGTGAGCCTGGCCGACCCGGTCAAGGCGCGGGCCGCGATGCGGGAGCTGTCGGCGACGCTGTCGGGGGAGCCGGCGGCCGCGCCGGGAGTGGACGTCGCCGACCGGACGATCCCCGGCGGTGTGCCGGTGCGCGTGTACCGGCCGGAACGTCCGGCGGGGCCCGTGCTGGTGTACTTCCACGGCGGCGGCTTCGTCACCGGCGACCTGGGCAACGAGCACCACCGCTGCCTGGACTTCGCGGCCGGGCTCGGCATCGTCCTGGTGTCGGTGGACTACCGTCTCGCGCCCGAGCATCCGTTCCCCGCGCCGTTCGAGGACGCCTGGGCCGCGACGGTCTGGACCCACGAGAACGCGGCCGACCTCGGCGCCGATCCCGGCCGGGTGGCGGTCGGCGGCGGCAGCGCGGGCGGCGGCCTGGCGGCGGCGGTGGCGCTGCGGGCGCGCGACGAGGGCGGGCCGCCGCTCGCCTTCCAGCTGCTGCTCTACCCGGTGCTCGACGACCGCATGGACACCGCGTCGATGCGGGCCTACACCGAGCCGCCGCTGTTCAACCGGGGCGAGGTGGAGCAGATGTGGCGCCACTACCTCGGCCCGGAGCGCGGGAAGCCCGGCTGGGAGACGCCCGTGTACGCCGCCCCGGCCCGCGCGCGGGACCTGTCCGGGCTGCCGCCCGCATACGTGCTGGCGGCCGAAGCCGACCCGCTGCGCGACGAGGACCTCGTGTACGCGCGTCGGTTGATCGAGGCGGGCGTGCCGGTGGAGCTGCGGCACGTGCCGGGCGCCTACCACGGGTTCGACGGCGTCCTCTCGGCGGCGGTGGCGCGCCGGGCGCGGGCCGAGCAGCACGCCGCGCTGCGCGAGGCGTTCCGTCCCGACCCTGGACAGCCCGGCACATCAAGTGATTAGATGACTTGACTTCTTCGAGGAGTGAACGAGGTAACGATGACCAAGGATGTGGCCCGGCCCAGCCTCTCCGACGCGCTCACCGAGCGCGTCCTGGAGCTGATCCGCGCCGGCGGGCTGCGTCCCGGCGACCGGCTCCCCTCGGCGCGGGAGCTGTCCGAGCGCTTCGCGGTGACCACCCCCACGCTCCGCGAGGCGCTCCGCCGGCTCGAGGCGACCGGCGCCGTCCAGATGCGGCACGGCTCCGGCATCTACGTCGGCGCCGACCTCGAACGGGTCGTCATCCCGAACCCCAACGTCCGGCCGCTGCAGGGCGACCAGCTCCTCCAGCTGCTGGACGCCCGGCTGCTCATCGAGCCCCCGCTGGCCGCGATGGCCGCCCGCCGCGCCGAGCCCGGCGACCTGGAGCGGCTGCGCACCGTCCTGGACCACGCGGGCCGGCACCTGGAGGGCGAGGACGTCGAGCTGGACGCGGCGAACATGTCCTTCCACCGGGCCGCCGCCCACGCGTCCGGCAACGCCGTGCTCGGCGAGGTCATCGACTCGCTGCTGTCGGTGCACGGCGCCGAGCAGCGGGAGATACTGCGGATCTTCGACGACCGGCGCCGCGACCACGACGACCACCGGGCCATTCTCGGCGCCATCGAGGCCGGGGAGGCCGAACGCGCCGAGGAACTGATGCGCGCGCACCTGCGCGACGTCACGAAGGTCATCGCGTCCCGGCTCGCCTGACCGGCCGCCCGCCGCTCGCCTGACCGCTCTCCGGACCGCCCGCCCGAGCGCCCGCCCGACCCCCCGACCGCCCACGACCCACCGTCCGTCACCGGCCGCCCGCGCCCGCGCAGGGCCGGCGGTTCCCTTCAGCACACCCAGAACACCCTCAGCCGACCTCCAACCACCCCACGAACCAGGGAGGCCCCCATGCCGTCGATGCGCATGCGCACGACCGCCGTCCTCGCGGCGGCCGCGGCGCTCGCCGCGGTCGCGGGCTGCGCCTCGGGCAACGACTCGGGAGGGTCGAAGTCCGGGCTCAGGCTCTACAACGACAAGGGCGCGTGGAAGCCCTTCTTCGAGCAGATGAGCGCGCTGGGCAAGCAGCAGACCGGGCTGGACATGACGCCCGTCGGGTACACCGACGAGCCCACCTACACCGCGTTCATCAAGTCCTCGTTCCGCACCAAGGTCAAGCCGGACCTGTTCACCTGGCAGACCGGCGGACGCCTCCAGGAGATCGTCGAGCAGAACCAGGTCGCCGAGACCACGTCGATCTGGCAGGACGCCATCAAGAGCGGCGACCTCACCCAGGACCTCGCCAAGTACTACACGGTCGGCGGCAAGCAGTACTGCGTGCCGCTCAACACCGGGTACTGGGGCATGTTCTACAGCAAGAAGATCTTCGCGAAGTACGGCCTCACGCCGCCGAGCACCTGGGCCGACCTGATGAAGATCGCCCAGACGCTGAAGAGCAAGGGCCAGGTCCCGTTCAACCAGACGACGCCGACCTCGCTGTTCTCCTTCGCCTGGTTCGAGCAGCTGCTCGCCGGCACCGACCCCGACCTCTACGAGCGGCTGTCCACCGGGCAGGCGTCCTACACCGACCCCGGCGTGGTGAAGGTGATGGAGCAGTGGAAGTCGATGATCGACGCCGGCTACTTCTCCAACCCCGGCGACAAGGCCGACCCCGCCGACCACTTCAAGGCCGGCGACGCCGCCATGGTCATCAGCGGCACCTGGTTCAACACCAGCATGACCCAGCGCGGCCTCAAGCTCGGCACCGACTACGGGTTCTTCCTCATCCCGAACGTCCAGCCGTCGCTGCCGAAGCGGTCGCTGATCTTCGAGAGCGGGCCGCTGTGCTCGCTGCGCAAGGCCCCCGACGCCGCCGCCAGCACCAAGTACCTGAAGTGGTGGGTGACCCCCGCCGCGCAGGAGAAGTGGGCCAACGCGCGCGGCGACGTGTCCGGAAACCCCAAGGTCAAGATCGCCGACCCGGAGCTGGACAAGGTCACCAAGGAGGCGGCGAGCGGCCAGAACCGGCTCGTGCTCCGCTACTTCGAGGCAGCGCCCGCGCCCGTCCTGACGGCCGCGCTCAGCGGGTTCGACGGCTTCCTCAGCAAGCCCGGCTCGTACATGAGCGTCCTCAAGGACATCCAGAAGGCCAACGAGGACTACTGGAAGAACCACAAGGCCGGAAGCTGAACCGATGACCGACCAGACGACCGCCGTGCGCGCGGGGACCCCGCACCGACGCGCGCGCGGCGGGCCCCACCGCGGCGGGACGGGCGGGCGCGTCCCGAGCGGGTTCGCGATGCACGGCCGCTTCCGGCACGCCTACCTCACCCCGGCCGTCCTCTTCGTCGCGGTGCTGATCTACCTGCCGTTCCTGTGGACGGCGTACCTCAGCCTCACCAGCTACGACGGGCTCGGGTCGCCGAAGTTCACCGGCCTCGACAACTACCGGCGGCTGTTCCAGGACGAGGCGCTGCTCACCTCCGTCCGCAACACGCTGCTGTGGGTCGCGGGCACCACGATCCTGCCGGTCGGGCTCGGCCTGCTGGTCGCCGTGCTGTCGTACAACATCAAGGGCGGCGCCTGGTACCGGCTGCCGTTCCTCGTCCCGTACGCCATGTCGGGCGCCGGCCTCGGCCTCATCTGGGGCTTCATCCTGCAGCCCGACGGCATGGCCAACCAGGTGTTGTCGTTCCTCGGCATGCCCGGCGGCCACACCGAGTTCCTCCAGGACGGCCCGCGCAACACCCTCGCGATGATCGTGGTGTGGGCGTGGCAGCAGCTCGGCGTCAACATGCTGCTGTTCGTCGTCGGCCTCCAGTCGATCCCGCGCGCGCCGATCGAGGCCGCCCGGATCGACGGCGCGTCCGGCTGGCAGCTGTTCCGGCACGTCATCTGGCCGCTGATGCGGCCGCTCACCACCGTCGTGTTCGGGCTGGCGCTGGTCGCGAGCCTGAAGACGTTCGACATCGTCTGGGTGATGACGCAGGGCGGCCCCGGCCGCACCTCCGAGACCCTCGCGGTGACCATGTACCGGCAGGTCTTCGTCGCCGACGAGTACGGCTACGGGTCGGCGATCGCGGTGGCGCTCACCACCGTCACCGGCCTCGCCTCCTACGTCTACCTGCGCCACCAGCTCGCCAGGGAGGGCTCCTGATGCGCCGCGCCGTGCTGATCGTCCTCGGCCTGGTGTGGCTGTTCCCGACGTACCTCATCGTCGCGAACGCCGTCCGCCCCGCCGGCGACTACGACCCGTCCGACGCGGTGAAGCCGCCCGGCTCGATCGGCCTGTTCGACAACATCAGCGAGGCGTGGAGCCGCACCGACGTCGGCGCCACGCTCGGCAGCACCGCGATCTACAGCCTGGTCGCGCCCGCGCTCGCCGTGCTGTTCGGGGCGCTCGCCGGATACGCGATCGTGGTGCTGCGGGTCCGGTTCGGGTTCCTCTGGTTCATCGTGATCTTCGCGGGCACGGTCGTGCCGTTCCAGATGCTGCTCGTGCCGCTGTTCGTCGGCTACAGCAAGGTGTCGCTGTACGACAACCAGATGGGCCTCGTGCTGGTCCACACGGCGATCAGCGTCCCGCTCGCCGCGCTGGTGATGCGCAACTTCTTCGGCTCGGTGGCCGTCTCGATCTTCGAGGCGGCGCGGCTGGACGGCGCGTCCACCTTCCGCATCTTCTGGCGCATCTACCTGCCGCTGTCGTCGGCCGCGCTCGCCGCGGTGTTCATCCTCGAGTTCACCTACGTCTGGAACGACCTGCTGTTCGGGCTGACGCTGGCGCAGTCCGACAACGTCCGGCCGGTCTGGGCGGAGCTGTCGGCGCTCACCACCGACGTGTACGCCGGGACGCCCGTCCCGGTCGCGCTCGCCGCCGGGCTCGTGGTCTCGCTCCCCACGGTCGTGCTGTTCCTGGCGACGCAGCGGCTGTTCACCCGCGGGCTGACGCTCGCCCAGTTCTGATCCCCCGGTCACAGTCATTCTGAAAGGACACGGATGACCAGTCGGCTCCTGACGGAGAGCCTCGGTTCCCCGGACTACGACGGAATCCGCGCCGCCCTCCGCCACGACACCTCCGCCGAGGTGCTCGCGGTCCGCGGGCTGTCGGTGCGGGCGGCGGTGGTCCCGCTGTTCAGGCGGGACGCGGCCGGCGCGCTCCGGCAGGCCGTCCGGATCGAGGCGGGCCCCGGGCTGGCGCTGCGGCTCGGCGACGCCGAGGAGCGCACCGACGACGCCGGCCGGGCGACCCTGCTCGTCCCGGCCGTCGACGCCCCGCGCCGCCTCACGCTGGAGGTGCGGGACGGCGCGGGCCTCGTCGGCGCCGCCCCGCTCGACGTCACCCCGCAGCGCAAGTGGAGCGTCTTCGTCGTCCACCACTCGCACCTGGACATCGGCTACACCGACACCCAGGGCACCGTCCTGCGCCACCACCTCGACTACCTCGACGCCGCGCTCCGGCTCTCCCGCGAGACCGACGGGCGGCCCGACGACGCCCGGTTCCGCTGGTCGGTGGAGTCGTCGCTGCCCGCGCTGCGCTGGCTCGCCACCCGCCCGGACGACCAGGTCGCCGAGTTCGTCGACCGGACCCGCAGCGGGAACATCGAGGTCACCGCGTTCCCCATGCAGCTGCACACCGAGGCGTGCTCGACCGACGAGCTGTACCGGCAGCTCCGGTTCGTCAAAGACCTGCGGGACCGGCACGGCATCGACGTCCGCTCGGCGATGCACACCGACATCCCGGGCGCGGTCGTCGGCGTCGTCGACGCGCTCAACGCCGCGGGCGTCCGCTACCTCGCGGCGGCGCACAACTGGGCGGGACGCTCCGTCCCGTACATCACCGGCGGCGACAAGCTCGGCCGCCCGTTCCGCTGGCGCGCGCCGAGCGGCCGCGAGCTGATCGTCTGGTTCACCGACACCCCGCACGGCATGGCGTACATGGAGGGCAACACCGTCGGCCTCGTCGACGGCTACGACCTCGCCGAGGACCTGCTCCCGCGCTACCTGTCCTCCCTCGCCGACCGCCCCTACCCGTACGGGCCGGGCACCTTCGGCTGGTACGCGGCGCCCGGCCAGGTCGGCGCCGACAAGGCCCCCGACGTCCTCGACGCCGTACACCTGCGGGTGCAGGGCGCCCACGCCGACAACGCAGGCCCGTCGATCATGCCCGCCGACATCGCGCTGCGTTGGAACGCGACATGGGAGTACCCGCGGCTGCGCATGGCGACCAACGCCGACTTCTTCGAGCACGTCGAGGAGCACCACCACGACCGGCTCCCGGTCCACGAGGGCGACTGGACCGACTGGTGGGCCGACGGCCTCGGCTCCGGCGCCCGCCCGCTCGGGCACGTCCGCCGCGCCCAGAACGTCCTGCGCACCGCCGAGACGCTGCACGCCCTCGCCGGCGCCGAGGCCGAGGGCCTGGACGAGGCCTACGACAAGGCGGCGCTGTTCGACGAGCACACCTGGGGCGCGGCCAACCCGTGGGAGGACGCCGAGGAGGGCACCGACTCCGGCGGCCTGCAGTGGACCCGCAAGTCCGCGGTCGGCTACCAGTCCTACGACGACGCCCTCGACCTGCTGCAGGCCGGTTCGCGGCGGTTCGGCGCCACGCTCGCACCCGCGCCGGGCGCGCTCGCCTCGTTCGCCGTCCTGAACCCCGGCGGCACCGCCCGCACCGACGTCGTCCGCGCGTTCCTGCCGCGCGACGTGGTCCCCGTCGACGTTCCTGTGACGTTGATCGACGCCCGCACCGGCGACCCGCTGCCGCACCACGAGGAGGAGGTCGACCCCGACGAGTGGCCGACCCGGCCCATCGGCCGCCACCTGGAGGCCGTCGTCCCGGACGTCCCCGGCATGGGACGCGTGCGCCTCGACGTCGTCCGCGGCGAGAACCCGGCGCCCGAACCCGTCGACCTCGGCCGCGACGGCGTGATCGAGAACGAGTACTACCGCGTCACCTACGACCTCGCCGAAGGCCACCTCGCCTCCGTCTTCGACAAGGCCGCCGGCCGCGAGCTGGTCAACGCCGACGCCGCCGCCGGATTCGGGCAGTACGTCTACGACCGGTACGCGACCGCCCCCCACTTCAACCACATGTCCGGGCACATGCTCGTGCACGACCGGACGCTCCTCGGCGACCGCGCCCTCGGCCGGCACGCCGCCGTCGTGAAGTGCGAACGCACCCCGGTGGGGGAACGCCTCGTCGTGGAGCTCACCGGCAAGGGCGCCGACTGGATCCGCACGACCCTCGAACTGCACGCGGGCGTCCCGCGCCTCGACCTGCGCTTCCAGCTCGGCAAGCAGCCCACCGCGACCAAGGAGGCGGTGTTCTTCGCCTTCCCCTTCGCGGCCGGCGGACCGCCCGCCGCCTGGGAGCTGACCGGCGGCGTCGGCGGCACCGGCGTGCCGAGCGTCCCCGGATCGGCCGAGCACATGCGCCCCATCCGGCACTGGGTCGCCTTCGAGGACCCCGACCTCACCGTGGCGTGGGCGACGCTGGAGGCGCCCCTCGTCCAGTTCGGCTCCATCCACATGCCGTACGCGCCGTTCCCGCCGACCATCGACGACGAGCCCGCCACCGTCTACTCCTGGGCGCTGAACAACATCTGGGACACCAACTTCCCGTCCCAGCAGCAGGGCGAGACCACCTTCCGGTACGCCGTCGCGTCCGCCGCCGGCGACGTCCCGGGCCGGCGGCTCGGCGCCCTCGCCGCCGCCGGGCTCACCGACCCGTTCGTCGCGACGCTGACGACCGGGACCGGGCGGGCGGCGCCGGTGGAGGCGTACGCGTCCGTCGACGACCCCGACGTCCAGATCACCTCGATCGGGCGGGACGGCCCCGACCTCGTCGTCCGGCTCCGCTCGCTCGCCGCCGCGCCCGTCGAGACGGCGCTGACCGTCCCCGGGATGCGCGCCGCGACCGTCGACTCCGGCCTCGGCCGCGACGCCGCCGAGGCGCCCGTCCGCGACGGCGCCGCGACCGTCCGCCTGCCCGCCTGCGGGATCGTCGCCGTCACGGTGAAGGGGAACCTCTGAGCATGAAGATCACCGACATCCGGGCCACCACCGTCGCGGTGCCGCTGGAGGCGCCGCTGCTGCACAGCAACGGCGCGCACTGGGGCCGCTTCGTCCGCACGATCGTCGAGGTCGAGGCGGACAACGGCCTGGTCGGGCTGGGCGAGATGGGCGGCGGCGGGCAGTCCGCCGAGGACGCCTTCCGCGCCCTCGCGCCCTACCTGGAGGGGCACGACCCGTTCGAGCTGGAGGCCCTCCGCTTCAAGATCGCCAACCCGACGGCGAGCCTGTACAACAACCGCACCCAGATGCTCGCCGCCATCGAGTTCGCCTGCCTCGACCTGGTCGGCAAGCACCTCGGCGTGCCCGTCCACGACCTGCTCGGCGGGCGCGTCCGCGACAGCGTCCCGTTCGCGTCCTACCTCTTCTACCGCTACCCGGGCGCGGACGGCCGGACGCCGGAGGTCCGCACCCCCGAGCAGCTCGTCGCGCACGCCCGCGACCTGAAGGAACGGCACGGCTTCACCGTCCACAAGCTGAAGGGCGGCGTCTTCCCGCCCGCCTACGAACTCGAGTGCTACAAGGCCCTCGCCGAGGCGTTCCCCGGCGACCGGCTGCGCTACGACCCCAACGCCGTGCTGAGCCTCGACGAGGGCCTCCGGTTCGCGAAGGCCATCGAGCACCTGAACAACGACTACCTCGAAGACCCCGTCTGGGGCCTGGAAGGGCTGCGGCTCGTGCGCGAGAGGACGCCCACGCCGCTCGCCACCAACACGGTCGTCGTCAACTTCGAGCAGCTCGCCACCAACGTGCTGCATCGCAGCGTGGACGTCGTCCTCCTCGACACGACGTTCTGGGGCGGCATCCGCGCGTGCGTCAAGGCGGCCGGGATCTGCGACACCTTCCAGCTCGGGGTGTCGGTCCACTCGTCCGGCGAGCTCGGCATCCAGCTCGCCACCATGCTGCACCTCGGCGCCGTCCTGCCGAACCTCACCTACGCCGCCGACGCGCACTACCACCACCTCGCCGGCGACGTCATCGAGGGCGGCCCGTTCCAGTACGCGGACGGGCGGATCGCGGTGCCGTCTGGGCCCGGCCTCGGCGTCACGCTGGACCGCGACAAGGTCGCCGAATACGCCGAGCTGTACCGCGAGCTCGGCGGCTACCCCTACGACCGCGACCCGGGACGCCCCGGCTGGTACCCGCTCGTCCCGAACGAGCGGTGGGCCGACCCGGAGACGCCCCTGGCCGCGCTCTAACCGCCGCGGCCAGCGCTCCGGCGCCCGCGGACGGCGCACGCGGCGGCCTGGCATAGCCTTTCGGCATGATCCGCCCAGCCGCCCCCGACGACGTCCCCGCGATCCTCCGGCTCATCCGCGAGCTGGCCGAGTACGAGCGCGCCCTGCACGAGGTGAAGGCCACCGAGGAGCAGCTGCACGCGCGGCTCTTCGGCGACGACCCGCGCGCCCACGTGCTCATCGCCGAGCACGAGGGCCGCGTCGCCGGGTTCGCTGTGTGGTTCCTCACGTTCTCCACGTGGAACGGCACGCACGGCATCTATCTGGAGGACCTGTTCGTCGACCCGGGCGTCCGCGGCCACGGCTACGGCAAGGCGCTGCTCACCGAGCTCGCCCGCATCGCCGACGAGCGCGGCTACGAACGCGTCGAGTGGGCCGTCCTCGACTGGAACGAACCCGCCATCGGCTTCTACAAGGCCCTCGGCGCGCGCCCCCAGGACGAATGGACGACCTACCGCCTCACCGGCGAGGCCCTCACCGACCTGGCCCGCTCGTAACGGAACGACCGAGGCCCGGCCCCAAGCGGGACCGGGCCTCGAAGCGGGCCGTGCTCAGGCCTGCTTGGTCTCCCAGAAGATCTTGTCGATCTCGGAGATCTTCCCGAGCAGGTCGTCGGCGACCTTCGGGTCCATGCTGCCCTTGGTGCCGGAGGCGCCGGCGAGCTTGGTCGCCTCGTTGAACAGCTGGTGCAGCTGGGGGTACTTCTCGAAGTGCGGCGGCTTGAAGTAGTCGGTCCACAGCACCCACAGGTGGTGCTTGACCAGCTCGGAGCGCTGCTCCTTGATCAGGATCGCGCGGGCGCGGAACTCGGGGTCCTCGTTGGCCGCGTACTTCTCGCAGATCGCCTTGACCGACTCGGCCTCGATCCTGGCCTGCGCCGGGTCGTAGACGCCACACGGCAGGTCGCAGTGCGCGGAGACCGTGGTCTTCGGGCGCAGAAGCTTGAACACCTGCGATTCCCTTCCCTCGTTGCGGATCATGCTCAGGTCACCGACATTACCCTTGTGCCCCTGGGCCCGTCCGGCCAGGGCGCTCGGTATTTCGGCCTAGGACCCGGACCGCGGCGCGACCCGGAACCCCTTCCAGCGGTGAGATGTACCCGTGGCCGCGCGACTATGCGGTCCAGCGCGCGAAAGCGCCCGTGCACGGAGGCGAGGAGAGCGATGCGGATGCGCCACCCGGTGGCCTGGACGCTCGGCGGGGCGCTGCTGCTGGCGCTGGCCGGGACGCGCGGGCGGCTGCGGACGGTCGCGGTCGAGGGCGACTCGATGCTGCCCGCGCTGGCGCCGGGGGACTGGCTCGTGGTGCTGGCGGGCGCCCGGCCCCGCCCCGGGGACGTCGTCGTCGCGCGGCACCCGGAGCGGGCGGACGTGCTGATCGTGAAGCGGGTGGCGCACCGGTCGGGGAGCGGCTGGTGGCTGGAGTCCGACAACCAGCGCGCCCGCGGCCGCCGCGACAGCTGGGACTTCGGGGCCGTGCCGGACGGCCTCGTCCTCGGCCGCGTCGTGGCCCGGTACTGGCCGTGGCGGCGCGCGTCCGTCCGTCCGGGGGCCGGTCGGGCCGCGGCCGGACGGTAGGAGGCGGTGCGGCCCGCGCTCCGCGGGTGGGGAGCGCGGGCCGGCGCGAGGCGCGGCGGGTCGGGCGGGGGTCAGACGCGGTTGACGCCCTCGGCGCGGGCCTGCGCGGCGACCGCGGCGGTGACGGCGGGCGCGACCCGGTCGTCGAACGGGTTGGGGATGATGTAGTCGGCGGTGAGGTCGTCGCCGACGATGTCCGCCAGCGCGTTCGCGGCGGCCAGCTTCATGCCCTCGGTGATGGAGTGCGCGCGCACGTCCAGCGCGCCCCGGAAGATGCCGGGGAAGGCGAGCACGTTGTTGATCTGGTTGGGGAAGTCGCTGCGGCCGGTGGCGACGACCTTGGCGTGCCGGCGCGCGACGTCCGGGTGCACCTCGGGGGTGGGGTTGGAGAGGGCGAACACGATCGCGCCGTCGGACATGGTCGCGACGCACGACTCGTGGACGGTGCTGCCGGACAGGCCGATGAACACGTCGGCGCCGCGCAGCGCCTCCTCGGTGGAGCCGGTCAGGTGCGACCGGTTGGTGATCGCGGCGATCCGCTGCTTGACGGGGTTGAGCCCGTCGCGGCCCTCGTAGATGAGGCCCTTGCTGTCGGACAGCGCGATGTCGCCGATGCCGGCCTCGATGAGGATCTGCGAGACGGCGATGCCGGACGCGCCGGCGCCGGCCACGACGGCGCGCAGCTCCGACAGCGGCTTGCCGACGTACCGGGCGGCGTTCTTCAGCGCGGCGAGCGCGACGATCGCGGTGCCGTGCTGGTCGTCGTGGAAGACGGGGATGTCGAGGGCCGCGCGGAGCCGGTCCTCGATCTCGAAGCAGCGGGGGGCGCTGATGTCCTCGAGGTTGATGCCGCCGAAGGACGGCGCGAGCCGGATCACGGTGTCGACGATCTCGTCGACGCCGGTGCAGTTCAGCGCGATCGGCACGGAGTCGACGTCGGCGAACTCCTTGAACAGCAGCGACTTGCCCTCCATGACGGGCATGGAGGCGGCCGGGCCGATGTCGCCGAGGCCGAGCACGGCGGTGCCGTCGGTGACGACGGCGACGACCTTGGACGTCCAGGTGTAGTCGTAGGCGAGCTCGGGGTTGTCGGCGATGGCCGTGCACACCCGGGCGACGCCGGGCGTGTAGGCGAGGGACAGATCGTCCTTGTTGCGGACCGGGATGGTCGACCGCATCTCCAGCTTGCCGCCGCGGTGCAGCGGGAAGGCCGGATCGTCGTCCAGTGAGAGCGGTTCGGTGGGAATGGGCTCGGCAGCCACAGCGACCCCTGTCAGTGAAAGTTGGCTTTCGGGCGATGCCGCCGCGGTGGTGTGGTCTGGTGGCCGTCACCTGGTGGACATCTCGCGACGTACGGGGGTCACCCGTTGTCCGATTGTGCCACACGGGGTCCCGCCGGTCCGGGGGGCGGGGCGGTGGCGGCCGTCACTGATCGTCACGGATGGTGGGACGATCATCGCGTAGAGTGCGGGAACCGGAGGTGGCGGCGGGGGTGCCGGGCTGCCTCGTTGTCCGATTGTGTCGCACCCTTTATCCGCATCGGGCCAGGTGTGCGCCAAGATGTGCTCTTGACCTCAGGATCCGTGCGGATCCACTGCGACCTCTGGAGGGGGACCTGTGATCACTGGTTCTCTGCGCCGCCGCGCCGTCGCGGCCGGCGCGCTCGTGCTGACAGGCGCCCTCGCCCTGTCGGCGTGCGGCGACGACAACGGCTCCGGTGGCGGCGCCGCCGCGCCGACCAAGTCCGTCGGGGACATCTTCTCCGGCATCACCCAGGACGCCGCGCTGAACGCCAAGCTCGCCCCGGACGTCAAGTCCGCCGGCAAGATCACCGTCGGGACCGACCCGTCGTACGCGCCGAACGAGTTCTACGACACCGACAACAAGACGCTGATCGGGATGGACCTCGACCTCGGCAAGGCGCTGGGCAAGAAGCTCGGCGTCGAGTTCGCCTTCCAGAAGGCCGGCTTCGACGCGATCATCCCGGGCATCAAGTCCGGCCAGTACCAGCTCGGCATGTCCTCGTTCACCGACAGCAAGGAGCGGGAGAAGACGGTCGACTTCGTCACCTACTTCACCGCCGGCTCCGCGCTGATGGTCAAGAAGGGCAACCCGCAGAACCTCAAGCCCGACGACCTGTCGCTGTGCGGCAAGAAGGTCGCGGTCGAGAAGGGCACCGTCCAGAACGACGAGGTGTCCACCACCGTCGACGCGGCGAAGGGCCTCGGCACCCGCACCAAGAAGTGCAAGGACGCCGGCAAGCCCGGGCCCGTCGGCCAGCCGTACCCGGACCAGAACGGCGCGAACCTGGCGCTGAGCAGCGGCCGCGCGGACGCGGTGCTGGCCGACTCGCCCGTCATCGACTACGCCGCCAAGCAGTCCGGCGGCCAGTTCGAGGTGTCCGGCGCGACGTACGACACCGCGCCGTACGGCATCGCGGTCGGCAAGCAGCTCGGCACCACCAAGGACGCGATCCTCGGCGCGCTGAAGGCGCTGCAGGCCGACGGCACCTACAACAAGATCCTCGACAAGTGGGGCATCACCAGCGGGGCCAACACCTCGCCGCAGATCAACGGCGCCACGAGCTGACCGGATGACTGTCACGGACGAGACGTCGCGCGAGGGCCGGCCCGAGGAGATCCGGGCCGTCCCCGTGCGGCACTGGGGACGCTGGGTCGCCGCGGTGATCATCGCGTACATCGCGGTGTGGGCGGTCTACAGCGTCGTCAACAACCCCAACTTCGGCTGGGACGTCATCGGGCAGAACTTCACCATCACCGCGGTGATGACCGGCATCGGCAAGACGCTGGAGCTGACCGCCATCGCGATGGTGATGGGCGTCGTCGGCGGCGTGCTGCTGGCGATCATGCGGCTGTCCCCGAACCCGCTGATCTCCGGGTCCGCCTGGCTGTACATCTGGGCGTTCCGCGGCACCCCCGTGCTGGTGCAGATCCTGCTGTGGGCGTTCATCAAGGCGCTCGTGCCGCAGCTGTCCATCGGCATCCCGTTCGGCCCGACGTTCGCGCACTTCGACGCGAACTCGCTGATCACCCCGTTCGTCGCGGGCTGCCTCGGGCTGGGGCTGAACGAGGCGGCGTACATGTCGGAGATCGTGCGGGCCGGCATCCTGTCGGTCGACCAGGGCCAGGCGGAGGCGGCGAGCGCGCTCGGCATGAGCCGCGCGAAGACGATGCGGCGGATCGTGCTGCCGCAGGCGATGCGCGTCATCATCCCGCCGACCGGCAACGAGACGATCTCGATGCTGAAGACGTCCTCGCTGGTGTCGGTGATCGCGGTGCCCGAGCTGCTGTACTCCGTGCAGATCATCTACGGCCGGACGTACCAGACGATCCCGCTGCTGCTGCTGGCCAGCATCTGGTACCTGATCATGACGTCGATCCTCACGGTCGGGCAGTTCTACCTGGAGCGCTACTTCGGGCGCGGCACCGCGCAGCGGCAGACGATGCTGGAGCGGCTGTGGAGCAACCTGCGCGCCCGGCGGACCGCCCAGCGGACGGCGGTCGAGGGGAGGGAACGGTGAGCGGAGTCGGGCTGGGCAAGCCGGGCGCGGAGCCCCCGGAGCCCGCGGACGGCGACGGGCCGTCCGGCGCCGCGCCAGGGCGGCCGATGGTCCGGTCCGAGGGCGTGTGCAAGTCCTTCGGCCGGCTGGACGTCCTCAAGGGCATCGACCTGGAGGTCATGCCGGGCGAGGTGATGTGCGTCATCGGGCCGTCCGGGTCCGGCAAGTCGACGTTCCTGCGCTGCATCAACCACCTGGAGAAGATCAACGCCGGGCGGCTGTGGGTGAACGGGCACCTGGTCGGCTACCGGGAGCGCGGCGGCAAGCTGCACGAGCTGCGCGAGAGCGAGGTCGCGGCGCAGCGCCGCGACATCGGCATGGTGTTCCAGCGCTTCAACCTGTTCCCGCACATGACGGCGCTGGAGAACGTCATGGAGGCGCCGGTGCAGGTCCGGCGGATCCCGCGGGCGAAGGCGCGCGAGGCGGCCGTCGCGCTGCTGGAGCGGGTCGGGCTCGCCGACAAGGCGCGCAGCTACCCCTCGCAGCTGTCCGGCGGGCAGCAGCAGCGCGTCGCGATCGCGCGGGCGCTCGCCATGGAGCCGGCGCTGATGCTGTTCGACGAGCCGACCTCGGCGCTCGACCCGGAGCTGGTCGGCGAGGTACTGGAGGTCATGAAGCAGCTCGCGGTGGACGGCATGACGATGATCGTCGTCACCCACGAGATGGGCTTCGCCCGCGAGGTCGGCGACTCGCTCGTCTTCATGGACGGCGGCGTCGTCGTGGAGAAGGGCACGCCCCGCGAGGTGCTCGCGAACCCGCGGCACCAGCGCACGCAGGACTTCCTGTCCAAGGTGCTCTGACCGCCCGCCGTGCGGCCCGTCCCCGGGACCGGGGGCGGGCCGCCGCGCTTTCCGGGCGGGCGGTTAGTGTGCGTTCATGTTCGCTGTCACGGCCACACAGATCGACGCAGACCATCCGCTGAACGGGCTGACGCTGGGGGAGCGGCCCGATCCCGAGGTGCCGGACGGCTGGACGACCGTCACGGTGAAGGCCGCCGCGCTCAACCACCACGACCTGTGGTCGCTGCGCGGCGTCGGGCTCCCCGCCGACCGGCTCCCGATGATCCTCGGCTGCGACGCCGCCGGCGTCGACGAGGACGGCAACGAGGTCATCGTCCACTCGGTCATCGGCGACCCGGACCGGGGCGGCGGCGACGAGACCCTCGACCCGAAGCGGTCCCTGCTGTCCGAGCGGTACCCGGGCACGCTCGCCGAGAAGGTCGCGGTGCCGCGCCGCAACCTCGTCCGCAAGCCGGCGGAGCTGTCGTTCGAGGAGGCCGCGTGCCTGCCGACGGCGTGGCTGACCGCCTACCGGATGCTGTTCGACAAGGCGGGCGTGGAGCCCGGCGCGACCGTGCTGGTGCAGGGCGCGGGCGGCGGCGTCGCGACCGCCGCGATCGCGCTGGCGTCGGCGGCGGGCCTGCGGGTGTTCGCGACGAGCCGCAGCGAGGCCAAGCGCAAGCGCGCCCTGGAGCTCGGCGCGGACGTCGCCGTCGAGTCCGGCGCGCGGCTGCCGGAGCGGGTCGACGCGGTCATCGAGACGGTCGGCGAGGCGACGTGGTCGCACTCGCTGAAGTCGCTGCGGCCCGGCGGCCGGATCGTGGTGTCCGGCGCCACCAGCGGCCAGGTGCCGCCCGCGGAGCTGAACCGGGTGTTCTTCCTGCAGCTCCAGGTCGTCGGCTCCACGATGGGCACCCGCGAGCAGCTCGAACGGCTCGCGCGGTTCCTGGTGAAGACGGGCACCCGCCCGCTGATCGACCGGACGCTGCCGCTCAGCGCGGCCCGCGAGGGCTTCGCCGCGATGGCCGAGGGCGACCTCTTCGGCAAGATCGTCTTCACCCCGTAGCTCACGCCAGAGCAGGACTGACCGGCGCCTTCCGCTCCGCTGGCGCTCCGCTCCAGGCGCCGGTCAGTCGCGGGCGTCGATGTCGCGGTCGAGGATCTCGGTGCGCAGGCGCTCGCGGGTCTCGTCCAGGAGGGCCTGGACGGCGGCGAGGTCGTCGTCGTCGAGGCGGGAGCGCTTCGCGGCCTTGCGGACGTCCTCGACGAACCGGCGCAGCAGCCGCTCCAGCTTCAGGCGGGCGATGTCCTCGCGGGTGCCGGTCGCCGTCTTCCAGGCGTCCTCCCAGTTCTGCCGCCACTCCTCCTTCCACGCCTGCTTCTGCTCGCGCCAGTAGTCCTTCTGCCGCCGCCACTCGTCCTTCTGCCGGTCGGTGGTCTCCTTCCACGCCTCCTTGGACGTGGCCTTCCCCTGGTCGCGCATCGTCCGCGCGGCCTGCGTCAGCTCCTCGCGCAGCGACCGGACGGTCTGCCGGACGTCCTGCTGCACGCCGCGCGCGAACTCCTGCGCGGAGGCGGTGATCTCCTCCTCCAGCTCCGCCAGCTCGTCCATCCGGCGCTCGAGCTCCTCGCGGCCCTTGTCGGTCAGCGAGTACACCTTCTTGCCCTTGACCACCTCGTGGGTGACCAGGCCCTCCGCCTCCAGCCGGGCGAGCCGCGGATAGATCGTCCCGGGGGAGGGCGAGTACACCCCGAGGAACCGGTCCTGCAGGATCCGGATCACCTCGTAGCCGTGCCGCGGGCTCTCCTCCAGCAGCTTCAGCAGGTACAGGCGGAGCCGGCCGTGGCCGAAAACGGGGCTCAACTCACTTCTCCATTCGCGGGGTGCTGATCTCCGGGGCCTCGTCGCCGCGGCCGAGGAGCGTGATCGAGCCGGACACCGAGTTGACCGACAGCCGCCCCGAGCCGTCGCCGATCTTGCCGGAGACGGTGGTGGCGACGGCCCGGTCGGCGCGGCCGAGCTCGGGGAAGGACGTCTCGATCCGGCCGGCCGCCGCGTTCAGCGTGACCCGCGCCCCGGCGGACTCGGGGATCCGCAGCGCGACCTCGCCGGAGACGGTGTTGACCTCGATCCGGCCGTCGCCGACCAGGTCGACGTCGGCGGCGATGCGGCCGCTGACGGTGCGGGCGGTGAGCTGCTCGACCGCGCCGCCGGCGAGCGCCAGGTCGCCGGAGACGGAGGTGAACGACACGGTGCCGTCCAGGCCCTGCGCCTCGATGTCGCCGGACACCGTGTTGGCGTCGACCGCGCCGGTCACCCCGTCGAGGGTGATGCCGCCGGACGCGCACTTGATGGACGTGCGGGCGGTCAGCCCGGTGATGACGGCGTCGGCGGACACCAGGTTGACGGTGACGGGGCAGTCGTGCGGGACGGTCACCGTGATCGCGGCGCGGGCGTTGCGGGTGCGCAGCCAGCTCAGCACGCCCTCCCAGAGCCGCTCGTGGGTGATGGTGAGCATGCCGGCCTCGTGCGCGATCATCAGCGGCGGCCCCTCGACCTCGCTGATCATGACGGACGGGCGCTCGTCGGAGGCGAGCACGGAGACGGTGCCGGCGATCAGCGTCGTGCGCAGCGTGACCACGCCGTCGAAGTCCAGCGTGGTCGGTTCGTCGATCGTCCAGCGCGACATCGCCTCTTGCCCTTCGTCCGAGGGTTCCTTCCGTTGACACGATATGTCGCGTCAACGAAAAGTCAAGATGTATCGCGAATCTCGGCCCGCCGCGCGTCAACGGGGCGTCAGTCGTCGTCGTCCTCGTCGTCGAGGCGGGCGAGCCACGTCGCGAGGCGCTCCACCGGCGTCTCGAACTCGGGGTTCAGGTCGACGAACTCGCGGAGCCGCTCCGCCAGCCACGTCAGGCTGACCTCCTCGCCGCCCCGGCGCTCGGTGAGCTCCTCGATGCCCCGATCAGTGAAGTACATGCGGATCCGTTTCCCTCTAACGCAGCCGCTCCGCGTCCCGCCGGTTCGGCGGCGGGACGCGGAGCGGCACGGCCTGCCCGTCAGCTCACGACAGCGTCAGAACAGCCTGGACAGCAGCGCCTCCTGCTCGGCCTGGTGCAGCTTCGCCGACCCCACCGCGGGCGACGACGACGCCGGGCGCGACACCCGCGACATCTTCAGCCCCTCGATGTGGTGCGGCAGCTTCAGCGCCATGAACGGCCACGCGCCCATGTTCGCCGGCTCGTCCTGCACGAACACCACCTCGACGCCCGCCGGGTACTTCGCCAGCTCCGCCTTGATCTCGTCGACCGGCGGCGGGTACAGCCGCTCGACCCGCACGACCGCGGTGTCGTTGGCGCCCGCGGCGTCGCGCGCCTTCGCCACGTCGTAGTAGATCTTGCCGGTGGTGAGCAGCACCCGCTTCACGCCCGCCGGCTCCACCGCCGGGTTGACCTCCGGGATGACCGGCTGGAACGCGCCGTCGGTGATCTGCTCGACCGGCGACGTCGCCGCCTTCAGCCGCAGCAGCGACTTCGGCGTGAACACCACCAGCGGCTTGCCCCGGCTCGACAGCACCTGCCAGCGCAGCAGGTGGAAGTAGTTCGCCGGCGTCGTCGGGTAGGCGACCGTCATGTTGTCCTGCGCGCACAGCTGCAGGTACCGCTCGATCCGCGCGGACGAGTGGTCGGGCCCCTGGCCCTCGTAGCCGTGCGGCAGCAGCAGCACCAGGCTGGACCGCTGGCCCCACTTCTGCTCGCCGGACGAGATGTACTCGTCCACCACCGACTGGGCGCCGTTGGCGAAGTCGCCGAACTGCGCCTCCCACGCGACCAGCGCGTCCGGGCGGGTCATCGAGTAGCCGTACTCGAAGCCCATCGCCGCGTACTCGCTGAGCAGCGAGTCGTGCACGTAGAACTTCGACACGCCCTGCCCGAACTGCTTGAGCGGGGTGTACTCCTCGCCCGTCCTGCGGTCGACGAGCACCGCGTGCCGCTGCCCGAACGTGCCGCGCCGGGTGTCCTGCCCGACGAGCCGGACCGGGTGGCCGTCCATCAGCAGCGAGCCCATCGCGAGCAGCTCGCCGGTCGCCCAGTCGATCGCGTCGTCCTCGATCATCTGCGCGCGGCGCTGCAGGATCGGCTGCAGCCGCGGGTGCGGGGTGAACCCCTCCGGCAGGCTGACCT
This sequence comes from Actinomadura montaniterrae, assembly GCF_008923365.1. Lineage (GTDB taxonomy): Bacteria > Actinomycetota > Actinomycetes > Streptosporangiales > Streptosporangiaceae > Spirillospora > Spirillospora montaniterrae. The sequence continues at coordinate 41,702 of NZ_WBMR01000051.1, forward strand.
GCGTCTCGATGATCCGCTTGACGGTCTCCTGCGGGATCGCCGTGCCGGCCTTGCCGTGGTCGATCGGGATGCGCTCCTCGACGTCCGGCTTGACGACCGAGCCCGGCTCCAGGGGCTTCTTCACGGCCTCGCGGGTCTCGGTGAAGGCCCGCTCCAGCTGCTCCTGGTAGTCGCGGAGCGCCTGCTCGGCCTCCTCGACGGTGATGTCGCCGCGGCCGATCAGCGCCTCGGTGTACAGCTTGCGGACCGAGCGCTTGGCGTCGATCAGGTCGTACATCAGCGGCTGGGTGAACGAGGGGTTCTCGCCCTCGTTGTGGCCCCGGCGCCGGTAGCAGACCATGTCGATGACGACGTCCTTCTTGAACGTCTGCCGGTACTCGAACGCCAGCCGCGCCACCCGCGCGCACGCCTCCGGGTCGTCGCCGTTGACGTGGAAGATCGGCGCCTGGATCATCCGGGCCACGTCGGTGGCGTACACGCTGGACCGCGAGTACTCCGGCGCGGTGGTGAACCCGACCTGGTTGTTGATGATCACGTGCACGGTGCCGCCGGTGCGGTAGCCGCGCAGCTGCGACAGGTTCAGCGTCTCGGCGACCACGCCCTGCCCGGCGAACGCGGCGTCGCCGTGGATCAGGATCGGCAGCACCGTGAACCCGGCCTCGCCGACGTCGAGGAGGTCCTGCTTGGCGCGGACGACGCCCTCCAGCACCGGGTCGACCGTCTCCAGGTGGGACGGGTTCGCGACCAGCTCGGTGTGGATCTTCGAGCCGTCGTCGGCGACGAAGTCGCCGGACGCGCCGAGGTGGTACTTCACGTCGCCGGAGCCCTGCGCGCTGCGCGGGTCGAGGTTGCCCTCGAACTCGCCGAAGATCTGCCCGTAGGACTTGCCGACGATGTTGGCGAGCACGTTCAGCCGGCCGCGGTGCGCCATCCCGATGACGACCTCGTCCAGGCTGGCCTTCGCCGCCGCGGAGATCACCGAGTCCAGCAGCGGGATGACGGACTCGCCGCCCTCCAGCGAGAACCGCTTCTGCCCGACGAACTTGGTCTGCAGGAACGTCTCGAACGCCTCGGCGCTGTTCAGCCGGCGCAGGACGTGCAGCTGCTCCTCGCGGGACGGCTTGTCGTGCGGGACCTCGACGCGCTCCTGGATCCAGGCGCGCTCCTCCGGGTCCTGGATGTGCATGTACTCGATGCCGACCGTCCGGCAGTACGCCATCCGCAGCACGCCGAGGATGTCGCGCAGCTTCATGGTCGGCTTGCCGCCGAACCCGCCGGTCGCGAACTCGCGCTCCAGGTCCCACAGGGTGAGGCCGTGCTTGAGGATGTCGAGGTCGGGGTGGCGGCGCTGCTTGTACTCCAGCGGGTCGGTGTCGGCCATCAGGTGGCCGCGGACCCGGTAGGCGTGGATCAGCTCGTGCACCCGGGCGATCTTGGCGACGTCGTCCTCGTGGCCGGCGGAGATGTCCTTGACCCAGCGCACCGGCTCGTACGGGATGCGCAGCGCCTCGAAGATCTCGTCGTAGAAGCCGTCCTCGCCGAGCAGCAGCTCGTGGATGCGGCGCAGGAAGTCGCCGGACTGGGCGCCCTGGATGATCCGGTGGTCGTAGGTGGAGGTCAGCGTCATCACCTTGCTGATCCCCATCCGGGCGAGGGTGTCGGTGGACGCCCCCGCGAACTCGGCCGGGTACTCCATCGCGCCGACGCCGATGATCGTGCCCTGGCCGGGCATCAGCCGCGGCACCGAGTGCACCGTGCCGATCGTGCCCGGGTTCGTCAGGCTGATCGTGGTGCCCTGGTAGTCCTCGATGGTCAGCTTGTTGCCGCGCGCCTTGCGGACGATCTCCTCGTAGGCGGCCCAGAACTGGCGGAAGTCGAGGGTCTCGGCGGCCTTGATGCTCGGCACGACCAGCTGCCGGGAGCCGTCCGGCTTCTGCAGGTCGATCGCCAGCCCGAAGTTCACGTGCTCCGGCCGGACCAGCACCGGCTTGCCGTCCACCTCGGTGAACGCGGCGTTCATCTCGGGCATCGCCGCGAGCGCCTTGACGATCGCGTACCCGATCAGGTGCGTGAAGGAGACCTTCCCGCCCCGGCCGCGCTTGAGGTGGTTGTTGATGACGATGCGGTTGTCGATCAGCAGCTTGGCCGGGACGGCGCGCACGCTCGTCGCGGTCGGCACCGCGAGGCTGGCCTCCATGTTGGTGGCCGTCCGGGCGGCGACGCCGCGCAGCCGGACCTCCTCGGCGCCCGCCGGGACCGGCGGCGGCGCCGGCTTGTCCGCCTTCGGCGCCGGCTTGGCGGTCTTGTCGGCCGGCTTGGCGGGGGCCTTCGGCGGCGACACCGGAGACTGCGGTGTCGGCGGAGCGGCCGCGGTGCCGTTGGCGGCCGCGCCGGCCGCCGTTCCGGTGCTCGTCTGGGGTGCGCCGGGGGACGCGGGGGTCACGGACGCCGGCCGGGTGTCCGGCTGGTAGTCCGCGAAGAAGTTCCACCAGGCTTCGTCAACCGAGTTGGGGTCTTCGAGGTACTTCTGGTACAGCTCGTCGACCAGCCACTCGTTGGCACCGAAATCTGTGATCTTTGGGTCGGCACTAGTTTGCGACGACTCTGTCGACACGGCGGAGATCGCCCTCTTCCGCAGCTCGCAGGTGAGATAAGAGACCTATCAAGGCTACTCGCACTTGACCTCTTCCCATGCCAGCGCGTTGCGATCGCCCTCCATTCCCCCGCGGCCACAGGGATCTTGCCGAAGCCGGGGCCGCGCCTCCGACAAGATCCGCCGCCCCGAAAGGTGACCGATGTCACCCGCCGGCGGCGCGGCTCAGTGGGTGTGCGGGGGGACGGTGGGGCCCTCGCTGGCCTGGACGAGGACGAAGCCCTGGCCCTGGTAGGCGAGCTGCATGGCCTCGCCGCTGCCGCGGCCGATGAGCGCGCCGGCCTTGAAGGTGCGGTTGACGCCGACCTGGAGGCTGGTGCTCCACGCCACCGCGGACTGGCCGTCGGCGAACGTGGGGGCGCGGCCGCAGTCGAGCATGACGGGGGTGCCGTGCGTGGTGAGCGCCACGAAACCGGTGCCGGTGAGGGTGGTGTTGAACAGGCCGCCCGCGGCGATGCCCGCGCCCTGCACGCGCTGGATGTCGGACTGCAGGTGCGAGTCGTAGGCGAGGATGTTGGCGCCGTTGACGGTCAGCCCCTCGTTCTCCAGGTAGAACAGGTGGATGTCGGCGGCGTCGTGCGCGACGAACAGCAGGCCCTGGCCGCGGACGCGCATCAGCGGGACGCCCTCGCCGGTGACGGCCTTCTTGATGAACTTGCCGATGCCTCCGGCGCCCTCGTAGTCGAAGTCCATCTGGCCCTGGAAGGCGACCATGGAGCCCTGCCGGGCCAGGACGTCCCCGTTGAGGTGGACGCGGAGCATCTTGGAGTTCTGGAGGGCGAAGTGGCCGGGGAGCTGCTGCCCCTGGTCCATGTTTCCGAAGAACTGGCTGCGCATTGTCGGAGGTACTGCCTCTCACATCGAGATCGTTTCGGAGATCCGCCAGCATAACGACGGGATGTGACCGGTACGACGTGAAGTGAGCGGCGTTCGGTTCCCGGTGCGGGCGTCCGGTTCCCGGTGTCAGCCTCCGGTCCGGGAGCCGCGGCCGTGCGGGGCCGTCCAGTCGATCAGCGGGCCCTTCGGGACGATGCCGGACGGGTTGATGTCGCCGTGCGTCCCGTAGTAGTGCCGCTTGATGTGGTCGAGGTTCGTCGTCTCGCCGAACGCGGGCACGGAGTAGAGGTCGCGGGCGTACCCCCACAGGTTCGGGTAGTCGACGAGGCGGCGCAGGTTGCACTTGAAATGCGAGTAGTAGACGGCGTCGAAGCGGGCGAGCGTCGGGTAGAGGCGGACGTCGGCCTCGGTGATGCGGTCGCCGAGCAGGTAGCGGCTGCCGGCGAGCCGTTCCTCCAGCCGGTCGAAGGTGGCGAAGAGGGCGTCGAACGCGTCCTCGTAGGCGTCCTGGGCCTTGGCGAAACCGGCCTTGTAGACGCCGTTGTTGACGGTGTCGTAGACGAGGTCGTTCAGCTCGTCGATCTCCGGGCGCAGCGGCTCCGGGTAGAGGTCGGGCGCGCCGGGGCGGTGGAGCGCGGTGAACTCCGTCTCCAGCATCGTGGTGATGTTGGGGAAGTCGTTGGTGACCAGGCGTTCCGTCACGGTGTCCCAGATGCACGGGACGGTGTAGCGGCCCTCGAAGGACGGGTCGCTCGCCAGGTACAGCTCGGACAGGAACACCGCGCCGGTGACCGGGTCGCGGTCGGGGAACCGCCAGCCGCGCTCGTCCCGGATCGGGTCGACGACGGCGACGGGCAGCGCGTCCTCCAGGCCGAGCAGCCGCCGGACGATCAGCGAGCGGTGCGCCCACGGGCAGGCGTAGGAGACGAACAGCCGGTACCGGCCCGGCTCCACGGGGTATCCGCTCGAACCGTCCGCGGTGATCCGCTCCGTGAACCGGTTCGGCTGCCGGACGAAGCGGCCCCGCTCGACTTCCTGTGCGGTCATGTCCGGTTCCTTCCGAAAGTCAACCGTGCGGTGCGACCGTCAGGGGGAGGCGACCGCGACCCTGGAAGGAGGCGGCCGCCGGTCCGCACGCCCTACCGGCCGCCGGCAAGTCGTCCTTCCGGGGGATCCTGGGTCACCGGCCCCGCGCATACGATAACCGTCGGTGGCCCGCGCCAAACGGGCCCGCACGATCGCATGGCGCGCAGCAGGGGCCGGCAGCCGGAGGCGGCCCCGGACGGACGAGATGGCGGGGGACCATGCTCGAGACTTTCAACACCCTGGTGGACGGCCTGCCGCCCGGCCTGGTCTACGGGCTGATCGCCGCGCTGGTGTTCGCGGAGGCGGCGCTGTTCGTCGGGTTCGTGTTCCCCGGCGAGACGGCCGTGGTGGTCGGCGGCGTGCTGGCCAGCCAGGGCACCCTCTCGCTGCCGCTGCTGCTGGTCATCGGGGTCGTCGCGGCGGTCGCCGGCGACTCGGTCGGCTACGAGATCGGCAAGAAGTACGGGCCGCGGCTGCTGGACATCCGCGCGGTGGCCAAGCACCGCGCGAAGGTGGAGGGCGCGCAGGACCTCATCCGGCGGCGCGGCGCGGTGGCGGTGTTCATCGGCCGGTTCACCGCGCTGCTGCGGGCGCTGATGCCCGCGCTGGCGGGCAGTTCCCGGCTGCCGTATCCGAAGTTCCTGCTGTTCAACTTCCTCGGCGGGCTCACCTGGGTCGTGACGTTCACGCTCGGCGGCTACTTCGCGGGCGAGGCGTTCGACCGGGCCGCGCAGTGGGCCGGGCGCGGGCTGGCGATCGGGATCGCGGTGATCGCGGTCGTCGCGATCGTGGTGTGGAGCGTCCGCAAGCACCGCCGGGAGGCCGAGGAGGAGGCCGAGGCGGAGGCGGACGACGGCGGGGCGGAGTCCCGCGTGGAGCAGACCCTCCCGTAGCCGGCGCGGGCCGGGGCCCTCAGAGGCCGCCGGAGGCGGTGGCGTCCATCCGGCCGGTGACCGGCGGCAGGTCCAGGTAGGTGCGGATGCCGGGCTCGGCGGCGCACACGACGGGGATCGAGTTCAGCGCGTGCGCCGCGGCGGCGGAGATCTCGTCGGACACCCACTCGTCGTCGGTGGTGAGGGTGATCGACGGGCGGCCGTGCACCCGCACCGAGTGGCCGGGGTCGCCCCAGTCGGGGATCCGCGCGGCGTCCGCCTTGTGGATCACCTCGACGCTGATCACCGGCCGCCCGCCGGTCAGCCCGCTGAACGTCCAGCGCGCCGCGGCGACGGTGCCGCGCGGGATCCGGCCGGCGGTGATCTCCAGGTCGGTGCCGGCGAGCCGGTAGTCGACGTCCACGTCGATCTCGTCGAGGTCCACGCCGAGCCCGGCGGCGACGAGGTGCAGGCTCTCGGTGTACAGCGACCGCATCGCGGTGCGGGTGGGGCGCAGCGAGCGCAGGAACGCCTCCTCGTCGCGGCCGAACCCGACCATGTGGTGCACCATCCCCCAGGACGGGTGCCGGGCGAAGTCGGAGCACTCGCGGGAGTAGACGTGGGTGATCCGGCGCGACAGCCGGGACAGCGCCAGCGGCATCACGTCCGCCATGAACCCGGTGTTGAAGCCGGTGCCGTGTACCGACGACCCGCCCCGCTTGCACGCCTGCTCCAGCTCGTTCACCAGGGACGGGCCGTGCGCCTGGGGGTAGACGAGGCCGTTCATGGAGATCACGTTCTTGCCGGAGGCCAGCAGCGCGCAGACGGTGTCGAGGTCGGCGAGCGGGTCGCCGGCGCGGCCGGGCGCGTAGACGACGCAGTCGGCGTCCAGGTCGAGGATCGCGCCGAGGTCGCGGGTGGCGGTGACGCCGGTGGCGGCGCGTCCGCTGAGCAGGCCCGCGTCGGCGCCGTCCTTGGCCGGGGTGTGCACCCACACGCCGGCGAGCTCCAGGCCCGGGCGGTCGAGGACGCCGCGGATCACGGCGCGGCCGAGCGCGCCGGTCGCCCACTGCACGACGCGGTACGGGCGGGGGGCGCTGGACGCGTCGGCAGGGCTCATCGAGACGGGACCTCCGATGTCGGGGCGGCACCTGTGCGGACCGGGCCGGGTTGCGCGGGTGGGTGAGGACATGCGGGTGGGTGAGGACACTACGCCGTACGCCCCAGGAAATGCGGCATTTGCCGCAAGTTTCACTGAAGTCCCACGGAGCACGGTGCTTGCCCGCGCGGACCGCCGGGGAGGGATCGGAGGGGGCCGCGGCCGAGCGGGATTCGGTTTAGTGGTACCACTGGGTAACCCCCGGATGATTACCTGGGGGCGTAGTCGGTGCGATGTGAGGAGACAGAGATGTCGGAACTGCGCTACGACGGCCGTGTCGCGGTCGTGACCGGGGCGGGCCACGGCCTCGGCCGCCAGCACGCGCTGGAGCTCGCCGCGCGCGGTGCGAAGGTCGTCGTCAACGACCTCGGCGGCGACCGCTCCGGTGTCGGCGCCTCCGCCGGCCCCGCCCAGGAGGTCGTGGACGAGATCAAGAAGAACGGCGGCGAGGCCGTCGCCAACCCCGACAACGTCGCGACCCCCGAGGGCGCCAAGGCGATCGTGCAGACCGCGCTCGACGCGTTCGGCAAGGTCGACATCGTCGTCAACAACGCGGGCATCCTGCGCGACAAGTCGTTCAAGAACATGACCGTCGAGGAGTTCGACGCGGTCATCGCCGTGCACCTGCGCGGCTCGTTCCTGGTCTCCAGCGCCGCCTGGCCGCATCTGCGCGACAACGCCTACGGCCGCATCGTCAACACCTCGTCGCCCGCCGGCCTGTTCGGCAACTTCGGCCAGGCCAACTACGCCACCGCGAAGATGGGCCTCGTCGGGTTCACCAAGACCCTCGCGCAGGAGGGCGCCAAGTACAACATCAAGGCCAACGCCATCGCGCCGGTCGCGTGGACCCGGATGACCGAGGACCTGCTGCCCGCCGACTTCGCCGACAAGCTCGGCGTCGACCAGGTCACCCCGCTCGTCGCCTTCCTCGTGCACGAGTCCAACGAGGACTCCGGCGAGGTCTACACCGTCGGCGGCGGCCGGATCGCGAAGATCTTCGTGGCGGAGGGCCCCGGCTACGGGCAGAAGGAGACCCTCTCCGTCGAGGCCGTCCGGGACAACTGGGCCGCGATCAACGCGAACGAGCCGCTCGCGGTGTTCAAGAACCCGATGGAGCAGATGGGCCCGCTCATCCAGCAGCTGACCTCCTGAGCCGTTGGACGGGATCAGGCTCGACCGGCGGGACGGGGTGCTCACCATCGCCCTGTCCCGCCCGGAGCGGCTGAACGCCGTCGACGGCGCGCTGACCGAGCGGATGCTGGACGTCCTCAACGAGCTGCCGCGCGACCCGTCCACCCGGGTCGTGGTGCTCACCGGGGACGGCCGCGGCTTCTGCTCCGGCATGGACATCCAGGGCGATCCGGGCCAGGAGACCAAGGAGGGCCGCGCCCAGCGGCTGTACCGCGGCATCGCCCGCGGCGGCGAGGTCACCGCGCGGCTGCGGGAGATCCCGCAGCCGGTGATCGCGGCGCTGCACGGCCCGGTCGCGGGGATGGGCGTCTCCTGGGCGCTGGCCTGCGACCTGCGGGTCGCCGACCCGACCACCCGGTTCGTCGTCCCGTTCGTGAACCTCGGCCTGTCGGCGGGGGACTGCGGGCTGTCCTGGCTGCTGCCGCGCCTCGTCGGCCCGGCGAAGGCCGCGGAGATCTGCTACCGGGCGCAGCGCCTCGACGCGGCCCGCGCCGAGGCCCTCGGGCTCGTCAACGAGGTCTGCGCGGAGGGCGGCGACCTCGCCGCCGCGCAGGCGCTCGCCGACGAGCTGCTCGCGACGTCCCCGTACGGGCTGAGCCGCACGAAGGAGCTGCTCAACATGTCCCTGGACGTGCCGGGCCTGCGCCGGCAGATCGCCGCGGAGACCGGCGTCCAGGCCCTCGCGTTCTTCACCGAGGACCTGGCCGAGGGCATGACCGCGACGATGCAGAAACGCCCCCCGCAGTTCAAGAACCGCTAGCCGTGCAGCCCAGGGGGGGCGACCCCCTGGAACCCCCGTTACGACGGACGACGCGTTTCCCGCTCCGCTGGCGCTCCGCGCGAAACGCGTCGTCCGTCGTCGGGCAGGCCCGCTGCACTCGCTCCGCGCGCCTGCCCGTGGCCGGGGCCCTGGAT